>JBEIDV010000021.1:0-18184 GCA_040383285.1 Crocinitomicaceae bacterium | reverse complement strand
GTATTCCCAATTTTAAAATCAGAATCTCCTTTTTTATTGTCCATGGTGAAATATTCTGCACGCATCCCTCCGGTAAAATCGAATTTACCAATGTGGTGATCATACTGTGCATAAGCCGCGGCATTATTTGAGGAATGGTCTCCGAACAAATTAGAAAACACTACATTATGGGTGCCAAATAAACCAGAAACAAGGGTGCCTCCAGATTTGAAATTACGCTGAAAATTATAGTCGGCTATATAAACCACTGCTCCATTACTTTGCTGATCATTACTAATGTTCTGATTTGTCGTTAGGTAAGCTCTGGTTTTAATACTATGTTTATTATTGTGTTTATCAATATACTTTACATACGGATCGATAAAGAGGCGATTTGATAGGTTGTAGGTTAGGGTAGATGCTGGGTTTGCTGTGTCGGCACCTCCACTGGGTGTATACCCTTGATCTGCACTTTGCCAAATCAAGAAATTCCCAGTTTTATGCAATTGATAGTTGAAACTAATCCCTGCTTTAAGCCGTTCTATTTTTAAAGGACGGAGATATAAGGTCCCACTGATTCTACCCCGAGTTTCTGTCTCTCCTTGACGATACCCTTTGTCATTGTAAAACACAGTGGATAAGGTATAGCCAGTACGCTTAAACATTTGGCTACGAAAAATCTCCACTTGTTGATTCATTGGATTAAAACGTTGCGCGCTGTCTTTTCCCCACCATTGCATAGATTTCCTTCTAGGATTATCATAGATTCCCGTTTGTACTCTGATTTTGGTTTCTGGCTTTAATCCCGGTTCTTTCTCCGACAAGGCGATCACGCCATTTAATGCCCCGCTTCCATAAAGTACGGATGATGCACCTTTTATCACCTCTACCTGCGATGCTTGCTCAATAGGAATAGCATTCCATTGGGCATCTCCCGCATACCCTGATAGCAGGGGTAAGCCATTCCATAGCATCATAACGCGACTTCCCGCGCCGTATGCAAATCCGGAACCTCCTCGAATGCTCACTTGACCATCCATGGTAAACACACCTGGTGTTTGTTCCACGGCTTGCTCTAAATTCACCATCCCCTTATTTTCAATTAAGCGAGGCTTAATAACTTCAAGAGAAATTGGGATTTCTTCAATTTTTTGCGCGCGTTTATTTGCGGATACCACTACGGTTTGCTCTGTTTTTTCATTCACACGCATCGCATGGTTTATAGTACTGAGGCTGGTGATAACTACCGTATCAATTCGGTATTCTAATAAATTAAACACCAGTTTTAAAGGAAGTGTCGTATTGCTGAAACTAAATTTACCATCGAAATCAGAGAGTTGTTTTTCTCCGGTGGAGGCATATATTTTCACACCATATAAGGGCTTGCCTGTCGATTGATCCGTAACTACACCATTGAGTTGGGAGAAGGAACGTGTGGTAAACAACAAAGAGATTAGTAAGAATAAAAATACACGCATAGGTTTGGTTTTGGGGCTTAAAGAAACAAAAAATTACAAAGCCAACTGCATTTGAAGTATGAAGTTTCTGGGTGCTTGGACATCGCCAGGCCTACTGACGTATTCCTTGTTAAAGAGATTATTAGCAATAAAATTAACTTTAAAGGCATCATTTATTTGATACCCAAAGCGCGCATCAAAAACCGCAACACCTTTATTGAAAACAGAACGATAATTCGCCATACCTACCAGTAATTCCTCTCCAAGCACCCCGTCTTCAAAGACTCGATCAATGTTTTTCATATAGCTGTTGTATCGTGAAGAAACTCCTACGCTAAACGCTTTGTATGTCGCCTGAATATCGGCCTTGGCCATGTGATTAAAGCGATATTTTAACATGTTCGTACTTGGGTCTGAGAAGGAGAGTTTGTAAAGGGAATCTTTATTAAGACTAATGGGATACATGTACGTATAACCCAATAAGGTGGTTAAATCAACTTCACCAATTTTCCCCATGCTGTTAAATGAGAATTCTGCTCCACCAATAAAAGCTTGTTCTGCATTTTGCGCCTGAAATCCTACCCAATTGTAAAAGTAATTGATGGTGTCTGGATTGGTGGTTTGTAATACCGTGATGCTGTCCGGTTTATATAATCCAAAGGTGAATTCTGTCATATTCGAGTAATAATTGGCAAAACCCGCCACATCGGCCATCGCTTTCCAGCCTCCAATTTTAAATACTTGCTTGACGCCAACTTCTGCGGCATAACCAGTTTCTGGACGAAGCGTAGGGTTTTTAAAAATCACCACGCCGCCAACTGAGGTAGATACAAAGCGTTCGGCGATGGAAGGAAAACGAATCCCTTGACCTAATGATCCTCGAAAGTGAGTGCCTTTAAATGGCTCATAATGAACCCCCGCACGTAAAATCGGGTATATCGGTGACTCAAACGAACCTATTTTGAATTGAGAATCAAAAGGAAGCGTATCTAACTTGCAGAATTCTAACCTTAATCCGGTGGTAAAATCCCACTTTTTTGCCTTTATTTCGAATTGACTATACGCTGCTGCATTCTCACTTATGTGATCTCCAAAGACCCAACTTTTAATATTATTGAGCGTGTTCGTTGCTCCAAGTGTTACATTTGTTCCACTATTTATCTTCTTTTGAAATTGATAATCGAAATAGTACATTTGGGCAAATGAAGCATCATATACCTTGGTATCATTTCCCGTTGTAACTAAATAATATCGCGTTCTAAAATGGTGCTTATTGTTTTTGTTATCAATAAACTTTAGGTACGGATCCACATTAAAGCGCACGGCCTTTTGTCTTGAAATGGTATTGTCCATGGCTTGATAACACATAGAATCATTTTTCCACAATACGAAAACACCCGCATCTTGTAGCTGTAAGTTGTAACTGATACCTGCTTTCAATTTACTGTTTTCTTTCAATGGACGATAGTAAAAGCTTCCGTTAATTCGAGCACGTTTTTCTTGCTCACCTTGGCGAAACGCCTCATTATAAAATACGTTCGCTCCGATTGTATACCCAATGTTTTTAATTGATTTTCCGTAATACAAATCCGCCATATGAAAGGTCGGATTGAACGCTTGTTCCTTTCCTTTCCCCCACCACTGAAGTGACTTACGGTTCGGATTGTCATAAATTCCACTTTGAATTTTAGCTTCAAGTACACCATCAGGACCTGGCTCGCGTTCGTTTAGGGCAATTACTCCATTTAATGCACCACTGCCGTAAAGTACAGACGAGGCGCCTTTTAATATTTCTATCTGAGAAGCTTGTTCCATTGGAACGGCATTCCATTTAGCGTCACCAATATCAGGCGAAAGCATGGGCACCCCATTCCACAACAATAACACCCTACTTCCCGCGCCATAAGCATATCCACCGCCACCGCGTATACTCACTTGACCATCCATCACATAAACACCTGGGCTTTGGTCAACCGCTTGAGCAAGGTTGGTTAACCCTTTGTTTGCAACTAATGCAGGCTTTATTATTTCAATGGATATTGGGATTTCTTCTAATTGCTGATCACGTCTGCCCGCACTAACTACCACCGTATTCATTACCCGTTGCTTGGGCACTAATTGGATAGTAAGCTTATCGTACGTCGTTACTTCAAGTGTTTGTGTAATGAATCCATTCGTACGAATGGTTATGGTTGCTGGTAATGATAAGTTATTCAGTATAAAATTCCCACTACCATCTGATTTTATCACTTGATTTGAACCTTCATGAATTACTTTAACCTCGCTCATCGGTTTTCCATCTTCTGATGATGTGATTGTACCTGTTAGTGTTTGGCTAAATCCGTGAAATACAGAGAAAATACAGATGTTAAAAAGTAATAATCGCCACACGTCTAGTTAATTTTTAAGTAAATTAGAGTTAACGAAGATATAAAAAAATGGGTGGTGATGGCTTAGTTTATAAGGTGGCGATGAGTTTTTTAAAAGGTCTTGGTCCGATACGAATTAATAGTATTCTTTCTGAACTTAATCCAGAGCAATTTTTTTCAATCAGCATTTCGGATTTAAAACAATGCATTGGACTCACCGCAAACCAATTGGCATCTATGGAGCGGAACAGTGCATTGGATTTGGCAGTAAAGGAAATTGAGGCCTGTGCCACCTATGGAATCGAACCTATTTTTATTTTGGATCCAACTTACCCGAGAAGATTAAAACAATGTGTTGATGCCCCAATTGTACTTTATTGCCGAGGGGAAGACCTATTGAATTCGCGCAGAACAATAGCAATCGTTGGCTCAAGGATGCACACCACGTATGGAATTGAATTAATTAAGGAATTAATGCAAGGACTTTCGGAGGCCGGCGTGCTTACTGTTTCGGGCTTGGCTATGGGAATTGACAGCGTGGCTCACGAATATTCTATAAAGAACAACATACCAACTGTTGCCGTATTAGGAAGTGGATTGAATCAAGTATTCCCTAAACGAAATACTAAATTGGCACAAGAAATCCTAGAACACGGCGGGGCGTTACTTTCAGAATATTCTTTATTCTCTAAACCGGTGCGTGAAAATTTCCCAGTTAGAAACCGTATTGTTGCAGGTCTTTCCGATTCGACCATCGTAGTAGAAAGCAGAGAAAAAGGCGGGGCTCTAATAACTGCAGATCTAGCGAATGATTATAACAGAGACGTTTTTGCCTTTCCAGGTTCTGTGCATCAACAGTATTCCGCCGGATGCAATGCCTTAATTCGGCAACAAAAGGCTCACCTTGTCACGAATTCATCAGATATTCTAAGCATGTTGGGTTGGGATAAGCCGCGTTCTAGACAACAAGAGCTTTCTTTGCCCGTGAATTTATCGCCTAATGAACAACAAATAATTTCCATTTTAAAGCAACATGAATCCCTGTATATGGATGAATTGGTGATTCATTCGTGTATGGCAACTTCCCAACTTCATGGACTGCTTTTGGGATTAGAGTTAAAGGGGCAAATTGCAAGGACCTCTGGATCAAAGTACCGACTCAACTAAGGGCTAAAATAATTTTTGGAATGAAAATCAGGCAGCCGATGACCAAGGCAATAACACAGAATATAAGCACTGCTCCGGCGCTAAGGTCTTTTATTGTTTTTATTTTAGGGTCTCTTTGCGTAGAAATTAAATCACATAATTTCTCAATGGCTGAATTGATGGTTTCTAATGCAAGCACACCACCGATTAATATAAGCACAACAATCCATTCCCAACCTTGAACGTTTAATAAAACACAAAGTACGAGGGATACCAGACCGCACCCAACTTGGATTTTGAAATTTTGACCTATTTTCCAACTTTGGATTATTCCTGAAAACGCGAATCCTAAGCTATTAAAAAATCGTTTCATCGTTTGATAAATCTTGAGGTGATTTGTTCCATTTCAACGGTTGAAAAGGTTGCGAAATAGATGCCAGGGGCTAAGTTTCCAACCCATATTTGATTTGAATTTATTGCATTGCAATAGATCTTTCCAAAGGCATCGTGAATAATCAATTTTCCAGGCATGTTACTTGTGACGGATAGCCAATTATCTGTGGGGTTGGGGAATACGCGTATGGTTGGTTCTTGAGATTCACTAGCAATTGATGCATTGCATGTTCCTTGTATGTTCTGGTCTAACCAAATGGCTCGTTCACTAATATAATTCTTCATGAAATCCACATCCTCTTCATAGGTGTTTCCTACGAAGGCGTTCCAATTTACATATTCACCTATTATGGGCCATTGTATAAAATTTCGAATTCTCGCATCTTGAAGCTCTAAAGCCATTGAGTCTATCCAATAATTTATAGAATCAGTATGTAATGGACCTTGTCTTAATTCCTCCCAGCGGCAACGTAATCCATTTCGGTAACTCGGGGCATCCAATAAACGATTCCACCAAAAGGGTATTTGAGTTGTGAAATTGCAAATTTGATCAAAATTATATTGCCATCCCGTAGTTAAGAACGCATCACAATAATCAGCGTTTCCATAGGATAGATTGAAATCCCACATCGGCCCAGCGACTAACCTCCCTTGAAAATCCCCTGAATTTTTATCCTTGTACATGAAGGAGCTCGAACGATAACCATCCACCGTACGGCCGAGTTCTTGAAGTATAAAAAAATCATAAAAAGAAATTGGCTCTATCCATTGAAGGTATGCACCTTCAGGATTCGCTTGAATTGCTTGTTCAAAATTTGAAACATATGATGTTATATATGCAATTTGTTGCGCCTGTAATTCGTCAGATTCTGGATCGTGGAATTGAAATACAACCTCATTACTATAATTAGAATTCCAGGTTGTTCCACTTTCTCCTGTCAATTTGTCTACCTTAATAATATATCCCCCCGTAAGCGAGTCTCCTGCCAAATCATCAGGATCTACGGTGGCTATATTTACACGGTTATTATCTTTTTTTATGCGCTCTAGAAGCAAATAGACTCCCAAATATTGATTATCTATAAGTAATTCACAGAACCTAAACCGTGAAGCATAGTGGCCCATTTTTCTTGAAAGATTATAAGTTAATGCATCCCTTAATAAGGTCTTGTCAGGATAGGGGCCATTAAGAATCCAATCGTTTTCAATGGGCAATCCCATTAAAGAAACATTATTGTTCGTTCCAAGTAGAGTTTGAGTTTCAAAGCCATAACTTTTCTTTGGGTACTGTTGTGAGGTTGATCCACGAATTTCAATGGCTATTTTTCCACTGTAGTTATTAACTGGATCGGTTATTAAATTCAATCCACTTGAATTATCAATTACCCCCATGTCGCATACGATGCGAGTTAAATCATTAATTTGTTGTCCCGGGGGTGTTGTGATTTTAACAATAGGTAAACTTGAACTTGTCAAATTAACTTGGCAAAAAGCAAGTCCACCAACCAAGCAAAACAAGATGCCGATAGATTTCATATTGGTGAAAGTAAAAAACATCTTGGAACTTATAAAACATTTATAATATCTCCCTATTTTTGCAACAGTTCTTTACTAATTTAACTTATGAAGAAAGGTGGAGGGACCGGCCCTGTGAAACCTTGGCAACCTGTTGAACTGATAAGGTGCCAAATCCTATTCCCATAGTGGAAAAAGATAAGTTTTGGCTTGTGCCTTTCTTCCCAAATGAATAATGACAGCAATTGAAAAACAACTTCAAGACCATATTTTGGTGTTGGATGGTGCCATGGGAACCATGATACAACGTTACCCGTTGGAGGAAGCGGATTTTAGAGGAGAACGTTTTGCCTCTCATGTTTCCTCATTGAAAGGAAATAATGATTTACTAAACATTACCCGACCGGATATCATATTTGAAATTCATAAAGAGTATTTGGCTGCAGGAGCCGACATCATTGAAACCAATACCTTTTCCGGAACAACCATCGCTCAAGCGGATTATCACTTAGAGGATGCAGTATATGACATTAACTTCCAAGGCGCTAAATTAGCGAGAGATGCAGCGGATTTATTTACAGATAAACCCCGGTTTGTAGCAGGATCTATTGGGCCAACTAATCGCACGGCTTCTATTTCTCCGGATGTGAACAACCCTGGGTATCGAGCAGTTAGTTTTGATGAATTAAAAACGGCATACAAGGAGCAAATTGAAGCCCTTATGGATGGAGGAGTAGATGTGCTGTTAATTGAAACGGTGTTTGATACACTCAATGCGAAAGCGGCACTTTTTGCGGCCAATGAGGTTTTTGAACACCGAAAGGTTGCACTTCCAATAATGATTTCGGGCACGATTACTGACCGCAGCGGTAGAACCCTTTCAGGCCAAACCCCTGAAGCATTCTTAATTTCTTTACAACATGTGAAATTGCTTTCTATTGGCTTGAATTGCGCCCTTGGTTCAGAACTAATGGAACCATATTTAGCCGTGTTGAGCGATAAAAGCCCCTTCGCTGTCAGTGCGCACCCGAATGCTGGACTTCCTAATGCGTTTGGACAATATGACGAAACCGCTGAGATTATGGGATTAAAGGTGGAATCCTTCTTTAAAAAAGGCTTAGTGAACATCATCGGAGGATGCTGTGGAACCACGCCCGAACACATTGCGAAGATTGCCCAACTCGCTAAGCACTATTCACCACGAAAATTAACACATGGAACGAATTCTTAGGCTTTCAGGACTAGAACCATTAATCGCCACAAAACAAAGTAATTTTGTTAATGTTGGTGAACGAACCAATGTTACGGGTTCAAAAGCATTTTTACGTTTGATTCAAGAGGATCGCTATGAAGAGGCCTTAGCCGTTGCTCGCGAGCAAGTAGAGGGTGGAGCACAAATTTTAGATGTGAACATGGATGAAGCCATGATTGATGGAACATTTGCCATGGTGAATTTCCTGAATCTTATTGCCTCAGAACCTGAAATTGCAAGAATTCCGATCATGATAGATAGCTCTAAATGGGAGATTATTGTGGCGGGCCTTAAGTGCCTTCAAGGTAAAGGGGTGGTTAATTCCATATCGCTTAAGGAAGGAGAAGAGGTATTTATTCAACAAGCTAAATTTATCCAATCCATGGGGGCCGCCATGGTGGTGATGGCATTTGATGAACACGGACAAGCCGATTCCTACGAACGTCGAATTGAGATTTGTGCTCGTTCCTATGATTTATTGGTTAATAAAGCCAATGTGCATCCGAACGATATAATCTTTGACCCAAACATTTTCCCAGTAGCCACGGGAATGGAAGAACATGCACTCAACGCACTTGATTTTTTTAGAGCTACCGAATGGATAACTCAAAACTTACCAGGGTGCCATGTCAGTGGTGGCGTTTCGAATGTATCATTTTCTTTTCGCGGAAATAATGCGGTTCGGGAGGCAATGCATGCAGCCTTTCTTTATCATGCGATACAACATGGTATGAATATGGGGATTGTTAATCCAACGATGCTCGCCGTCTATTCCGATATTGATCCCGTATTATTGGAACACATTGAAGATGTACTCTTTAATCGCCGTGAAGACGCGACAGAACGCTTACTTAATTTCGCAGAAACGGTTAAGCAAGGCAAAAAAGAACTGGTAGTTGATGAGGCTTGGAGAGCATGGGAAGTACAAAAACGCATCGAACATGCATTAGTAAAAGGAATTGATAAGTTTATTGAGGATGATGTGGCGCTGTGTTTACCGCTTTATCCGAAGCCGCTTCAAATTATTGAAGGACCCTTAATGGCGGGAATGAATGTTGTTGGTGACCTCTTTGGTGAAGGGAAAATGTTTCTACCTCAGGTGGTTAAATCAGCACGCGTAATGAAAAAAGCGGTTTCTTTTCTTCAGCCCTATATAGAGGCAGACAAGAATGGTGAAATACAAAAAGCCGGAAAGATTTTAATGGCTACCGTGAAAGGAGACGTGCACGACATCGGAAAGAATATTGTTGGAGTGGTTCTAGCCTGCAATAACTATGAAATTATAGATATGGGGGTTATGGTCCCTGGTAATGAAATTGTTAATCGGGCGATTGAAGAAGGTGTAGATATTATTGGATTAAGTGGGTTAATTACGCCATCCCTCGAAGAAATGGTGAAGGTGGCTACTGAAATGCAAGAGCGAAATTTAAATATTCCTTTACTTATTGGTGGGGCAACCACGTCTAAAGTGCATACCGCGGTAAAGATTACACCGAATTATGAGGGCCCCGTTATCTATGTACCCGATGCTTCTAGAGCTGTTACCGTCGCCGAAAAAATGTTGGGAGGTGATTCCAAGGCCTATCACGATACCGTGTTAGAGGAATACGAACGCATTCGTGCACACCATGAATTGCACAATGCAACCAAACGAATGGTTCCCATTGAAATGGCTAGAAAAAACAAGTTGATGCTTGATTTTTCAAAAGATAACATAGTGAAACCAACACAGCTCGGTATTTTTGATGGCAAAATAGATGTGGAAACCTTAATTCCTTATATTGATTGGTCACCCTTCTTTAGAAGTTGGGATCTACACGGTAAATATCCTGAAATCCTAACGGATTCAGTGGTTGGAGTGGAGGCAACAAAACTGCTTGACGATGCAAGAATGTGCTTATCTGATGGTATTAAAAATGGGTGGTTTCACCCGACCTATGTTTATGGAATTTTTAATGCGAATGCAGTGGGTGATGACATTGAAATTTATGATGAAACAAAGCAGCAGGTATTGCATCGTTCCATTGGCTTGCGTCAACAAATAGAAAAAACTTCGGGGCAATTTAATCTGTGTTTATCAGACTATATAGCCCCCAAAGAAAGCGGGATTGAAGATTACATCGGTTGCTTTGCCGTTACTTCTGGTGACGTAACAAACATCTGTAGGCAATTCGAAATGGCTCATGATGATTACACCAGCATTATGATTAAAGCGGTTGCGGATCGCTTAGCCGAGGCCTTGGCCGAATGGTTGCATGAACGTGTGCGGCATACGCATTGGGGTTATGACAAAACACCGTTAAAAAACGAAGACTTAATTGCAGAAAAATACACAGGGATTAGACCTGCGCCGGGATATCCTGCATGTCCAGATCATTATGAAAAGCTTGGTATCTTTAATGTGTTGAATGCGACAGAGCGAATTGGTGTATCATTAACTGAGTCCTTAGCGATGCATCCCGCATCCTCGGTTTCTGGATGGTATTTTGCGCATCCAAGTGCGAAATATTTTGGAATTACCGCCATTTTAGAAGATCAGTTTTTATCGGTTTGCGAGCGTAGAAATGTGAATAAAGATGAGCACATTTCATGGTTTCCCTTCATGAAAAAATAATGTGCTTTTAAGCAACTATTTACGTATTTTTGATGTCCTAGGTGGGCCTATGAAAATTAACTTATTATTTATCGCTTGTGTGTGTAGTTTTATTACCGCAATGGCTCAATCGCCTACGGCTAATTTTACCGCTTCGCCACTGAGTGTATGTGCCGGTGTGCCGGTCAATTTTACTTCTACATCTACCGCTAATGGCGGCCCAGCGATTAGCCAATATTCCTGGAATTTTGGTGATGGTGTTACCGTAACTACACAGAACCCTTCGCACGTATTTACAACCGCAGGGACCTTTACCGTTACGCTTGTCGTAACTAATGCTAATGGGGCTGTAGATTCAGAAATAAAAGCAAATTACATTACGGTCTTGCCTGCGCCAACTGTTGGGTTCAATGTAACAGGTATTGGCTGTACGGTTCCGTTAACCGTGGGATTCACGAATACCTCATCAAGCGGTGCTAATTTTTCATATGCATGGAATTTTGGGAATGGGCAAAACTCCAACAGTCAAAATCCTGCTAATGTTACTTACAATACGGCAGGAAATTTTGGAGTGCAACTTACGGTTACCAATACCACAACGGGCTGTGTTGCTAGTTATACGGACTCTATAGTTGTGAGTAATTTCCAAGCGGGTATTACTGCTCCAGCCGCAGGATGCGTTGGAAGCGCAATTTCTTTTCAAGACAACTCAACCGCCGGTGCAAATACATGGAGCTGGAATTTTGGAGGCCAGGGAAATAGCGCACAGCAAAACCCATCCTTTACCTTCAATACCGCAGGGACTTATACGATAACACTGACTTCTCAAAATACCGGCTCAGGATGTACCGATAATGTAACCCAACAAATCACGATTCAAAATAGTATTACCCCTTCGTTTACAGCTAATCCGCTAACTAATTGCGCACCCTCCTCGGTTAACTTTACAAACACTACAGGGGTCGCAGGTACTTATACATGGAATTTCGGCAATGGTCAAACCTATACAGGTACCACGCCACCCGCTCAAATATATAATGCAAGTGGTCAATATAATGTAACCCTTTCTGTGAGTACTGCAGCTGGATGCACAGGAAGTACCACACAAAATAATTACATCAACATTGTGAATATTGAAGCTGGTTTTTTCGCCGCCGAACCTGGTGGTTGTACACCACATACGGTACAATTTACGGATACCTCTTCAAGTCCTAATCCGGCCAATCCTATTGTAAGTTGGCAGTGGAATTTTGGCAATGGACAAACATTCAACGGACAAAACCCGCCGAGCCAAACCTATAATTTGGGATTATATGATGTTACCCTAGTAGTAACCTCTCAGTCTGGGTGCATTGACACGATGTTTATGAATGATTACGTTACGGTTGGCGACATTGATTTAGTTGATTTTACAATGAGCCCATTGGTGACATGCGTTAAACAAAACGTAAACTTTACGAATGGTACGGTGATTTCAGTTCCCCATCAACCAAATGAAGTTACCTATTTTTGGGATTTTGGTGACGGTACCTCAACGCAAGAAGATCCTACACATCAATTTACGCAAGATACTGGGTATATGTCAGTGCAGTTAATTGTGGATTTCCGAGGCTGTAAAGATTCAATTACCATTGATTCTGCGGTGTATGTATTGGCTCCAATTGCTCAATTTAATCCTTCGCAACAATTAGTGTGTAATCCGGGTAATTTCCCGGTGAACATAACATTTACCGACAATGCTATCCATGGCGAACAACCTGACAATGTGAGTATGACATGGGAGTGGGGCGACGGTACTCCGAATACAAACATTGGTAACGCCGTATTGGATGGCGTAAATAATGGAAATACGGCCCACAGTTTTGCAACGTATGGGTCCTACACGGTGGAACAAGTAATTCACAACTATACCACCGGTTGTCATGATAGTATTACAAAGACTATAAATATTTCTCAAATAGCTGCACAATTTACTATGTCGAACGATTCGGTTTGTAGAAACGATAGTTTGCTTCTTTTTAATGCGAGTACCTCGTGGAATGCACATCCATTAACCAATTGGTCTTATGCTATGGGGAATGGACAAACCCTTACTTCAGGTCCAAATCCAGCCTATGTTTATACTACACAAGGGCTTTATAACATTACACTTACCGTAACAAATAGTGTTGGATGTACCGCGCAAATTATGCATCCTGTACGTGTCTTGAATATTCCATTCCCAATTATTTCTGCTCAAGACGCTGTTGGGTGTTCTCCTTTCCCAGTTACATTCAATAATTCTTCTTTGGCTGTTGGAAATGGAATGCCATTGTCATATTTCGTCACCACATTTTCTGATGATAATACTTCCGTGACTACGAATGCCGTGAATCAGCCCATTAATCATACCTTTAATGGAAACGGTACCTATTATGCAACAATGGTGGTTTATGATGTATTTGGTTGTTCTTCAACTCCGGCTACTGTACCAATAACCATCACAAAGCCAACTGCTAATTTCACCTTCCCATCGGTGGTGTGTGCATCAGATACCAACCTCACCTTAAATTCATCTACTGGTGTTGGAAACCTATCTTATGCGTGGTATGTGAATAATCAAGCGTTTGGAACTGCTCAGGATACAGGTATTATCTCGGTTGTTCCGCCAAATCTTCCAGTTAGTCAATTGAGTAGTACCTTTAATTTATCACTTGTTGCGATTGATTCCAATGGATGTGAGGATACCTTAACCCAGTTAGTTACTGTTTCTTTGCCGCATGCGATACCAACCTATAGTTTTAGTGGGGCCGTTTTAAATGCCAATGGTGAATATGCGTGCCCACCTTTATTCGGTACCTATCAAGATTCTTCTCAAGCGTATGGAAATATCACCGCATGGAATTGGGGCTTTGGGGATGGCAATAATTCAATTTTAGAAGACCCAAGCAATACCTTTGTAATAAATGGTGCATTTGACTTAACGCTTCAAATTACGGATCAATATGGATGTGTTGATGACACTACAGTAGACAATCACGTAACGATCGGTGGTCCACAAGGGGTCCCTGGATTTGTTCAAAATCCAAATCTCTGCGCTCAAGGTGCAGCTTTCCTTGTGCAAGCTCCGGTCAACGTAGACAGTTTAATTTGGAATATGGGTGATGGTAATTTTGTATACAATGAAACCAATTTTGTATATAATTACGAAACTCCGGGGTCCTATCAGGCCAGTGTTACACTTATAAGTCCAGATGGATGTGAGATTACTACCATACTTGATTCGGTGACCGTATTTGACGATGGATTAGATGCGGATTTCACCGCGAATCCCATGCTTGTGGATCAAAACGATCCGGTAGTTTTTACCGATCAATCCACTTTTATTGCAAGTCCAATCGTAAGTTGGACCTGGGATATCAATAGCGATACAACCTATACGTTAAATAATAACGGTGCTCAAACAACCAGTTTTGGCTTAAGTGGGCCTTACACCATTACATTAACCGTAGTTGATCAACAGGGATGTGAGGATTCTTATTCACTAGTAATCAATGTAAAAGACCCCGACTTAATTATTCCCAATGTTATTACACCGAATGGAGATGGGGTAAATGATGAATTGGTATTATCTGAACAGTTTTTCAAAATGTATCAAGTACAGATTTTTAACCGTTGGGGCCATATGGTTTACATGATTAAAGATCAAACGGGTATCGCACTTTGGGATGGAGACACCTCAGAAGGTGTTCCGTGCACAGATGGCGTTTATTTCTACCGAGTAATTGGAGAAATGCTCGGAGGTACGGCAGTGGATCGAAGTGGATTTGTAACGGTTATTGGTTCAAAGTAATCCCAAGCGTTTAGCTTGTTCGTACCCTTCATCGATACCAAGATTAGATGAAGTAGCCGCTTGAACTGCAAGGACATCACAACGCTCATTCTCTGGATGACCAGCATGCCCTTTAACCCAATGAAATGTTAGTGTATAGTTGGGATGTAGTTGAAGGTATTTTCTCCATAAGTCTTCATTTTTCTTCCCTTTGAATCCTTTTTTCTCCCAGCCCCATACCCATCGTTTTTCAATGGCCTCAATTACATATTTTGAATCCGAATAAATATGAATGGGGTATTTGTTTGTATTAACTAGTTCCAACGCATGGATAACCGCCCATAATTCCATCCGGTTATTGGTGGTGAGTCTGTAGCCTTTAGAGACTGTTTTTTCGTTGGTTCCAAATTTCATAACAATACCAAATCCCCCGGGGCCAGGGTTTCCTCTCGAGGAACCATCGGTATATATTTGTATGCAATTAGTCATGCTTTTTTACTCTATGGGATTGGTCCTTAATAAAACTCTTCCATCCACCTCCTTTGGCTTTGTTGTGTTCACCAACTCCTTTAGAGAATACGTGGCAAACGGCAACCGCTAAACCATCCGTGGCATCTAAATACTTAGGCATTTCATCAAATTTCAATAGCGATTGCAGCATTGCCGCAACTTGTTCCTTAGAGGCATTTCCATTGCTTGTTATGCTCTGTTTAATTCGTCGTGGAGCGTATTCTTCAAATGGAATATTATGATTTAAACATGCTGCGATTGCAACTCCCTGCGCACGGCCTAATTTTAACATCGATTGTACATTCTTACCGAAAAAGGGTGCTTCAATGGCCATTTCATCTGGTTTATACTCTTCAATCAAGCCATTTAAACGTTCTAATATGCGTTTTAACTTGTCGGGATGGGATGGTAGTTTATGCAGCTGAACAATACCAAAGTTCAATAGAGAGAGTTTACCGTTTTTCACGTGGATTAATCCATACCCTAAAACAGTTGTTCCGGGGTCAATTCCAAGAATTATTCTATCTTCAGCCATTGGAAATGAAAAGGAAAAGTAAAGCTACTCATTTTAATGCCTCTCTTGAACTATTGGTTCGATTTCTTTTGCTTGCTATCTTGTTTATAATCTGTTATCACGTGGGTATTAAATGGCTATCCTTTAAAGCGATTAACGTGGTCAATTACCCGGTGGTTATCGCGGCTCTAATATTGGTTCCATTTAACGTTTGGCTTGAATGGAAACGATTTCACACCAGCGTTTTTCAGCATGACATTTCCCTTTCCGATCAATTTCATGCATTTTATCAAGGGATAGTGGTTTCCTTTTTTTCACCCGCATTGATTGCAACCACATTTGGGCGCATGGGATTTAAGGATCAAAAACAGAACATACATTGGATGCATGCTGGAGTACATACTGGGTTAGCACAGTTTATTGTAACTGTGTTCTTCGCCTTAGTGGCTTCGATTTATTTATTTGGTATCAATCGATTAATCGTAACCTTGACGTTTAGTGTGGCAATTATGTTAAGTTTACTTGCTTATTTTCTTAGATTGAAGTTTCCTTCTGGATGGCTGAGATGGTCATTCATTCATAATTTACACCCAGCAGATCCAGCGCCAAATAAACTTAAAATCTTAGGATTTAGTATCATGCGGTATGCGGTCTTTTCCGCACAGTTTCACCTAATATTAGTTGGATTCGGTGTGTACTTTAGTGTTCAGCAAGTATTTATCTTAATGTTAAGCTATGGTTTAATTACACTTTCTCCTTCAATTTTGTTCGGTAAAATCGTAATTCGTGAACTAATTGCTGTGGCTGTGTTTTCATGGTTTGACTATCCTAAGGAAGAAATTATGTTAACTGCCTTTTTTACTTGGGGGTTTAATGTGGTACTTCCCGTTTTATTCGCCTTAATACGTATATCGAGTACATGGAAAGCACGGTTTTTCTCCTAATATATTTATTATTGCTGGCATTAATAGTTGGTGTTGGTGGTACAAGGCATAAGTTCAAGGCTCGGTCGAAGACCTCTGAAAATCTTTCATTAGAAAAAATATCCGTCTTGATTCCGTTTCGGAATGAGGCCGAATCCTTACCTAGGATCATTCAATCGATCAAAAATTCAGTTAAACTTCCGTTTGAAATTATTTTTATTAATGATCACTCAACTGATACTGGCCTTGCTTTCCTTCAAGAACAAATTAATGAATTGCCCATCACCATAGTATCCCTTCCAGATGTAAAATTCGGTAAAAAGGAGGCACTGAGATATGGTATGGAACATGCCAATAGCGATTATTACCTCACCTTAGATGCAGATGTTTTTTTTGGTCCAAACTACTTTGCTGAATTAGAAAAGCTTCCAGTTGCGGACTTATGGATTCTGCCGGCTATATTAGTTGGACGATCCAAGAGACAGCTATGGCAAGAAATTGATTTACATATCATGAATGCCATCAATGTTGGGTTGTACGGACTATTTCGGCCAGTTATTGCAAGTGGAGCGAATTTATTATATAGTAAAAGTGCGTTTTTAACGGCAGATGATTACTCCTCACATCAACACATATCAAGCGGCGATGATTTATTTCTATTGCGAGATTTTAGAAAAAAGGGAAAGGATATACGGTTGATTTCAGATCCCTTACTTGCGGTATATACCTATGCGCCTAAAGGGCTGGTTGCTTTTTTGCATCAGCGCATCCGATGGATTTCAAAAACCAAAAAGGTCAAAGATCATTTTGCTACAAGCTTAGGGGTAATTCAAACGGTACTATCTGTTGCTTTTTACACCTTATTGGGTGTTTATCTATTCAAGGAGCAATACTCGGAAATGCTGTTTTTGTTATGTGTAAAAACTGGGCTAGATTTGATTTTTTATGCGGGGTATTTTTTTAGATTTAACCGAATTTTAGTATGGTTGTTGATCCCCGGATTTCAAGTGATATTTCCTTGTTATAATTTGATTTTATTAATACTGATCCCGACCTTTCGAGCCAAATGGAAGGATAGAAAAGTGGTTGTTTAAGTCCTGCTTCCTATGATTTTTCGTACCTTTGCACATGCGAATTCTAATGGTTTGTTTAGGGAATATCTGTCGATCACCGTTAGCCGACGGTTTATTGCGAAACAAGGTATCTGAAAAGCAATTGCCTTGGATTGTGGATTCAGCAGGCACTGCCGCCTACCACATTGGAAACCCTCCAGATCATCGAATGATTCAAACCGCTAAGTCGAATGGAATAGATATTTCAGAACTCCGTGCTAGGCAATTTACCTCACAAGATTTTTTAGCGTTCGATCGCATCTATGTAATGGATCAAAGTAACTATAACAATGTACTTCGTTTAGCGAGTACAAATGCCGATCGGCAGAAAGTTTATTTACTCCTAGATCACCTTTACCCAAGTAAACAACTAGAGGTTCCCGATCCTTATTACGGGAACCAATCTGACTTCGATGCGGTATTTACCCTAGTGAATGAAGCAACAGAAGCATTAATAACTGACTTAACAAATGACAAATAAAAAAGGCGCCCTTTGGTTAATCCCTAATACCCTTGGAGGTGAATCTACCACCGATATTTTACCTCAGCATATTACGGAGATTATTAGTGAATTACGTCATTTTGCGGTGGAAGAAATTAAATCTGCTCG
>JBEIDV010000020.1:0-18386 GCA_040383285.1 Crocinitomicaceae bacterium | reverse complement strand
GCTCCGGTCGTTGGATTCGTTGTGGTTTCTTGAGTTCGTGTTTGCGCTGCGCCATTCGTAGGTTCTGTTGTTCCGGTCGTTGGATTTGTGGTAGTTTCTTGAGTTCGTGTTTGCGCTGCGCCATTCGTAGGTTCTGTTGCTCCGGTCGTTGGATTTGTAGTGGTTTCCTGGGTTCGTGTTTGCGCTGCGCCGTTCGTAGGTTCTGTTGCTCCGGTCGTTGGATTCGTCGTGGTTTCTTGGCTTCGTGTTTGCGCTACGCCGGGGATTGAGGTGTTTGTTGCAAGCGAGGCATTAAGCTCTTCTGATTTAGCTTCCAACCACTGATACCGCTCTGCTAAGCGTTGACTTTCTTCACTTGAAGATTTATCCAGTTTACTTTTTATCAGCAGCATTTCGGATTGAACGGCCTCATTCAATTGCTGTTTATCTTCGGTACTGAATGTGCTTAAGTCCTTTTTAAAAACGGAGGTGATGTCATTTTTATCTGCGACCGAAACAACATCCTTGGCATATGATTTCAAGCGCAGCAATTCCTCGATTTGAGCAGTTTGATTATCTAAATCAACCTCTTCTTTTGGCAAGTCTCCGCCATTCAATGCGGCTATTTCTTGCATCAATTCAAGACGCAGTGAGGTGTTTTCGTTTTCCTTTTGAAGGGTTTGGATGCTTAACGCATTCATGTCACTTGATTTTTTCAGTTCAGCCTGCTGGCTTTTGACCGCTTCCAATTCTTTTTTCGTTGCTTTTTCTTCCTGAATCACCAAAGAGGCTTGCTTATCAGCAAGAAGCTTTTGTTCATTTTGAAGGGCGACTAATTTTGTCGCAATTGCTTGTTGCTTATCTTGTAATTCTACTATCGCATTATTTTTGGGTTCATTTGACGGATTAGCGTCTTTGATGAATTGTTCTATTTTCTTTTCATGCAGTGCTAACAGTTGAGTTAAGGAGTCTCTATCTCCTTTCATCAACGAAAGTTTAATCGCATCACTTAATTCGGTAACAGAAGGCTCTTGATTAGAGAGATCCCATTGGTTTTTCTCCGTTTGCTTTGTTTTAATTAATGAGGCAACGACCAGTTGTTTTCGCTTAATTTTCTCTAAGCTATCCATGGTGTTTTTTAATTCTTTCTGATAAACTGCTTGTTGAAAAGGATTCCCCGTGCTTCGATCAATATCACGTTCTAGCGTCTTAATGTTCTCTTGAAGTTGACGATTGTTAAGTGAAAGCGTTTCCATCGATTCCGTTAATGCGTCTATTTCATCTTGAATCAAGGTTCCCTTTAATGAAAGCTCAAGCAATCGATCAGCCAAGGCATTACTCTGTTCTTCTAGGCTCGGTTGCGTGAAACCTAAGGCGACAAGACCGGCCGCTATATCCTTGACAGGTTCATCTATTTTTGCATCTTGCGGATTATTTGAATCCGTATTAGATTTCGTGCTAATCTTAGGATTTAAGGTTAAGCTGGAAAGAACATTCGCCTTATATGCTTTTAATTCTTGTGAAATCGGTCCATTAAAGTCATATAGGAATTGTGCAACTTCGCTCAGATTATCCATACTATATTTAATGGTCTGTTTAAATGTAATATTAGATTTTTGGCTAGGAATTCGTTTAGTATCTTGGAATACCTGCATGGTTCCATTGATACTTGCTGTAAATTCATATTCACCGGGTCCGGGTAAGGTGATTTGATATTGACCTTGGTCGTTACTTGTAAATGGTCCGTAAATCATCCCATCTTCGGGATCCTTAACCGTAACTTGAACGCGTGTGTTTTTTGCATCTACTAAATCCACAAATTGTCCCTGAAGAACCAATATTTCATTCTGTTGGAGTTGATTTTGTATGGTAAATACCTGAATTTTTCCGAGTGGTGAATTCCGATCTGAAGCGAAGCATGCTTTTGTTCCGCTTGGATTTAAGGGGATGTAGTAAAAATCATCTGCAGAGGAGGAAAAAGGAAAATCTAAATTTAGAATTTCACCTGATACAGATTCATCCACAAAGGGCACTTTGAATAAATCAAAGCCACCCATCGAATTCAATCCATTCGCAGCAAAATACAGCATGTGATTTTCAGCATCATAAAACGGGGATACGGCATCAAATGTTTGGGTTGACCCTAACACAACTTGCTCTGGTTTGGACCACACATCTTGTGAAATTCGCTTTATAAAAAACAGTTTCAAAAATTCACCTGCATCCCCGTAGCTTGCATAAAACTTATAGGCATCCCCTCGTTTGAAATAACAAAGCGGCATGTAGTTGTTTTTTTTATCGAGTTTCGTTTGAAGGCTGTTATCCGCAAAGATTAACCCTCCAATATCATCTAGCGGATATTTTTGCGTGTAGGCAGAAATTGGAGATGAAAAAACAGAAAGGGCACTCAGTGATCGGGGATTTTCCATTAACCTACTCCCCTGCTGACAATAAGTTATTTCTTTCGCTGCATTTTTACTGTCTGATGGGTCACACGCGCGATAGGTTTCAAACGCAGTGATTGCATCAGTAAACAGATAACCCGCGTGAAAAATCCGTCCCAAATAATAATGTGCTTCGCAGAATGCACTGCTATTCTTGATGCTAACTTCAAAGTACTTTTGTGATTCTTTTTTTGATTCTGTATGAAACACACACAAGGCATAATGAAAATTGTAATCAGCAGAACTGGGTTCACGACTTACCAAAATTTGATAATCTATTTTAGCCGCTTCATACTGTTTATTCTTTAAGGCTTCCTTCGCGCGTTTTTCAATTTGAATAACAGATTGTCCCGTTGAATAACTGCTTACTCCGAAAAGGAACAACCAAAAAACTGCTATTTTAATTGAATTAAACACCCTGGATGAAGTTACATCTTTGATCCGTTAAAGTTCATTCGTTGTTCTTCGCCGGCAATTAAGCGCTTTATATTTTTATGATGGGCCAATATTACAATTAGTGATAAGATAATATTAAAATAAATTACTTCAATAGCTTCTTGGTGATAGATAAAAAAACTAATGAATGGCAACAAAAATGCCGCTGTTATAGAAGATAAAGAAACGTAGCGCGTAGCCATGAACACAAGTAAAAAAACTAGGATACATGTTAAGGCAGTTAAGGGATTCAATCCCAAGAAAACGCCTAAAGAAGTTGCTACGCCTTTACCTCCTCGAAAACCGGCAAAGACAGGAAATACATGACCCAATACACAAATACCCGCGGAAACCATTTGGTATATCATCGATTCTGTTTGTTTTAGTAATAGCATACACACCATCATACTTAGCACCCCTTTGGAAACATCTAGTACCAACACCATTATTCCGGTTCGTTTGCCAAGGACGCGAAAGGAATTTGTTGCCCCTGCATTTTTACTGCCGTGTTCCCTTACATCAATGCCATGCAACCACTTGCCCAACCAAACGGCCGAGGGTATGGAACCCAAAAGATACGCAAGCAAGAAGGCTAAAAACACGTTCATTTATCTAGCTCTTAAGAATTCTTTAAGACGACTCAAGCCTTTTTGTGTAGCCGAATCACTGGCCCAATCAAAACTGAAATTCTTAGATTTTCTTTTATCCGGTTTCATTTCAGTAATCAATGTTTTAAGACTTGGTTCATTTGAATTAATTAGCAAGGTACCATCTTTTCTGTCCATTCCATAATTCAACAGAAAATCTTTATCGGCACTGTTTTTAAAATTAATGAGTAATCCTTGATTTGATTTATCAATTGCCGTTTGCGCGATGGCCATATTAAATTCTACTTCTTTCAATACAGGCTTCCCTTCAATCGCTATAATAGCACATCGATTTTTTCCTTTCACCTCTTCTTCACCGTCTTCCGAAGAAGCATTGGTTGATTTGGTTACCCAACCTCGTTCAAACCCAGATTCATTTTCATTTGATTTAAATTGTTTGTATTCAAACTTCAATCCAGAAAGCACCATGGTTTGATCAAGTCCTTCCGGCATTTTACGCAGTTTTTCTTCTTCATAATCTTTCAAGAGATCATTCACTTTTTCTTCAGGCAATATGGAACGTAGCACTTGAGAGAAATTGATTTTTTTCGAAGTTAAATCTACATTCTTCTGACTTTCTAGCACTTTTAATCCTTCGGAGATATTGGTGAATACATCCTTTTGCATCGGGAATTTCAACAAAGTAGATACATTCATTTCAATTTTCTTGGTATCCGTATTAAACGAGATATCCCCATAGGAATCTGCGGTAACTTCACCTAAGTCAACACCGAAACTAATTTTACCAATTCCGGTTAATGAACAGGTCTCAGTGTACATGGTTAGGAGATTTCCTAAATCACTATCGCCATTCAAGCGTTTTTTATCTCCGATTTGAAATGTTAAGCTGCTCGGATTATATTGCAAATAACCAGACGCTTTGAACACACTTTGATCATTTATGCCTTCTGATTTAGAAAGGAACGCTGGATACACCAGCACGCTATCAATAAACTCTGAATTTTTCCATGAAAAACCTACCGATAATTTTTTACCCGCATCATTGACTGGATTTTCAGAAATTGGAATCTGAATATTCTTCGCTAGAATCGTATCCTTGAACGTCATCCACGAACGATCAAAACTTTTACATGCATGATTAATTTTGGTAGACCCGTCACAAAATAAACCTTGACTTGCCGCTACCACTTTCACCTTACCATAATACTCAAACTCCTTGCTCAATTTGAAATTAGCTTTCTGTTCGATTTCGCCTTCCGCTTGAGTAACGGAATTCACGTAGGCAATCGATTTCATTTTCAATACCGTTAAATTGCTGTCGCGATCGTAATACGGGTAAGAAGCTGAACCCTCATATTTTTTGCGAGAAGTTACGGTAACATTCGCATTGGTAAAGGTGTGATACTTTTTAATGAAAGGCGCTACAATTTTAGCATTCGTGAATGGATCCATGACTGCATTTTTACGCACAATCACTTTCATTGAATCCGGATAAATCTTTGCATCCCCAACCCGAACGTATTCCACCTTGTTACAAAAGAGGGTTTGAAGTTTCAAGTCATAGCGCGCCAATAATGATCTGAATTGCAAGGAATCTTGTTCTTCCACCATGGTGAAAAAATTCGACTCATCTAAATCTGCGCCTGCCTCAAACGTAGTTTGATTCGACTTAGTCTTTTCAAAATCCACATCTGCTCGGTCCATGTACCAAAAGAACTTATCCATGGTACAATAATATTGATTCGGAGGGAATTTAATTCGTTTAGTACCAAAGGAGTTAAATTCACCTTTTCGTGTCTTAAATGAAACGTCTGCTTTAACGTCTTTTGTTTCCATGGCCACCGGCGCCTGTCCTTCGTTAATAAATCGATTTTTCAAGGAAAAACTCGAGGTATCGGCATGAATATCCTCATGTGTAAAATCGAAATTCTTTGAGCCTAAATCGGCATCTGGAAAATGAACCATACCGAGTCCACTCATCCCTTTAACTGAAAGGATCACGGTCCCTTCCATATCACACTGTCCGTTAAACATAGCCAAGGGCTGTCCTTTCCATGAACTTGCTTTTAGTACTTGTTTTTTTGGCACAAACGCAACATATGCGGCATCCGATTCAACGAACGGAACTTTTATTCCGGTGCTTGACTCCTTATTGATAAACTTGGCTATACCAATGGTTGAATCCGGAAGAAACGTGAGTTTTTGTGAAATCGCTGTGGCGGTTGCATAATTAATTGTTCCTGAACCTTGAAGCCCATTATTTGATAAAACCACTTTGTTTTCATACTTAGATTTATCCCCATAAAACGGCCATCCCCCGGCCGGAGCGGTGGTTGAAAAACCCAAGGAGTAATCCGGCATGATTTTCAAGGATTCGGAGATTGGAGGAAAAATACCACCTGAAATCAATTCGCCTTTAAACCGTTGAGATAATTCATGAAAATTATCTAAACTGTCCAACTCAAACGGATCGAGTTTATAATAAAATCGGGCAGAATCATACGCTCCATTTACAATCGAAACATCGTTGTATACTACTTTAATCGAGGATGGAACCAAGAGCTTAGGATACGCTGTATTGGTTTTACTTCGACCAGACCGCGCCGTTGGCTCATCAATTAGAATTTCACCCTTGAGATTTGAAAAAGTACTCAATAACTCGATCGGTTGATTGCCATCTTCCGGTTTCATCGGATTTGCTAACAAGGAAGCATAAGACGATTGTTGCACTTCCACTTTAAACGCTTTATAAGAAAAATAGGCATCTTCCAAATAGGCGTGAAATTTCCCTACATATAATTCACCATTAAACATGAGGTCGCGATTGGGTTTCAAAACGCAGTATCCTGAATCAGGAAAAACAATGGATCGCTGTGCATTTGAAAGTGGAATTTCATCCACCCCAGTCAAAAACATTTGATCTTTATTAATATCAATGAATGCGAAAAAATCCTGTTTTTTATATCTATTATTTAGGACTTGATACTTTCGTTGTTCCGCTTTCAAATAGTCATTCTGTAGAATTTCCTCTGCGCTGTAGTTTAACTTCCGTTCGATTAAGCTCAATTGAAACCCAAAATTATCATAATCTTTGCCCGATGTCATGGCATCCGCGAAATCAAAGAGCTTGGCGGTTGGCGTAATTTTCTTTTCTTGCGAATCATATGAAATAAACCCGTACGAAGCCAAATCCAACAAAGTGGTTTTAGCATACGCTATAGTTGTTTCTAAGGCATTTGATGCTTGTCCCTCCGTTAAAAATGATGTGTTGTTCTTGCGAAGATAAGCTGACAATTGACTAATGGGATTTTTTGCAATCGGACCAAATTTCTTATATAACCCATCGTCAAAAAAATTCAAGGATTCCACATTGATCGACTTTTGTTCCTGTGATGTTGCCATCTCAAAGGTATACATTGGAAAAGCTGAACCTACCTGCCATTTTAGCACGGGTGCATTGATAGCAATGTTGTAATGATAATCCAAAAATGGAATTACTAAACTCCCATTTTTCTTTGCTGAAAAGGTAATCTCATTTGATGCTTCGTTGAATTGAAAAACTCCTTGTTGATGCACCAATGAATCGCCATTGGCGTACCGTAATTTCAAACTTGCTTCTCGCGACAAGATTTGTGAAGGTTCAATCGTAAACAAAACGGATTGTATTTCAATAAGCGGTTTATTCTGAAACCTGTAAATTAATTTAGCTGGATTGCCTTTCACTCCAGCTCCAACCATTTTACTACCCTCCAGTGTAAATCCTCCATCGTAGTCAAGCCCCTCTCTTAATTCATTTATTTTCAATCGTTTATCAAATGAACTAAAATGTGGCGCACCTTCACCATCTTTTAAATAATCTAGGGTTTTATCAAGCAAAGAACCAAGGATTGGCGTTTGAAAATAGGGCGTTGTTAATGAAACCGTATCCGCACGCAACACCACTTCATCCAATTTAACTTTATACCCTCTCAATTCTGCGAAGGTCTCATTTTTCCTCAGTCCCGTCTTTTCCCAAGTTATTGTACCATTTCGACCGGTAAAGGATTGATTTTCAAAATCAAAAACACCACTGGTTCCGGCAACAAAGACACTGTCTTGTGTTTGAAATTCAAGGGATGTGCCAATCAACTGTCCATCGCTGCACACAATTCGAATTCGTTTTTCTGTATTCCATGCCATGGATCCTTTAAAGCGCCATTGGGTTGCATCATCTTTGTACAAGGCTTTATATCGAAACAATGGGTATGAAAACTCCATAAATTGGGCATAGTCCTCCATTTCTTTCGCGCGAAAAGATTTCTCTAACCCAATCCACGTATTGAAGAATTCTGCATTGAATTTATTTTTTGAAGAATACACATAACTAGCAACCAAGAGATAGGCATACCGCGATTCATACCCTAATTCTAGGACAGCATTTGCGCCATCCACCATTTTATTGAAATTTCCGTCAGAAAGCGAATTACCGCTGATTACAGCAGGAAAAACATCTTTAACATTATATTGCATGTCTTCCTCCAAAAAAACCTTGGATGCCTCTTTAACAAACTTTTCCCGATCCTTTGGAAAAGATTGACCTACACTACTAAAAGTGCAAGAAATAAAAACAAGAAATAGCGGAATACTATTTCTTAAATACCAAGCATGCCCAACCTTCTTTTTCATATGTACCTTTTAATAATAAATTATATTTTGTTGCTTCATGAACTAAGTCAGCACTATCCGTGGTAAAAAAACCACTTAGCATGATCAAGCCATTTGCTTGCAATTTCTCAGCATAGGACGGTAAATGTGCAAACAACACATTGCGATTAATATTCGCTAAAATAAGATCGAAATCTTTTTCTGTCACCACATGAATATCGCCTTCCCTAGCATCAATGCGTACACAACCATTTCGTTTCATATTTTCTATGGTATTCTCAACCGACCACGGTTCAATATCAACAGCAATGATTTCCGTAGCGCCCATAAGTTCAGCATTTATCGCAAGGATACCCGTACCTGTGCCCATGTCTAGTACACGTTTATCCCTTAACTCAGGAAGTTCATTTTCCATCGCCATGCACATCATGTAGGTAGTTTGGTGGTGTCCGGTTCCAAACGACATTTTGGGCTCAATTTCAATAACTCGGCCGAGGCGATATTCGGCGCCATGAAACGGTGCAACGATGGAAAGATGATCAAGCCGTACGGGCTCAAAACTATCTTCCCAAACTTGATTCCAATTTTGCGCTGGTATTTCAATAATTTCGAGTTCAACGCTTACTGCTTGTGCTTCAAAATTCGAAATAATTGCATCAACAGCAAGCTGATCAAACGACGATTTTGGAATATAGGCCTTCAAGTACATTCCATCTTCTTGAAAGCTCTCATACCCAATATCTGCTAACCAAACCGTTGCAATTTCATTCGTAGGATAAAACGGGTTGAACGTCCATTTTAATTCAATGTAATCTATCATATACTAGCGATTATTTCTTTGATTGAATCCAGTTGAAGAGAGGCTCCACCTACGAGACCGCCATCCACATTAGGTAATGCAAATATTGATTTGGCATTTATTGCATTGCAGCTGCCTCCATAGACAATTCGAACTAAGTTCGCATGTTCTTCATCCATATATTCATGAAGCAGTTCACGAATCGAGGCATGTATTTCCTCAATTTCTGATAGGGTTGGTATTTTACCGGTTCCGATCGCCCAAATGGGTTCATAGGCTATTACTAGGGAGGCGCAAGTATCTATACTCAATAAAGAAAGTAAGGGCTTCAATTGTTCTCTAACATACGAAATGGCCAAGCCTTTTGAACGAACTTCATCGGATTCTCCACAGCAGAAAAACACTTGAAAACCCATGGAGAGCGCGGTCAATGCTTTCTCACACAGAAAGTCTGAATTTTCATTAAACAACATCCTTCGCTCCGAGTGTCCGACGATCACCGAACTTACCTCTAAATCGTGTAATTGCTTCAGGGATGTTTCACCTGTATACGGTCCAGATAAGTCCGGACCAAAAGCATTTTGAGCACCGAGTTTCACATTCGATGTAGGTTGTAACAATCCGGTAAAAACCTGTGGAGGAAAGACCACAAAGTCTACCCTTGAATCAATCTCTTTGAGTGTTGTAATGGCTTGAAAAAGGTCCTTCGCCTCGTGAAGAGAAAGGTTCATTTTCCAATTGGCACCAATAATCTTTTTGCGCATGCTTAAAATTAGCGCTAATTTAGGTCTTACGACTTTTTATTCAAGATTTTTTTGAACTCCGAAGCGTTAAATTGCTCTTTATCAATTCCTTGATAAAATTTCTGCGTATTCCCATTCCACAAGTATAAAACCCCGGGAACTTCTTTTCCGCTGCCCAATTTCTTCCAGAAGGTAATTATGTCCATTATGTAGTATGGGTGTTCAGCACCTGCAAATTTGAAAAAATCAGGTATTGCCTCCGGTTCTTCATCCATAAAAATTATACGCATTGCAGGGAAATTCTTAACATTGGCTTTCATAGCGGTCAAGGATTTTGCTGTGGCGCGACAATGGTCGCATCCTGGAGCGAAAAAGCACAAGATTTTTTTATCTGTGTTGATGTCGGGAAAAATGTTTTCAAATCCTGACGACTTCCCCTTAGGACCTTTATCGATTAAGGGTTTTACCGTATCGGTTGAATTTTTTACTGCAGCGATTACATGGCTTGTATCATGGGTATGAACTGGGGCAACCGCAAGGGTATCTGCAACTGTCACTGGACGGGTTGGTTCTGCCTGTTGAAACCGAATGGGGCCCGCGATAAAAACGCCTAAAATAGAAGCGAGTAGCATATTGCCGATAACGGACCAATTCAACATGGATTGGACGCCACTAAACAATGGCACCTTTGAGTGTTCAGACGGTTCGTTATCCAAGGTTGATTCTGAAGTTTGATGCTTAGTGAGCATGTAATACCAAATTAACAATCCAATAGAAACCACATTTTTAATCAAGGCCTCTAGTGGTGTCATTTCTATTAAGGTGCCGAAGCAACCGCAATTTCCCGCATTTCCTTTAAAAAGGATTTCGAGCCCTAACTCCACGATAAATACCGTGAGCATGATTATGGTAACGGGAATAACCACTCGCTTGAGAAAGAATGGCAACAACAGCAGGAAACCGATCGCGAATTCAACGCCAATCAAAATTCTTGACAAATATTGAGCAATACTTAGCGGGATACCCATGGGTTCTAGTTGATGAACCTCAAAATATGTTAGGGCGTAAGAGGGATCCGGGTACAATTTTGCAATTGCGGATAAAAAGAAAACAAATGAAATCAAGAATCTAATACCCCAAGGCGCTATTTTTTTTACGTTTTTCATAAGATAATTTTAAACGAAAATAACAGGACAATCTTCCACGAAGAAAATGCTAACATTTATTTAACATCCATACGGATCAGTGCAAATACAGCATAATTGAGCATATCAAAATAATTCGAATCAACACCTTCTGAAACCAAGGTTTTTCCCTCGTTGCCTTCTATTTGTTTAATTCGATATATTTTCATCAATATCAAATCGGTTAAAGATTCTACGGCCATTTCCCTCCACGCTTCACCGTAGTCGTGATTTTTTTTAAGCATGAGTTGAATGGCTTCATCTTTATATTTATCGTACAGCGAAATCGCTTGCTCTGGCGATAACTCGATGGCTAAATCATCCGAATCATTCATTTGGATTAAGCCCATGATGCAATAATTCACTATGGCCATAAACTCGCCCTCTACCCCATCTCCAACTTTAGTTTCGCCATTCTCTTGAATGGTTCTTATTCGGTTTGCTTTAATGTATAATTGGTCCGCTAAGGCAATTGGTCGAAGGATTCTCCATGCTGTTCCGTAATCCGTTGTCTTCGCAATATAAATCTCGCGACATTTTGTGATTATATTTGTAAACGAAGCTAAGGTATCTGACATGACAAAAAAGGATTTTTTCGGGGTCGAAGTTAAGCATTTTCGTTCAAATGAATTTATAAGGCTTCGGAATAAATTGTTTCCTGTGAATCAGCCCTTGGTCATGGCAATTTTGAATGCGACGCCCGATTCATTTTATGCCGAAAGCAGGCGGTTTCCCGATGCGGCATTAACGGAGTTTTTAGAAACATGTCACACACAGGGTGTTTCGTTTATTGATCTTGGTGCACAATCCACGCGTCCTGGCAGCACGCCGGTTTCAACAGAAGAACAGATTGAGCGTTTACATCCCCTGTTAACGCGAATTAGCAGTGAATTCCCCTCGTTTTTCATCTCGATCGACACAAGTTGTCCGAAGGTAGCAGATTGGGCCTTACGCCATGGAGCCGACCTCATTAATGATGTGGAAGGGGGAAAAAATAATCCTGAAATCTGGGATGTGTGCGCTCGATATAATGCGCCTTATATACTCATGCATTCGCGAGGCGAACTCGCCGAGATGCATGCGGAACAGGTCTATCAAAATATAACTGTTGAGGTTTTGCAAGAATTATCCACTCAACTTAATGCGATTAAAAAAGCAGGAGTTAAAGATATTATAATCGACCCCGGATTTGGATTTTCAAAATCCCTTATCGAAAACAGAAAACTTCTGAATAACCTTCCTCTTTTTCAACTATTTGGCATACCTATCTTGGTTGGATTCTCAAGAAAGTCAATGATATATAAAACCTTAAATACCAGTCCTGAAAACGCATTGAATGGAACCTCAATACTTAATACGTTTGCAGTATTGAATGGCGCTACTTTTTTAAGAGTACACGACCCGATAGAGGCAACAGAAGTAATCAAACTTCTTAAACAAGAATGAATTGTGTATTTCTCAAAGGTTTTTCTTAACTTCGTCGCAATCTTAATGTTATTGGAATTATGAAATTTATACCAATCTTAGCTTTATTATTCATTTCCTTTGTTGGATTTTCTCAGCCCACAGCTAGTTTCAGCCTTTCTGACAATGTAATTTGCGAAGGAGATTGCATTGACATTGAAAACACATCCTCTAACGATGTGGTTTCCTCTAGTTGGTCATTTCCTAGTGGAACGCCTTCGTTTTACAGCGGAATGAATCCAGGGCAAATTTGCTTTAACACCGCAGGAACCTATACCCTAACCTTAACCGTTACCGACGCCAATGGCGCAACAAGTTCAGCGAGTCAAGTATTAACGGTAGGTTCCATGCCAATGATTAGTATTGGTTTATTAGATACGATTGGAGGTGTTCCTATCAATGACACCATTATTCCAATGTACGGAGGAATGTGGCCAAGCGGACAAATTACTTCAGGGGCCGTAATTGTTGCCAGCGGGTTTGTTGCAGGAGACTCCTTAGTTTGGGTTACACCTAACGGAGGGAATGACGTGTATTGCTTTGGCGATGTAGCAGGAACCTGTGATACCGTTGTTGTGGCACCGTTTTATTCTACCTATTATATTTTGAATAATATTTCTCCGGAAGGCTGTATTGCTTCCGATACTGTTTTTGTAGAAGTAATGTTTAGAGATTCTGTACTTGTATCTGTGCCTGATGCCTTTTCACCGAATGGAGATGGTCAAAACGATGTTCTACGCGTGGTTACCAATGTGGATAAAGACATGAATTATTCCAATGGATTTAACGGCGACGGAGGTGCTATTGTAACTATGAATTTTGAGGTGTATAACCGATATGGACAATTGGTGTTTAGAACAACAAATCCGCAAGAAGGATGGGATGGAACGTTCAAAGGAAAACCGTTAAATATCGGCACTTTTGCTTATCGCTTAGAATACCGATTAATCAATGGATTATCAGGATCTAGAAACGGTAATGTTACGCTTTATAAATAACGAGAACGATGATTAAAAAAATATTATTTCTTAGTGTTTTAGGGTTAGTAAAGGCTACTTCTGCCCAATATGCATATAATTCTAGTTTGTTTTATCAGACACCTGGCATGTTTAATGCGGCGGCAATAGCTACTGGTGCGGAGGATTTCTCATTTTGCACGGCATTCAAAATGCAAAATCTGACTATGACTGGAACACCAATGCGAACCAATGCATTAATTGGTGAATTTAAAATTGTGGACGGTCCAATGAGTAAAAATCATTTTGGAATTGGATTCACTGCGTTAAACGAGCAATTGGGTGAAAGTAAGTTAATGTCTACGGAGGTGAATGTTCCTATTAACTATACCCTTCAAATGAATCAGTTTTCACGATTTACAATCGGTGCTGCTCCAGGCCTTATGTTAATGAGTTATGATCCAACACTTCCGTCTTGGGAGTCTGATTGGAACGGATGGGGATATAACGGAAGCGTTGGAGACTTAATTTACATCAATAATTCCTTAAGCAGAAGTTCAATGGCAGCATTTAACGTTAACGTTGGTGCGCAATATGCATATCAAACACGAAGTAAATCAAAATATTTTGGTGGGGTTGCGATCAACCATTTAAATAAACCAAAAATGAGTTTTACAGAGACCGGCGAACGCATGTACATGCAGATGGTTTTGAATGCAGGTGCGGATTTCACAACGGTACGACGTGACTTACGAATTCAACCGCAACTTTTGGCGTTCAAAAATGGTCCGAATACCAACCTAGCATTTGGTGTTATGTTTGAAAATATTATGAAGAATGGATCCGACATTACCAATATCCTTAAGTCTAAGTCGATTAGTTATGGCGCATTTTATCGCTGGAAAGATGCGGTTAGCTTAAACTTGAACTACAAAGTATTAAACTTTAGAATGGGGCTTGCTGTGGATGTTACCGTATCCAAACTAAGCAGCGCCAACAAAGGATTAGGTTCAGTAGAGTTATTTTTCAAATCAACTCACCTTTACGGAAAGAAGAAAACAAAATTAAAATAAGCCGTTTGAAAACACGCCTCCGGTGTGAATAAACAGGCCTTTTAATGAGTTGTTCTGCTGATTTAATTCAGTAAGCAATCCCACGAAAGCTTTCATTGTATATACCTTATCTAAGTCAAAATCTGTAGTGACTTGCAATTCATTTAAGGCTTGCTGCACCTCATGACTTCCTTTACCATATCCTGAAAAATGATAATTGGAAAACACCCGTAATCGGTGCTTATTCAAGTTCCACTCCTCTTCATAATCAAACTTTTTCGCTAGCGTTTGCATTTCTTGAATTGAATCAAACCCTTTCAATACAGGAAAAACCCAGACCTCTGTATTGGGAGAGCTACTTAATAAAACACCAAGACTGGTTGTTGTTGTGCCCTGTGCCAGTGCAATGAAATCATAATCCATAGATTGATCAACGATTTCTAAACATCCTTTCAATCCTAAGGCATGAGCGCCACCTTCAGGAATCGAAAAATACGTTTTACCGTGAATTTCAAGCGGACCATAGATATGTTTTTCGCCATGAAAATCTGCACGAGATATAAAATGCAACTCAGCGCCTTGACTTTTACAGAATGAGAGATATTCATTAGAATTCGGTTCTAACTCCTCCCCCCTAACCTTTAATACACAATGAATTCCATGCAGTTTTGCTGCCGCAGCACACGCTACCAAATGATTCGAATAGGCTCCTCCATAGGTAATAAGTCCATCAAATTTGTGCGTTTGAACAAACTCAAAAACATATTTCAGTTTTCGCCACTTATTACCGGAAATGATTGAATGAATTAAATCTTCCCGTAAAATGAACAATTGATGACCTTGCTTGTTTTGAGGAAGGCAAATAGGCTCTATAACACTAAGATCAATGGAAGGAAATGATGATTTAGACATGGATTATTCTGAATTCAGTAAGCGTTCGAAACTTACCGATGAAGATTATTACATCAGTGAAGAAGGATTTATTGTATTCAAAGAAGCCTATCATTTAAAGCGCGGATATTGTTGTAAAAGTAATTGCAAACACTGTCCGTATGGGTACAATCCAAAAACAGGAGACATTAAGAAATAATTCCTTTCTCCGGATATTTCCCTTTAAACTGTCCGAGTTTCCGTTTAATCTCCAAAATGTCTGCATCAACATCCCCTGTGGGATAAAATAGCTCAAGAAACCCACCTTTTTTTGAAGGAAAATCAACATAGGCTAATAAGATCGGTACTTCCGCTTTGACTGCGATGTAATAAAATCCCTTTTTCCAATTTGGGTTGTAGCTCCGGGTTCCTTCCGGTGTAAACACCACATATAGCTCTTCCTTTTCTTTGAACAAATTAGCCACGTATTCAACCATGTTATTATTCTTGCTTCGGTCCACCGGAATGGCCCCTAATGCTTTCAAAATGAAGCCCAAGGGAAATACAAAAATATCTTTCTTCACGAGGTAACGTCCCTGTAAATGCATCATGTAAAACGCCAATCTACCCAAAACAAAATCCCAATTCGACGTATGTGGTCCCATAACAACTACTGCTTTTTTAATTCCTTCAGGTTTCCACAAAGAAATATTCCAACCCAAAAGCAATAGAAACTTATGTACTAATTTTCGCATGGTACAAATGTAATCAAAAGGCTTTTCTATACCTTTGCTTAAATGAAAGTCGCTCAACGATTTATTGCCATCATTCTTATTTTCATTATTTGGATCGCTGTATTCAGTTATGTCAATTTCCTAAAAAGAGACAGTATTATTGCAGCGATTCCCTGTCCTAATGAAACAATAGGTATTGTAAAAATTAATTCAAGAGATATTTTCTCAAACATCTTATTCGACTATTCATTTAGAAATGGTGATTCAAAAATGATGAAAACTGTTTCTGAATATTATCAAAATTGGGCACAAGACACCACGGCAGGAAGATTCCCTATCGATTTCTCTGAAAACTTCTGCCTCTTAAAACTTAAAATAGACAATGAAATTATTTGGATGATCGCGGGAAAAGCAATTCCAAAATCAAACTTTACAAAAGGATTCATTCGCCAAGGATTTTATTATGAAATTGTAAGTAAAAGGGTAAAGAAAGGAGCGACGCTAACTAAACTCGTTAAAAAAGGAATTTGGTTTAACACGAAATTTAACGCATCAAAAGCCTTGTCCTATGAATTAATCGAGGGAAATCGAGTAAAAAATGAATATCTATTCTCCTTAAACAAACAAGAATTGGTATTATGTTTCAAGGCAAAAGGCCAGACCTCTATGATTTTACCAGATAGTTCAAGAAGTTTCTTTCATATTTCTACTCGATTAAATCGGGGTAGTTTTTTACCTGAAAAATATGAGGATTTAAAGGTCTTAACGGATAAATTAGCTGGATTTTCATTTAATTATTATGGTGCCCAATACATTGATGACCAGCAAAGAGGGACCTATTTATACCCTGAATTTGATTTGCTTTTCAATTTCTCCCAAAAAACCAAACTTTCAGAATTAACCAAAATCTTGCGAAAGGTGGCTAAAGAAGATGTTCGCGTAGAATCTGATTGGATTTATTTAAATCGTGCAAAATATAGGCTTAAAGCAATTAATGATTCTACTATTTTTATCGGTAAAAACAAACCTGAATTGGCGAAGACAAATGCCTCATTTTCTATGTCGGGAAAACCATGGGTATTAACTGAAATTAAGGATTTGGGATGGAAAGGAGGATTGCTAGAGTTGATTCCTGAATACCGAGCACTTAAAGATTTTTCACAATCCGTGGAATCCATTAATATGAATATGACCTGCGAAAACAATGCATGTTATTCAGATTCACCACGTAAGAGCACGTGTGTAAAAAACATCCAACGCGTTGGTATCAAATTCAAGCCAGGAACGAATGCTCGACTTGAAACCTTTCGGGTTTTACTAACCATGGCTAACGCCTATCAGTTTCAGCAAAATTAATCAGTAATTAGCACGGCTATTCGGACGGGCTCAACCACTACTAATCCTAAATTACTTTTTGTCGTTATCCAAAGTTTTTCGTCAGCGGAAATATCCATTGCCAAAAAGGAACCCGGTAACCATTTTACCCAGGTATTTCCATGGTCAGTTGAAAAATCGATGCCATTTGAACCACATGCATACGTCACCCCTTGAAAGTGAATTACATCGGAACGATATCCAAAGGGCGGTTCAGCGGATTCTTTCCATGTTTTACCGCCGTTGCTGCTAATATAACATACCGAAGACCGCCGATCTGGTAATTGATAATTTCCCCCAACCACCACCATGTGTTTACGGTCAATCACACATAGCGAATAGGGTCCCTCCCCTTCGCCGGATTTAAACGGCAGCGCATACGACTTCCACTTTTTACCGAGACGTTTACCAATGAAAATTCGTGAACGCAATCCGCCTGTTACAAAAATTAAGCGATTGTCCGCGATTTGCACGGTAGTTCCACTTGCCGCATATCCCGCCTCTGAATCTTCTGCTTTAATTCCTGGAATTGTTTTCCACGTTAGGCCATAATCCCGGGACAGATACAAGGAAAACACTCCATTAATTGGGTCTCCCATGGCAAACACAATCGAATCTTTTACCGCAATTCCATCTAAAAACACCCCAAGTCCATTTGGACGAGGAAATAACACGGGCTGAATGCCCGCATTCAGAAACACTTTACCGGTATCGCCTGTTTGCATCCAAAGCACACCGAGTTTATTCACTTCAACATCCCTGAGTTCAGGCTGCACAAGATTAATAAGAACGAGCTCTTTGGTAATTGGACTATAAGAAAAACAACGACCCTGATTATCTCCTACATAAACAAACGCGGAGTGACACCGTAAGGCTCTTGCATGCGCTGTATACGTAAAGGTGTCTAGTTCAATCAGTACCTGAGCGAAAACAAGGTTGAGTGCTCCTAAACACAGCACTAAGACGAGGCTGCGCACCTATTTACCGAATGAAAAGTAATTCACGGAATTTTGGTAAAGGCCAAAGCTCATCTTCTACAATAAGCTCTAATTTATCCGCATGATAACGTATTTCATCGAAATGTACTTTTACATTATCGC
>JBEIDV010000019.1:0-18460 GCA_040383285.1 Crocinitomicaceae bacterium | reverse complement strand
CAGCCAATTAGGCCTGCAAAAAAGCGTATTATTCGAGCACGAAGAAGATGAAGGTAAAATGTATGGATTCACTGAGAATTATGTGAAAGTAGAAGCAATTTATGATCCATCGCTTGTAAACCAATTGGTAAACGTTCACCTAGAGCAGCTAACCTTAGATGAAACTGTCAAAATAACGATTGAAAATCCGTGAGTTATGAATAAAGTTTATATTACTCGTAGAGAAACCTTTAATGCAGCACATAAATTGTGGCAGCCTACGTGGAGCGACGAAAAGAACAACGAAGTATTCGGACGCTGTGCGAACAAGAATTGGCATGGCCATAATTTTGTATTGTTTGTTACGGTGTGTGGGGATCCAGACCCTGAGACCGGATTTGTAATGAACTTAAAAGATTTGAGCACCATTATAAAACATGAGGTGACCGAAAAATTAGACCACAAGAACCTAAACTTGGACGTGCCATTTCTGGAAGGAATCATGGCTTCCACGGAGCATATTGTGATTGCAATTTGGGAAATCCTCGAACCGAAAATCGCAACACACGGCGCAGAACTTTCCAAGTTGAAATTGGTGGAAACCGAAAACAATTTTGTAGAATATTTCGGCGGAAAGCAACCCTTTTAACATATAACATAAGAATATAAAATTTTGAAACAAGAAGAATTAGAGCAACATTTTAGAGCGATCATTGAAGGCTTAGGAGAAGACATAAGCAGAGAAGGATTGCTCAAAACACCTGAACGTGTGGCTAAATCCATGCAGTATTTAACGCATGGGTACGAGTTGAATCCGGACACCATTATTCAGGAGGCCATTTTTCATGAAGCGTATTCTGAAATGGTATTGGTTAAAGACATCGATGTGTATTCCTTGTGCGAGCACCACATGTTGCCTTTTTTCGGAAAAGCACACATTGCATATATTCCCGACGGAAAAATTGTAGGTTTAAGTAAACTTCCGCGTGTAGTAGATGCCTATGCGAGGAGGTTGCAAGTGCAAGAACGCCTGACAATTGAAATCAGGGACTGTATTCAGCGAACGCTGGCACCGAAAGGAGTAGCCGTAGTTATTGAATGTGCACACATGTGCATGCAAATGCGGGGGGTACAAAAACAAAATTCAGCTACCACCACCAGTGCGTTTACAGGTATATTTTTGACAAATGATGCCACTCGAAAAGAATTTATACATTTGATTCAAAGTAAACTACATTAAAAATGACTGATTATTCAAACAACACCTACGAAGCGAGTATTGCAAGTAATTTTATACGTTCGGTATACAGCTACATGTTTATTGCCATGGCAATATCCGGTGTAATTGCCTATGCGGTAGGTACAAACAAAGCATTATTTGACCAATTATTTATGACCAGTGATGGCGGTACATCTCCAGTATTTTATGTGATGTTGTTTGCGCCAATTGTTATATCCATGGTCATACAATGGGGATTCCAACGCTTATCCATGCCAATTCTTTTAGCGCTATTTGTTGCCTATTCCGCAAGCATGGGTAGCACCCTAAGCATAATCTTTTTCGCGTATTCCACTCAAGCAATAGCCTTTACCTTTTTCGTAACGGCAGGCGCATTCGCGGGAATGGCTGTGCTGGGCTACACCACAAAAACCGATCTCACAAAATTCGGAAGCCTATTGTATATGGTATTAATCGGGATGATTCTAGCCAGTGTGCTCAACATGTTCATCGGCAGCGGAATGATGGATTGGGTGATCACAATACTTGGAGTTTTTGTGTTTACTGGGTTGATTGCATATCAAATGCAACAATTAAAAATGGTCGCTCAATCTCCAGAATTTTCTCAGGAAACCCGAAATAAGCTCGCTTTAATTGGCGGAATGCAGTTGTATATTTTATTTGTGAATTTATTTTTGACTTTGTTGCGCCTATTGGGCAACCGAGATTAAAATTTATGTTTACCTTTGAAAAAACTTTAGCATATGTCAGGTAGATTTTTTGAAGAAAGTACAGCAGCGGTTGCAACCATTTACACCATTTTTTTACTTGTGGTTATCGGATCAATTTTGATTTTCGGTTAATTAATATTCGGGCCTTGCCATGTTGGTTGACGCCCTCTTTTCCACGTATATTCGATATCGGTTAAAACGAATCGAATTATTTCGTGATTTCCCTCTTGAGTCTCAAACAAAAGTTCTAAAAGAGTTGGTGCATGCCGGCCAACATACCAACTTTGGAAAAATCCATGGCTTTGAACACATAGAATCAATCGCTAATTTTCAGCAACGCGTACCCTTACAAGATTACGATACCCTAGAACCATTCATACAACAAGCCATTCATGGCGCGAAAGATGTGCTTTGGCCAGGATACACCAAATGGTTTGCTAAAAGTTCAGGCACTACGGGAACACGAATTAAAACACTCCCCGTAACAAAAGATAGCCTAGAACATACGCACTACGCAGGCGGAAAAGACCTCTTAGCTTGCTATCATCAAAATGTACCGAACCGCAAACTTTACTCTAAAAAGCATTTGATTTTGGGCGGGAGCAATAGCCTTCAAAACATTGATCAACACGCCATTGTTGCCGACCTTTCAGCCATTATTATTGATAACTTACCCATTTGGACTGAATTCCGCAGGGTTCCTGAAAAACAAATTGTATTGCACGCCGATTGGGAAGAAAAACTCATGCTTATGGCAGAAGCCAGCGTGAATGAAGATGTAGCAATCATCGCAGGGGTACCGAGCTGGATGACCACGTTTGGTAAAATCGTATTGAAGCATTCCGGAAAGAAAAACCTCAGTGAAGTTTGGCCAAATCTAGAACTCTACATTCACGGAGGAATGAGCCTTGCACCGTACCAGAAACAACTAGACCACTTAATAGGAAATCATTCCATGAATTTCGTGGAATCTTATAATGCGTCCGAGGGATATTTTGGATTACAAGATGAATTAAATTCGGATGGCTTGCTGTTGCTCACGGATGCTCAAGTGTACTATGAATTCATCCCGATGGAATCCTACAAGTGGCTGGAATCAACCGAAGTATTAACCCTTGACCAAGTTTCATTAGATGTGGAATACGCATTGGTAATCTCAACGAGTGCGGGACTTTGGCGCTATATTATCGGAGACACCATCACCTTTACTTCGCTTTTACCCTATCGATTTAAAGTAACCGGAAGAACTGCGCATTACATCAATGCCTTCGGTGAAAAAGCGGTGGTGATGCACGTGGAGCAAGCTATAAGTGAATGGTCGGCCATGCAACAAATTGAAATCAGCAACTATACCGTAGCTCCTTATTTTGATTTTGAACAAGGGATTGGTGGTCACGAATGGGCCGTCGAAATCCCTGCGGAAATGAAACTAAGTACCGATGCGGTTAAGCAATTAGATGTCTGCATGTGTAAAGTAAATTCAGATTACGATACGAAACGTGCTAATAACCTAAACATGCTCCCACCAAAAATAACGGTGTTGGCGCCTGGCACATTCTTCGCATGGATGAAAAAAAATGGTAAATTCGGTGGTCAACATAAAATTCCACGGGTAATGAATTCCCGCACATACCTTGATGAACTTATTCAATTTGAAGCATAAGATTTACCTCCTATTAATACTATTCGGCTCATATTATTCATGGTGCCAAAACTCCACCATTCACATTGAATTAAAAAGAACCATAAATATTCCTGAGGGAACAAGCGCTACCTTCCTCGACGGGCAACAGAACGTATATTTTGTGAACAAAGATGAAATTAGCAAATACAGTAACTACGCCACTCCGATTAAACAAAGTATCAAAAAGTGGCAAAGCATTGACGATATTGAATCGATTAACTCCTTAAAAATTGCTGTTTTTTCAAAAAGTCAACAACAACTCTGTTTTCTTGATAACACCTTGAGTGAAAATGGAAATTGCATAAATCTAGACGAACTTGGACTGCTCAATGTGGCGGCACTTGCCACGAGTAAACGCGCAGACATGCTTTGGATGTACGATGAATTAAACAGTAGCCTCGTGCTCTTTAATTTTGTTAGCAAAAAAGAAATTCAGCGGGTAGATAACCTTCAAGGAATTTTAGGGATATCGGGTGAAATCACATTAAATGAAAATGAATATGGCCTATGGATTAGTTCATCGGATGGTAAAATTTGTCTAATGGATGACTTTATGAATGTTGTTCGTTGTGCATCTGAAACGAATCAAGCAATGATCCCTTATGCCGATGGATTTTTCTTTGTCAATGAAAACCGGTTGTATTACCGTGATTTATTCGAAGGTGTGAATGAAGTTCACAAAATATCCACAACAGAAAACATTCGGGAACTTTATATAGCTGGAAATCAATTAATTGCAAGAACATCAAGCCAACTAAATGTGTTTATAATTCAGCCCTAATTAGCACAAAATTTCAATTCGAATTTTGTAATTTAGTGCCTTAAAATCAAATCAATGCACATTGCAATCGCCGGAAATATTGGTGCTGGAAAAACCACACTAACCAACATGCTTTCAAAACATTACGGATGGGAAACTCATTTTGAAGACGTGGAACAAAATCCATACTTAAATGACTTTTACGAAGACATGCAGCGATGGTCGTTCAACTTGCAAGTGTACTTCTTGAACAGTAGATTTTCCCAAATTCAGGACATTCATTCCCAAGAAAAAACAGTGATTCAAGACCGGACGATTTACGAAGACGCCTATATTTTCGCTCCGAATTTGCATTCTATGGGACTAATGACTACTAGAGATTTTGAAAACTATTTCTCATTGTTTAACCTCATGGATTCATTTGTTAAAGCGCCTGATTTATTGATTTATCTACGTGCTAGCATTCCTACCCTCGTGAGCCATATTCAAAAACGAGGCAGAGATTATGAAGAAAGCATTCGATTGGATTATTTGAAGCGTTTAAATGAGCGCTACGAAGCATGGATTTCTACCTATGATAAAGGCAAGTTATTGATTATAGACATTGATAATAACAACTTCACAGAAAGTCAAGAAGACTTAGGAAGAATCATCAATGCCATTGATGGTGAAATACACGGATTATTTTAATTTCAACCCAACCTTTCATGGTTAACCCGAATGAAAAACCAATGCTTGTAATCACTGGTGCTGCCGGATTTATTGGTTCTTGTCTTCTTGCGGAGTACGCGCGCAAAAACACACACCACCTTATTGCGGTTGATGACTTTAGCATTGAAAATAAACAAGCAAATTTTATCCATACCTCCGACGCAGAATTTATAGATCGGGAAGAATTTTTAGCTTGGTTTAGTGCGCATGCTGCACAGGTTGATGCCGTACTTCACATTGGTGCACGGACCAACACCACAGAACAAGATTTAGCGATTCTTGACCATTTGAATTTCCAGTATTCAATTCGTATTTGGGAACGTTGTACGGAACATCAAATCCCAATGATTTATGCGTCTTCTGCAGCAACATATGGTAATGGTGAACATGGATATGTCGATGACCATGCCGTAATCCCATCATTGAAACCTATGAACCCCTATGGACAATCCAAGCAGGATTTTGATTTATGGGTCTTAGCGCAAGAAAAAACCCCACCCTTTTGGGCGGGATTGAAGTTCTTTAATGTCTACGGACCAAATGAATATCACAAGGGTAGAATGGCCTCGGTAGTAATGCACACCTTCAATCAAATTCAAACGACAGGTGCCATGAGTCTTTTCAGATCGCACAAAGCAGGTATTGCTGACGGATACCAATCCAGGGACTTTGTATATGTGAAGGATGTTGTGCAAGTGATTGTATTTTTACTCGAGCAAAAACCGAAATCTGCGATATATAACTTGGGATCTGGGGAAGCAAATCCATTTATTGATCTTGCTAGATTCACCTTTGAGGCCATGGGTAAGGAATCTAATATTTCGTTCATTGATACACCAATCGATATTCGAGACACCTATCAATACTACACGTGCGCTGGAATGGATAAATTGCGTAAGGCTGGATATCCTCATGCATTTCATTCCTTAAAAGAGGGCGTTTTTGATTATGTGCAGTCCTATCTTCTACCCCAACGGTACTACTAACGAAGCTTAAAGCATTTACGTCCCCTGCCTAAGCGAACGCTGATCATTCCACCTGCATACACATACCAGTCCTTAGTGGTTGGATTTCCGCGATACCCATTACGAGAACCATCAAGGCTTTGATTGGATAATGCCGCCGCGGTTTCTCCAGAATATTGAGCCAATACAGAAGGGTCAACATAGGTAGCGGATCTCACATCATCCATATAATCCGTAAAGGTTTTTCGTATACCTAAATCGATATTAAACGTAACCCGTTTCCCAATTTGAGCCTTCGCTCCTATTCCGATCGGAACACACAATTGAAAGTTACTGTACGTTCCTTTTTTATTTAACACCGTGCCTTGGCCTTCGGTTCCTAATGGACGTAACTCTATTTCCTCACCATTTATGGTAGTTTTTGGATTCATGTAAAATCCACCAAGTTGCGTTAAAAAATAGGCCGTGCCTTGAATTTGCTTTTGTCCATTTTTCCGTCCAAAATAAAAGGGTGCAAAATAGAATTCAACACCTGCAGCTAGTTCTTTAATGTCTGAATGAAAATTCAAATTTCGATTCACTAAGATTGAATTGGATGAATTTTTATCGTCCGCTTCGATGCTACCTTGCAAATACGATAAGCGCAGTGCCATTCGTGTATGGAGGTTATAGCGATACATTAGGCTAAATGCCCACTGGCTGTTATTAAAGGGCATGAATGGATTTAAGTCACCAATATAATAAACTTGTCCTACAGAAAACCCTAATTCAGATTGAGATAAAAAGGTCGCTTGTTGCGCCTTTACTTGACGCAATCCAAGGAGTAAAAAAACCAATAAAATCAACTTATTCCGCATATTCCCAATGTGCGATTCGGTGATCGTCGGAAGCAGTAACGAAAGAATGTGCATTTTGTTGCACAAGTAGGTTGACCGATTGCCGATGAAATGTTAATTTTTGAAGCGGTTTGAGTGTTTCCATGTCCCACACCTTGATTGATTTATCCCTACTGCAGGAAACAACCCTGTTACCGATTTCTTGTAGTCCATAAACTACGCCTCGATGCGCGGGAATGGAATGAATACATTCATGCCCCTTCCATACCCTAATATGACCATCCTTTCCTCCTGAAACCAACTGATTTGTTGACGTAAATAGCAAGGAATTCACTCCACCGTCATGGGCATGCCAACGTAGATTAACGCGGTAATTGTTCACATCAAAGACAACGAGTTCACCATCCTTTGCACCAAGATAGCAACATTGAGCGTTGGAATCGTAGACTATAGAACGAATTTTATCGGTGCTAAGTTGTTCAAGATAGATCCAATCCAAGCGCACAAAATCCAAAATGGCTAAACGGCCAGAACCAAGTCCGATATACAATTCCGAATCATTAAATGAATACAAGGTGAACACACCATCGGCTGTAAAGTGATATTCAAATAGTGTTTTTCGAGTAAGCGGATTGATTAAATAAAATTCTCCGTTTAAATAACCAATTGCCAGCAGCGCTGAGGAAATAGCCCATAATGAAATGGGCGAAACCTCACTACGAACGGTGAAGGGCTGAACAATTCCATGAGTAAGATCTATCGATTTAACGGTTCTATCTGAAGAGCCAGTGAATACCATATTTTCAGAAATCGCCAGTGCATATACCGGACCTTCATGCAGCTTGTATTCTGATTTCAGTACAAACACGGTGGGTTATTCTTCGGTCTCGTCGACCACCTCGTTCTCGTCGTTCACTTGTTTTAGACGATCGGCATAATCTTGCGGTAAAAAATCGAAAAACGTATCACCTCTCAATCCCAATCGAAGGCATTCCAATGGAATCATATCATTTGGGGCAATATTTCCAAGATTCACATTCGCGCCAAACAATTTAATGAACCACACTTGTTGATTTTTTTGTGGGGCTTCCCAAAGAATCTTTGTAGGATCAACACGCGCAATAATGTGATTAATAAGTAAAGTATGTGCTGTTCCATTCGGACGGAAAACACCCACATTTCCAGCTTCACGTCCTTCAGCAATCACCTTCCATGAACCAGCATCCAATTCAGCTTTCATCCAACTCACCCATTTGAATGGGGAAACAATAATCCCTGAATCTTTTGAGCCAACTTCAGACAATACAGTCCGTGATTTAGCCATCGATTTAATCAGCTTGCACTTTTCTTTGTGCGGGATTATAATTGAACCATCTGAAATTTCAACTAAATCCAAATCTAAGCGATCAAGCAAGCGTTGGTAATCATCAACACAGCCACGTGCATAGAATGCTTCGAACAAGGTCCCTCCGAGGTACGGACGAATTCCTGCCTCTTTGTATAATTTGATTTTATCCTCAAGGTTTTTGGTTACATAGGATGTTCCGAACCCAAATTTCACTAAATCGGTAAGGTGAGCGGAAGCCTCAATAAAATGTTCTGTTTCACGGAGACCCATCCCTTTGTCCATCATCATAGTAACTCCCTCGTTACGAGGTTTTTGTGGACGTTCCGGTATAAACGGAAGTGTAAAATTACTCATGCAGCAAAGTTACAAAATCTTTGTGATATTGAAGGGCCGGATTCCATTCCAGAATCAATGATGCTTGAGTTTTATCTACTGCAACCAGCGAGGAAAAAAGCATAAGTGCTTCAGGCATTCGATTCAAATGAATTAAGGTATGCGTAAACAGAAGTACATATTCCGGATTATGTTCCAATTCCATTTGAAAATCCTCGAGTAATTCAAGCGCTTCCAGTGGATGTTGACTCAACAAGAAAAACACATAATCACGAAGGATTTCTTCATCTTCCCAATCAAGCTCCATGGATTTAGCGAAGTAATAACGTGCTTGATCAATATCTTCAACTTTCTGATATGCATTTGCCAGGACCAAATTAATGGAGGCATTTAAGGGGTCGCAATCCAAGGCTTTATGAATAATTCCGATGGCTTCTTTCGTTTTACCTTGTATATCAGTAATAATCCCAATTCCTAACCATGCTTCATAGATATTTGGGTCAAATTCCAAACTCAGGCGGTAATAATTTAAGGCAATGTCGTATTCTTTTAACTGCTCATGTGCCTCTCCTAAATAGCACAGGGCCATGGGATCATCACCTTCTAAACTCAATACCGTTTTAAACCGCTCAATGGCTTGGTAATATTTACCCAAGGACAAATACGCATTCCCCATATTAAAATGGGATGGTGCGAACTCATCAAAAATCAAAATAGAATAATCGTATGCCCAGATGGCTTTTTCGAAATTCTCTATTTTCGAATAGGCATTCCCAAGATTATACCACGCCATATTCGCAAATGGATTCTCTTCAATATACTTCAAATAGGTGTCAATTGAATCCTGATATCTGCCTACCCTGTCATAAGTAAAACCGAGTTCATACAACAAGGATTCTGACGTTGGGTTTACTGAAAGTCCTTTGGTGAGGACCTCAATGCTCCCATCCATATCTTTCATTTTTTGGTAAGCAAATGAAATATCGAGATAAATTTCAATTTGATCTTCCTTATCCGCTAGGGGAAGCGCCATGGATAAATAATGTACAGCTGAGGTATAATCCTCCATTTGGCTAAAGATTGTACCATAAGTAACCCATACTTCAAATTGCGGTAAGCCGGTCTGTTCTAGGGTAGATAGTAAGGATAAGGACTCGCTAAAGGATTTCAATCCACTTAGGGCTTGTGCAATGCGTAATTTAAATATAGGGTTGTAACTAAAATTTGTATCGGCCATTTCAGCCGCTCTTTTGGCTTTTTTAAAATCCCCTTCAGCAAAATAATGATCAATTATTGCCTCCATGCGATCACTATCAATAAAACCAAGGGTATTCCCAGATAAAAAAGATTCGAACAGCGCTAAATCCCCCTGCAGTTGACCATCAAATTGTGCATCATCATCGTCCTCGAACATGTTCTAATCGCTTTTAAGCGAATGTAGGGGATTCACATCGGGTCACCTAAAAGTTGACTCCTTTCTTTTCAACAAAATAGTGTGAGTTGTTGAAAAGTGAATTAGAGTAGGGAAGCGATAATTTTATCCATCGTAAATCCATCGGCTTCCGCCTTATAATTCCGAACCAAGCGGTGACGTAGAATGGGTGCCGCAACAGCTTTTACATCCTCAATGTCTGGAGAAAACTTACCATGTAACGCCGCGTGACATTTCGCTCCTAAAACGAGGTATTGAGATGCACGTGGACCTGCTCCCCACGTAATGTACTTTTTAGTTAACTCATGAACATATGGAGAATTTGCTCTTGTTTTCGCAACTAATTTAACGGCATATTCCAAGACATTATCAGCCACAGGAATTCGTCGAATTAAGGCTTGATAATCTAAGATTTCTTCCCCTGAAATCACCGAATTTACTTCTATCTTTAAATCAGACGTAGTCGCTTTGACAATGGTGAGCTCATCTTCATATACAGGATAATCCACCCACACATTAAACATAAAGCGGTCTAATTGCGCTTCCGGCAATGGGTAAGTCCCTTCTTGCTCAATTGGATTTTGCGTGGCTAATACAAAGAATGGCTTTGGTAACACATAACTAGTTCCCGCAGCGGTAACCCTTCGCTCTTGCATCGCCTCAAGCAATGCAGATTGCGTTTTTGGGGGTGTTCGATTAATCTCATCAGCAAGTACCATATTCGTGAAAAGTGGACCTTTAACGAACTTAAAATTCCGTGATTCATCTAAAATTTCAGAACCTACTATATCAGAAGGCATTAAATCCGGAGTAAACTGAATTCGATTGAACCCAATTCCAAGGGCGCTAGAAATAGTGTTCACTAATAAGGTTTTTGCCAAACCAGGAACCCCAATCAGCAAACAGTGTCCACCAGAAAACATGGAAAGTAACACTTGATCAACTACATCGTCTTGACCAACAATTACCTTATGGATTTCCGCTTTAAGTTTCTTATAGCTCGCACTTAATGCGATCAATTTATCTGAATCATTCATCGTCTTATTTATTTAACCATTGATGCTGAAAGGGACAAGAACTAAATTCCGAATCCACTCGAATGTATGCGTTCCCGAGTTTGGAATCCACCCATTCGTTCAAAATTCGTGTACGTTTATCGTTTTCTGCAGCTTGCTTTATGAGGGCATAATCTTCGGTCAAATTTGCCTTGTGTGCAGGTATTCGTTTCATTAATCGGACAATACGGATCCCTTGTTCCCGGGTCATAAAATCCATGTAGAGATTCGGCTGAGTCACATCTCCTTCTTCCATCGCATCCGTAAGTAGATAGATTTGTTGATCGATTTCATTCAAATCACTCATATCCCACATTTGTGAGGCATTCTTCGGATTGGTAATAATCCCTTTATTTTGTTTTGTTGAGGCATCATTAGAAAATCGAGCGACCGCTTGTTCCCATGTTAATTCATTCATTTTGAGCATTCGATAACATGAATCCATGCGTTGAGAGGCACGGTTGACCGCCTTAATACTAAACTCTGGTCGAATTAAAATATGCAAACACACAAAATCTTCTCCTGCACGAGAAATCAACTTAATAATATGATAACCAAATTCAGTTTCAATAATGTCAGAAATCTCATTGGGTTTCAATTTAAAGACAGTAGACTCAAACTGGGGTACCATCATGCCTTTTGTTGCAGCAATTTTACCGCCCAAGGGCGCACTTCCTGGATCCATTGAGTACAAACGGGCAATGGATTCAAACGATTTACCTGAAACTACGATTTCCTTTCGTAAACCCGCTAGTTTCTCATATGCCGTTTTCTTATCCTCCTTGGTGATTTCTGGATAGATCACAATTTGCTGAAACCCTAATTGCATATTGATAAATGGTATACTGTCTGCGGGTAGCGTATTAAAAAACGTAGCAACCTCCTTCGGCGTTACACTTAGTCCACCTGTTATGGTATTACGCATTTCATCCGCAAGCATTTTAGAACGAATAGATTCGCGAAATTTATCTTTAATCTCGCTATAGGTCATCCCATAAAATTCTTCGAGCTTTTGACGTCCACCCATTTGCTGTTGAATTAAGCGCAAGCGATTTTCCATATCGGCATCCACTTGTTCGTCGGCAATGATAACGCTATCTAATTTTGCTTGATTGACCAAAACCTGCTCAACCATTAACTCTTCAAGCATGCGGCAATGAAAGGAGCTATCGATTTCAATTTTCGCTTCTTTCGCCTGCATTTCTTGAACCTTCAAATCAGAAAGCAAGATAATATTATCCCCTATTTGCGCAGCAATTTTATCTAATACAATGGGCTGTGCATGTAAAAATGATAAGCAGCAACACGTTAGGAAAACGAAAAATATTCTCATTATTTCCCGAGGTTGTAAAGCACTTTTTTATTGACTTTAACTTTATATTTGGATGTTAAGCTATCCAACCAATTTTTCTCTAAGAAGTTCTGATAATCTGATGTTGCTGAACCTTTTGCTTCGCTAAATTCTTTTTTCATTACCGGAAGCATATTCGTTACCTTAACCACATACAATTTCCCTTCAAACTCATAGGTTTTATTTACGCCCATCGTTAGAGATTTAGCCTTAAGAAACGCCGTATTCTCAGGATCAAACTTGTTCATTTTCACTTTCAAATTCAATTCAGTATCCTTGTTGATTTTCTCAATAACATGTTTAGACGTTACGGTATCGTTCACAATCATCGAAGCTACTTCGTTTGCAACGCCAAGGGTTAAACACTCATAAACCGTTGCCTCCAAACGTGCTGGCCACATGTACTTATCGCGGTTACCAAGGAAATAAGCACGCAAACCGGCTGTATCCTTTACCGCCTTGTTCCATACTTTGTCCGACATGACTTCATATAATAATATTCCATCGTGATACTCATTAACTAAGGCATTATATTCTGGATATTTCGCAGGAAGCAGGAACTCTTCATATTCTAATACGGCAGCTTTCTCCCAATTTCTATATTGAGAAGCTACGGTCATTTTAGATTCATCCTTTTTCAGCGCTCGGTAATTCTTTTCTAAATAGCGCGCAAATTTTTGTTGGCCAAAGGAAACTCCATCTAAGGTAAACAAGGTTTTATTGGACTTTAACTCACTTGCATTCCATTTCCCCATAAAGTATGTTGAATCTAAATTTGCCTCAAACCACGCTAAATTTTCTTTAGGACCGGCTGTGTATTTGTACTTCGCCTTAAGTTTTCTCACAAAGGAATCTTGCGTTTTCTTTGAGCGTTCATCTTTATTCACCTTGGTCTGCAATTCCTTCTTCATAGTTTCAAATGCCGCAACATCCTTGCGCTCAAGGCGCTTAATGATGTGATACCCATAGTTTGTTTTTAGCGGAGCACTGAACTCACCGTCCGCTTTAAGGGCAAATGCAGCCTCTTCAAATTCAGGAACCATACGTTGGGTTGTTCCGGAACCAAACATTGGAAGCTCTCCTCCTTTTTTACTTGTTCCTGGGTCATCGGAATACATCGCTACCATTTCTTCCCATTTTGCACCATCTTTCAACTTTTGGTAGATTTCCTCTACTTTCTTTTTTGCATTATCCTTTGTGGCTTGATCTGCATCTTTGGCCACACTGATCATTAAGTGTGCTGTTTTAATAGAACCGCGTGATGGACGAAGACCGGTAGTTTTAAGGATGTGATACCCGAAACGTGTTCTGAAAGGAGCCGATACTGTTCCAACCGCTGTTTTGTAGGCCATATCTTCGAACGGATACACCATTTGAAACGCAGTAAAGTAGCCTAAATCGCCACCATTCGTAGCGGCAGAGGGATCATCCGAACCATTCTTCATTTTTGCAACCGAGGCAAAATCTTCTCCTTTATCGATGCGTGCTTTAAGCGCAAGAATTCGATTATATGCCGCAAGCGTATCTGCAGGAGTAGCAGAAGGGTCTATTTTCACTAAGATATGAGAACAACGCACCTCGTTCAATGTTCGGAAATATGCCTCGCGAACAAGGCTGTCGTTTTGGGCAGAATCAATTAAATAAGGAATGGCTAATTGTCGCTTATATCCTTCAAACTCACGCTTAAGCTTTGGAATGGTATCATACCCTAATGCTTCAGCTTCAATAACTTTCAATTTAAATTTCTTGAATAAATCCATATACTCATCCATTGATGCCTGATCGTATTTTGGATTTGGATTATTTTTAAGGTAAATCTGTAAGAACTCACTTTTGGTGATTTTTTCTCCATTCACCTTAAGGATAACTGGATCTTTTTGACCGTATGCCACGGAAAAAACAAGCGCTAATATTCCAACTAATACTCTTTTCATATGTCTTTAACTGTTTATTTTAAACTATAATTAGGGGCCTCACGCGTAATCGTTACATCATGTGGATGAGATTCTCTTACACCAGCTGAGGTAATTCGAACAAAACGAGCACCTTTCAATTCAGTAATTGTTTTTGCACCGCAATATCCCATCCCCGCACGAAGTCCACCGGTAATTTGATACATCACTTCAAGCAACTGTCCTTTAAATGGAACCCGACCAGAAATCCCTTCTGGAACCAATTTTTTCATGTCCTCTTCGCCGGCTTGAAAGTACCGATCTTTGGAACCTTTCTGCATGGCTTCTAATGAACCCATTCCTCGGTAGGTTTTAAACTTTCGCCCTTCATAGATAATGGTTTCACCGGGAGATTCTTCTACGCCGGCAAACATTCCACCAAGCATGACGCTATCCGCACCGGCAGCAATTGCTTTTACAATATCTCCTGTGTAACGAATTCCACCATCAGCAATAACAGGTACGCCTGTACCTTCAACGGCCTTAGCCACCTCATTGATTGCGGTTAATTGAGGAACACCAACCCCTGCAATAACGCGGGTTGTACAAATAGATCCGGGACCAATACCAACTTTCACTGCATCCGCACCAGCCTCAACCAGAAAACGCGCCGCGTCCGCTGTGGCAATATTTCCTACCACAACCTCCAAGGTTGGATATAGGGATTTAATATCTTTTAATTGTTTTACTACACCTACGGTGTGGGCATGCGCCGTATCAATTACGATCGCATCAACACCTGCTTCAACAAGTGCCTTTACACGATCCATCGTTTCGTCTGCAATCCCTACGGCAGCAGCTACTCTAAGTCGACCTAAATTATCTTTACATGAAAGGGGATGTTCTTTCACTTTTATAATGTCACGATACGTAATTAACCCGATTAATCTACCTTCCAAATCAACGACTGGCAACTTCTCAATTCTATTTTGCTGAAGGATTGTTTCAGCTGTGGCTAAATCCGTCCCGTCTTTGGTGGTAATTAAATTCGTTGAAGTCATAACCTCTACGATTGGTTTTGATAACTCACGCTCGAAACGCAAATCACGGTTTGTCACGATTCCTTTCAAACACCTAATTTCATCTACTACGGGAATGCCGCCGATGCTATTTTCTTTCATTAAGGCCAAGGCATCACCAACGGTTGCTGATTCCGATAAGGTTATGGGATCAATGATCATCCCACTTTCTGAGCGTTTTACTTTCCTCACCTCGATTGCTTGCTCGGCTATGGTCATGTTTTTATGCACTACTCCGATTCCTCCTTGTTGAGCGATGGCAATTGCCAAACGATGCTCTGTTACAGTATCCATAGCAGATGATACAACCGGAGCGTTCACAATAATATTTCTTGAAAAACGGCTTTGCAGCACTACCTCTCGCGGTAAAACCTGAGAAAATGCAGGAACTAACAAGACATCATCATAGGTGAAGCCTTCAGTAATTTGGGTGAGATTATTCAATGACATGTGTGAATCTAAAGCAATAAATTCTCGCAAAAATAAGAAATTTCGGGGGATTTTTTTAGTGAAATCACCATGAAATGTTAATTAAATTAAAATCACCTCTTTCCTCCCGTTTTTTCACTAATCTTGTATCCTATGAAATGGCTACCTTTTTTATTTTTATCGCTTTTATGCCATTCTTACAAGGCACAACGCTCGGTTGTTGATACGTCGCGAATGCTTCAGATTTCAGGTGTAATCATTGCCGAAGACAACTTAGAACCCCTACCCTACACCACCGTATGGAATCGATCAATTCGTAAAGGAGTAATTTCTGATTATTATGGTTTTTTTACCATGGTTTCATTTCCTGGCGACACCCTTGTATTCAACTTTTACGGGTATTCAAGCTCCACCTACATCATTCCAGATACGCTAAGCGAAAACCGCTACAGCATCGTTCACATGATGCAAGCCGATACCCTTAATATGCCTGAAGTCGTAGTTCACCCATGGCCTTCACGCGATGAATTCGCTCGATATTTTGTTGAAATGAAACCCTATGATGACGCCATGCGAAAAGCGCAACGTGAACTATCCGGTGAATCCTTGGCATTTGTTGCCGCAAAAATGAGCAATGACGCTTCGTTGGCTTATGGCTATGCCCAAAATCAACGATTAACCAAACTTTACACCAACGGTCAATTACCGGCGAACAATTTATTCAACCCGTATGCATGGGCTAAATTAGTTCAGGATTGGAAAGCAGGTAAACTTGGACGTCAATGATGCTGTGGATAGCACAGGAAATATTTCTCTACCGGATGCGCTAAGGCAGAAATATTCAGGTTGTCTGAAGCTTTTGCCAAATCAATTACCTCCCCATTTTTCATTAACAAATTGATGTTTTGCTTATCGTTCGTATAGGCTTTATTCATCAATAAATCATGGTATACCAAATCCTCTAAGCCTTCTGAATCAATATTAAAGTGGTTGCGAACCAATTCTTTTTCAAGGGAAATACGGTCAATCGGAAAGGGCTGTTTTGAAATCTCAATTTTAAATAGGTTTCGATTGACTAACCCACTGCACAAGAGCGACAAAATTCGATCCTCATGATGCTGCCACACTTTGATTGCCCCCCAAATGTCGTAATCATCCAATTGCGCAAAGGCGTCTAAATATTGAGGGTCTGATTTGAAATCATTCAAGGTTACATCCCTTTGAAGGAATAAGGTCAAGGCTGGCGATGCAAAAAGCGGCACTCCGTGTTTAGCCAAGTGCTTCGCTCTTCGCAGGGCATGAATCAACATATGTTCGGCCGCCACTACTGTTTTGTGCAAATACACTTGCCAATACATTAAACGTCGAGCAACAATAAACTTTTCAACCGAATAAATCGCTTTTTCCTCTAATACCAAATTGCCTTCATGGACGGCAAGCATTTCAATTAAGCGATCCGAACCGATAATCCCTTCACTCACCCCGCTGTAAAAACTATCGCGATTCAAATAATCTAGTCGATCCATATCGAGTTGACTCGAAACCAATTGATGCAAATAGGGTTTAGTGTATTCGTTTTTAAAAATCAAATTGGCCCTTCCTAAATCATCACCGAATTCCTTCGACAAGCGGTCTATAAACAATCCACTCAAATCTTCATGGGTAACTCCATTTACGATATCGTATTCCAAGGCATGACTGAACGGACCGTGTCCGATGTCGTGCAAGAGTATAGCCAATTTAACAGCACGCTCTTCGTCTTCGGTAATTTCATTCCCTTTCCGACGAAGTACCGAAACCGCCAAGCCCATTAAGTGCATAGCACCCAACACATGGGTATAACGTGTATGTTGCGCACCCGGATAAACCAAGTGTGAAAGCCCCAATTGCATAATGCGACGAAGTCGCTGCATGTAAGGATGATTCAATACATCAAAAATTAATTCATCCGGAACCGCTATAAATCCATAAACGGGATCGTTAATGATTTTCTTTTTATTGGAAGGATGAGAAAAAGTTGGCAATTGCTTATTTTTACAATTAATACTGCAAACTTACTTAAATATACGCAATGGGTAAAATACTTTGGGCTGACGACGAAATCGAACTACTAAAACCTCACATCTTATTCTTAGAATCTAAAGGATATTCAGTAGACCGCGTTACTAACGGCACGGATGCTATTGATAAGGCTGAGGAAAACGCATACGATGTCATTTTTTTAGATGAGAATATGCCGGGAATCAGTGGATTGGAAGCCTTATCCAAAATCAAAGAAATCAATCCTTTGGTCCCAGTGGTAATGATTACCAAAAGTGAAGAAGAGTTCATTATGGAAGAGGCCATTGGAAGTAAAATCGCAGATTACCTCATCAAACCTGTTAATCCCAATCAAATATTACTCAGTCTAAAGAAAATCTTACAACAAACCCAGCTCGTAGCGCAAAAAACCAACGTCAACTACCAACAAGAATTTCGTCAACTTGGCATGCAGCTAAACAACCGAATGGACGCAAATGAATGGACAGAAATGTATCGTAAGTTGGTGTATTGGGAGTTGGAATTGGAACAGGCGGAAGACAAGGCCATGAAGGAAATCTTCGACATGCAGAAAAAAGAAGCGAATCAGCTGTTTTGCGATTTTATAGAAGACAAT
>JBEIDV010000018.1:0-18725 GCA_040383285.1 Crocinitomicaceae bacterium | reverse complement strand
CCGGAGCGTGCAGAATATTCTTGGTGGAGTTATCGTGCAGGTGCTCGCGAAAAAAATATAGGCTGGAGAATCGATTATTTCTTGATTTCGAAAGCGTTTTTACCCCAGTTGAAATCTGCGTCTATCTTAACTCAGGTATTCGGCTCAGATCATTGTCCGGTGCAGATTGAGTTATCTCGTTGAGGATAAAATCCAATCCACCGTTTTTTGTATTCCTTCTTTGATTGAAACGCTTGGCGAATAATCAAGGTTCGTTTTTATCTTATCTATCGACGCTAAAGAATGCGGTATATCCCCTTTACGAAACGGACCGTAACTTACATTAGGCAGTGTTGTTTGTGGTTTACGTGAGGTGATGGCTTCTTTTATAAGCGCTACTAATGCGTTGAGGCTTGTGCTTGAGCCATAGGCTACGTTGTAAATCTGATTGTCTGCATCTACGTTCGTGTTTTCTATAGCAAGAACCGTTGCGTCAACCACGTTTTCAATGTGTGTGAAGTCTCTAGTATTCGTTCCGTCACCGTTGATGGTAGGCGCTTCGCTATCTAAAAATTGCTGAATGAATTTAGGGATGACTGCTGCGTATGCGCCATGTGGATCTTGACGTTTCCCAAACACATTGAAATACCTCAATCCGATGTAGGATAATCCATAGTTTAAGGCATAAACATGCGCATAGAGTTCATTGACATATTTTCCAACGGCATAGGGCGACAAGGGGTTTCCGATAATGTCCTCGACTTTCGGTAGCGAGGCTGAATCACCATAGGTTGACGAACTTGCTGCAAAAACAAAGCGCTTAATGCCAAGTTCTTTTGCGGTGTGAATAACGTTTAAAAATCCATCAATGTTAATGCTATTCGTGGTTAAAGGATCGTTAATGGAACGCGGAACCGAACCTAGCGCGACAAGATGAGCAACCACATCGCATCCGTTCATTGCTTCTTTACATGCGTCAATGGAGCGAATGTCCGTTTCAAAAAAAGTGAACCTTGGGTTACCAATCAAATGGCTAATGTTGCTGTATTTTCCAGTCAATAAATTATCCATGCAATGCACTTCGTAGTTGCGTTCAAGCAAGGAATCACACAAATTTGACCCAATAAATCCAGCGCCACCGGTAACCAATATCTTCATTCAACGGCTTTTTGTTCAAAACAAAGGTAGTTATTTCAAATACAATCCCTGACAAACATGTAAATTTGAAACTTGCAATGAATCACTTAAAAGACACGTATCGTCACCAAGGTAAGCGGAAGTTATTGGTGGAGGAATTAGGGAAGATGGGAATACAGGACGTACGAATCCTGAAGGCATTCAATGAAGTGCCGCGGCATTTTTTTATGGATTTAGCCTTGGATGATTTGGCCTATACGAACGGTGCGTTTCATATCGGATCGGGGCAAACGATTTCTCATCCGTATACTGTTGCATTTCAAACCGAATTACTCGAGTTAACCCCCAAAATGAAAGTCTTGGAAATCGGAACGGGTTCTGGATTCCAAACCTGTATTTTATGTGAATTAGGTGCTCGGGTCTATTCCATTGAGCGGCATCAAGACCTTCACGTGAAAGCAAATCAACTCATTAAGCACCTGAACTATGATGCCCGGTTAAAATACGGGGATGGATATCAAGGATGGCCCAGTTATGCACCCTTCGAACGGATTTTAGTTACCTGTGGTGCACCAGATGTACCTGAAGAATTACTCAAACAGTTAGCAGTTGGAGGAATTATGGTTATTCCGGTAGGAGAAGGCGAGGAGCAACGGATGTTGCGTATAAAAAGAGCCAGTGAATTTGAATTTACCTCAGAAGAATTAGGTACTTTTAAATTCGTTCCAATGCTTGAACGTAAAGTAGATATTAAAGATATTAACCGATGAGAATACTCATAACAGAAGATGACCGGGCCATACGGCGTGCCATTCGAGATATTCTTGAGATGGAGGGGCATCAGATTGATGAAGCTGAAAATGGGGAGGAGGCCTTAAAGAAATTTGAAGATATAAGTTTTGATGTTCTTTTTTGTGACATTAAAATGCCAAAAATGGATGGGTTAGAATTAATGCACGCATTAAGGGAACTGGGCCATCAACCAGAGATCATTGTTATGTCAGGACATGGTAACATCGAAATGGCTGTAAAAGCATTGCGCTTGGGGGCCTATGATTTTATTGAAAAACCGCTTAACTTAAACCGCATCCTCGTAGCGATTAACCACTTAACAGAAAAAGGTCAGCTTATCCAATCCAATGCAGCCCTGAGATCAAGCATAAAAAAGATTAAAGGAAATGGAATTATTGGCAATTCATCAGGAATCTTAGACATTCAAACGATGATTTCAAAGGTTGCGCCATCAGACGCCAGGGTATTGATTACTGGTCCAAACGGAAGCGGTAAGGAGCTGGTCGCTCGAAGTCTTCATGATCAATCAAATCGAAATAAAGCGCCATTTATTGAGGTGAACTGTGCTGCAATCCCATCAGAACTCATTGAGAGTGAGCTATTTGGACATGAAAAAGGCGCCTTTACAAGTGCAGTTAAAGATAAAAAAGGAAAGTTTGAACTGGCCTCAGGCGGAACCTTGTTTCTTGATGAAATTGGGGATATGTCACCCAGCGCTCAGGCCAAAGTATTGCGTGCCTTGCAGGAGAATGTTATACAGCGCGTTGGCGGAGAAAAAGACATTAAAGTAGATTGCAGAGTCATTTCAGCAACCAATAAAGACCTCCGAAAAGAGATTAACGAAGGCAGGTTTCGTGAAGATTTATTTCATCGATTATCTGTAATCCCAATTCAAGTACCAAGCTTAAATGATCGTAAAGAGGATATACCCTTGCTAGTGGATCATTTCTTATCTTTGATATGCCAAGAACAAGGGATCAAGGTGAAGGAAATTCATGAAGATGGTATTTTGGCTTTGCAATCGGTGGATTGGACCGGGAATATTCGTGAATTAAGAAACGTGTTAGAGCGCTTAGTGATTCTTTGTGATAATGAAATTAGAAGTGAAGATGTGATTCGATATGCGAATCCGAAATAATAAAAAAGAATAGAAATGAAGATTAATGTAAAGTCTCTGATTCCACACCTCGTGGCGATGTTGGTTTTTTTAGTGTTTGCTGCGTTATATTTTTCACCCGTTTGGAACGGGAAGCAATTAAAGCAATCGGATGTTAAGCAGTATCAGGGGGCAGCAAAGGAAATCACAGATTATCGAATGGTAAATGGCGAAGAGGCATTATGGACCAACGGCATGTTTAGTGGGATGCCTGCGTATCAAATTAGTGTAGTTCATCATGGGAATTTGATGAATCATGTGGCTTCGGTGTTGAGGCTTGGATTGCCGGTGCCTGTAGGGGTGTTGTTTGTTACCATGCTTGGATTCTATATTCTGGGGATGTGTTTAAAAATTAATCCATGGGTTGCCATGGTGGGGGGGCTCGCTTTTGGTTTTGCCTCCTTTAATATTCTATACCTGGGAGCTGGACATATTACTAAAGTAAACGCTGTAGCTTTTATGGCGCCTAGCTTGGGTGGATTATTACTTGCTACCCGAGGGAAATGGCTTTGGGGAAGTGTGGTTTTTGCATTTTTTCTCGCGTTAAACATTAGTTCGAATCACTTTCAAATTACCTATTATCTATTAATTATGCTTAGCGTAGTCGCTGCAGCAGAGGGAATCCGTTTATTGATTGAAAAGAAATTTATTGAGCTTGGTAAAATTGTGGGTGCCTTGCTTTTAGCTACAGGTATAGCTATTCTGCCGTCGGCGAGTAATTTAATGACCACCTATGAATATGCTAAATATTCAACCCGAGGAGATTCAGATATATCCGTTGCACCAAAAGGGACTGATGTCAAAGAAAAAGCGAAAGCGGGACTCGATAAGAATTATATTTTGGAGTATAATTTCGGACCAAGAGAAGAACTTTCACTACTCATTCCAAATGCAAAAGGTGGAGCGGGTGGTTATATTGGCAATAATGAAGCAGCCATGGAGAGCCTTGAAGATCCCGCCTATTATGATCAAATTGCACAGTCAAATCATTATTGGGGAGGACAGTTGTTTAGTGGCGGGGCCATCTACCTAGGAGCTGTTTCGATCTTTTTATTTCTAGCCGGTCTTTTCTTAGTGAAAGATTCATTGCGTTTTCCCGCGTTTGCGCTGGCTATTTTATGTGTGTTGCTTTCTGCAAAATCAGGGGCCTTAAATTTTTGGTTTATTGATCATTTCCCTATGTATAATAAGTTTAGGGATACAAAAATGATTTTAGTAGTGCTTCAAGTTATCGTGCCAATGATGGGTATGTTGCTGCTAGATCGCTTATGGAAAGGGGAGGCCTTGGAAGGAAATAGAAAGTTTCAATATGGCGTTTTGGGTGGATTGGTATTGTTAGGACTTGTTCTTTATGCGGTACCTTCTGTTTCGGGTAAATTTATTACTGCAGATGAGATTAAGCAATTCAATGAAGCCGCTAAAGGGATGAAAGATCCAGCTCAGCTAAGCATGATTGATGGATTAAAGGCGGAGTTGATCCATGTGAGAACTTCAATTTATAAGGCCGATGCTGGGAGAACGTTTTTCCTCTTTTTATTAACGGGCGTGGTGTTGTTGGTTTCGCTGATGAAAGTAAATCGCTATGTCTGGTTAGCGGTTATTGGTGGCCTAATCGCCGTGGATGAAATCATGGTTGATTTACGGTACTTAAATACAGATCCAATCGAAGAATACAGTGAAGAACTGGCAAAGTATGAAGATGTTTCGGTTGGACAAATCCCCTATGTGCCTGAGAAGTCGGATCTATTTATACTTGAAGGAGAATCCAATACATGGAAAGGGTTTGATACGGAAAAGAACCGAGCGAAGGCCGCACTTGAAAAAGAAGGGGTTTTTGCAGATCAACCGGCAGAGATTTTAGATGTAATGGCAGGTTTTACTGCCTTACAACTTAATACAAATTATCGCGTGTTTACCTTTGAAAATCCGTTTAATGAAACGGTAACCAGCTATTTCCACAAGTCGATCGGTGGGTATCATGGGGCAAAAGTGAAGCGATACCAACAGTTAGTGGATTTTTATTTGCAGGATGAAATGCAAAAAGCAAACGGTGTAATTAGCTCAATTAAAATGGCTAAGTTGCAAACCTATGCCCGTACGATGGACATTCCACAGGATAAGGCAAAAGAAATTTTCGATACCATTTCTGTAGCCCGTGGGAAATTAACAGATACGTGTCAGATTTTGAACATGTTGAACGCAAAATATGTGGTTCTTACGCGTACCGATGAACCAATGCTTAATCCATATGCCAACGGCAACGTTTGGTTTGTTAATCAGATTAAAAAGGTTAAATCTGCCAATGAAGAATTACTTGGTTTAGGTAAAATCGATACGAAAAATCAAGCGATTTTAGATGCAAGCAATGCGGATATTAATGTTGCTGCAACGTATGCCACAGATTCTGCCGATCAAATTACCATGACCAACTATGCAACGAAAGAGATTACCTACCAAAGTAATTCAACCCATAAAGGGTTTGCTGTCTTTAGCGAGATTTATTATCCGGAAGGTTGGATTTGTACAATAGATGGAAAAGAGGTTCCATATACACGCGTTAACTATGTATTGCGCGGGGTAGAAGTTCCTGCAGGAAAACATCAAATTGTATGGAAGTTTGAGCCTAATTCCTATATCGCAGGTACAACCTATTCGATGATCGGATCATTACTTTTGATTTTGGCATTTCTTGGAGTAGGAGGACTACAACTAACAAAGAAATCTGATAATCAAGAAGCCTAAAAGGGCGCCTCTATTTCTCTCTTTTCTGCTAGCCAGCGCCTGAAGGAACTGAGTGAATATCCGAGTTCTTCAAATTCGTCCTCAAACCATTTGCACGCATAATGGGCTTGCTCAACATCGGATCGATCCTTGAGGTATACTTCAAGTTTACCTATGATTCTCGCTAAATGTGAAATGTTGAAAATGTGTTCTTTGTGTAGGGATAAACGTTCCGATTTATCGGTGTAGCAATAGGTTTCAAAGATGAATTCATCAAAGCGTTTCCATTTGTCGTGTTTGCTGAAAATATACATGTAGTCCATTTTTTATAAATTTTAAAGGGTTATTAAGGCATTAAAGTTTCGTCTAGATTTGCGGTATTTAAAAACAAGCGGTGTAGGGTTTGTCCTTCTTCGCTTGATTGTTCTTGCGGAGAAAAGGCCTCATATTTTTCGTGCAGATGAGAAATTAACACCGTTAAACTATCAACGATTTTGTAGTATTTTTCTTTTTCTTTGATTATTTCTGCATAGTTATTTTCTTGAATTAGTTCGTAAATATGCATTTCATATTCCTTTAATATACTCAAGGATTTAAGGGCTTGTAAATGGGCGTTGTGCGCGATTTCTATGGTATTCATGATGTAGTATTAGTTCTTAGATAGTATTCGATCACCAGCATGCGGTATGGTCATCCATGCAGAGAAATCGATGTTGTAAAAATTGAAATAGGTTCCTGGGGCTTCCTTTTCTATGATGTCAATCTTACAGGTGTTTTTGGGTAGCGCAGGAAACAGTAAGGTGTATCGTAAGTATTCACCACTTCGATTGAAATAGTGCTTGGTTGGTGAAATCGGAATGTTGATTGCCTGAATTAGGGTGTATCGAGTTTCGCATCCAACCGGACGAATAAAGCAATTGCGATCCATCTGAACCCATCCGCCATTGATATAATGGGTGGGGGCTTTATAAATAAAGTCAATTCGGGTGTATTCATCGGTGCATTCAATGCACTTCACGGTATGTGAGGCCTTGTAATTAGCACCTTCCGGATTATAGCGAATCTCATGATCCTGCTGTTTTTCACGGATGGTTTTTTCTTTTGTTTTTTCAATGTCTGTTTCCATATCTTATGTTTTGAACAAAGATGCATGGAGCCTATAATTTCACAAAGAATACTCCGTAAAGTATGTACGGGGTATTATAAAAAATTATATATTTAACCAAAAAAGTGATGCCGATAAGTAAGAATGCCATGCGTAGATGCATGATTATAGATCAAGTGATTTCGGAACGACATTATTATAAACCAACCATGCATCGCATTATTGAGGTATGCAGGGAGCAAGGAATCGACGTTTCTACAGAAACGATACAGAAAGACATCAATATGATGAAAAAGGCGAGACCTAATGGTTTCGGGGCACCAATTAAGTTCGATTTTCAGCGACAAGAATACCAATACACTGACACTAATTTTACCATTAATGGGGTTAAATTAACACCTGAAGATGCTTCAGTATTGGCGGAATCATTGGTTTTGATTAAATGCATGTTGCGCACTGAACTCGGTGATAAGTTGAGGCATGCCATGGAAAAGGTACTATCCACGTCTATAGAGGAGGTTGATTTGAATGAACGGTATCCAATTTTGAAAACGATGGAACCACCGCGATCGAGAGGATATGAGTTTATGGATTTATTACTTGACTGCTGTAAAGTTGGAATTCCGATTTCATTTATTCACTATTCCTATAAGAATGAGCGATTTAAATCAATCGTACTTCATCCCTATGTGGTAAGAGAATTTGATAACAGATGGTACGTCTACGGATATAGTGAATCACACGATGCCTTGCGCTCGTTTGGATTGGATCGAATTTATGAGCCCATTAAATTGGATCGAACTTACCGAAAGGGAGTTCCAAAGCACATTTTGAGTTTTTTAAATAATATGTACGGTGTTTTTTCGCTAACCAACGAAGAACCTATGCCCGTCGTGTTAAGGGCGGATCGCTTAACTACAAAATTCCTGTCTGCCTATCCAATCCATGATTCCCAAGTCGTTGAAAAATATGATTTTGGAACCTCTAAAATTACCTTGACTCTTATTCCAACCATGGAATTAATTCAATTGGTGCGGTCTTATGCACATGGACTAACGCTAGTTGAACCGAACTGGTTGGTGGAATTAATTAAAAATACAACGAAAGATGACTTTAGAAGATAAAACACTTGTTTGGCATGTAAATGCGCATCGATTCAATTTGCAGTTACTTCGAGTGATGTTAAATGAACGGACAACGCGCTTGGATTTTGGATACCAAACCACGGATTATTACATCCGTGGAGGATGGATTAATATTTACCCAGAAACGCATTTAGTTACAAGTGTCTCGTCACGTAAAATACGCATGCAGGATCAACAAGGAATTGTTACCGCACCCGATAAATTCCACTTTAAATCTCGGGCAGACTGGCATTTTTTTTCTTTGTTTTTTGCACCATTGCCTGTCCAAGACCAAACCATTTCATTGGTAGAGTCTGAAGATCCCGATTATACTAATTTTAATATTGGGAATATTGAGTTGAAAATAGAAGCCGCTTTTCGCTTGCGTTTATAGTTCCTTAATCTAGAAACTCACACCCCAACTCACATAGATAGCTTCAGGTATTCCAACACCTGTCCTAAATACATAATGACTATTCGGTTTTTGTCTGCGCATACCAATAGACGCTGCAGGCAACACCCCAACGATGTCTCCATTCAAATAACCAACTGCACCTAAGGTGGCCTCTAAGTGGTACTTTTTGTGGCCGGTAAGTATACCGTAGCGCGAAAAGACAAAGACACTTTCGCCTTCCCAATATCCTACAGCTCCTACTCCAAGGTCTACAAATTTGGTTAGCTTCGGTAAAAACCGTTCGCCTTGGAACATTCGCTCGTAAAAAATTCCTGCAGGTACATAAAATGCTACAATTCCACCGGGTCCAATGCTCAAATTAATGGAGTTATTCAGCATTTTAGGTTTGATGCTATCACTCGGTGTGCCTTGTCCAAAGGAAGTTACACTCCATAGTAAGGTGCACATGATTACTGCACTAACGATTCGTAATTTTAATTTCAAATTCATATTCGTATTCAATGAGTTATATTTAATAGAGACCAAATTAGTTATTTTTCAAAACCGGAATTTGAATCCCAATTAATTTTTGAATGTCACGCACATACGCCCGTTCATCCTGGTCGCAAAAAGAAATAGCGCGACCACTAGCGCCCGCCCTTCCCGTTCTGCCAATTCGGTGAACATAAGTTTCTGGAATGTTCGGTACATCATAGTTTATTACCAAGGCTAATTCATCAATGTCGATTCCTCTCGCTGCAATGTCCGTGGCAACTAATACGCGCAGCTTGTTGTTTTTAAACCCATTCAATGCGTTTTGACGTGCATTCTGTGATTTATTGCCATGTATTGCTGCGGCTGTGATTTGTGCTTTAGCTAATATTTTTACGATTCGATCTGCTCCGTGCTTCGTTCGTGTAAAGACCAAGATCGAAGGCGTATCATCTTCTTTTAATAGTTGAAGTAATAAATCCTTCTTCTCCGCGGTATTCACATAATATATTCCCTGTTGAATGGTTTCAGCGGTAGATGATACCGGAGTGACAACCACCTGTTCTGGATCCGTTAATATCGTGCTGGCTAAGGTTTTGATCTCTTTTGGCATCGTGGCAGAAAAAAACAAGGTCTGACGTTTTGCCGGTATCAGTTTAATTACGCGTTTTACGTCGTGTATAAATCCCATGTCGAGCATGCGGTCGGCTTCATCCAAGACAAAAATTTCAAGATGCCTCAAATCAACAAATCCTTGTTGTACCAGATCCAATAAGCGTCCCGGTGTAGCCACTAAAATATCAACCCCGTTTTTAAGTTGATTCACTTGCCCGTGTTGACTTACGCCGCCAAAGATTACCGCATGCCGGTGATCCAATTCTTTTCCATAAGCCTTAATGTTATCCTCAATTTGAATAGCAAGCTCTCGCGTTGGGGTAAGTATTAAGGTGCGTATGCGTCGCTTTCCTTCTGGTCGTTGATGTAAGGTGAGTCGTTGTAAAATCGGAATAGCAAAAGCCGCAGTTTTTCCCGTTCCAGTTTGTGCACAACCCATAATGTCTGCGCCTGAAAGGATAATTGGAATTGCTTTTTCTTGAATTGGGGTTGGCGTGGTATATCCCACATGGTTCAGCGCATTTAAAATCGGCGCGATCAGATTAAGTTCTAAAAATGTCATAATGTAATTTGGGCCGCTAGGCCGAATGTTTGGAGCTATTTCTCCTTCTGTTGTTAAAATAAGGCGATGAGTTGGAACTATTCAAAATCATCTAGGGTAATACGCTCACCTAAACTTAGGTCGCGTTTCACGGTTTTTCCAAGGATTTCACCTAAATGCATGGGGTGTAGGCTATATCCGGGACGAACCGATTTGATCATACCAGCTGAAATTATACTTCCTTTGGTAATGAATTGAGTAGGGTAGAGTGAACGTGAAAAAACACGACCAGCCGCTTGTTTTGAGGTTAACGCATAGCTTGAATTACCAAGTGCTTGTTCGGTTAATCGAACTTCTCGAACTAACTGAGTAAATTCCGTTTCATCCAAAGAAAATGCGGCATCGGGTCCTCCAATTTCATGCGATAGAATAAAGTGTTTTTCGATTACGCGTGCCCCCAAGGTGGTAGCAATTAAAGGGACTAAATGACCAAGTGTGTGATCGGAAAGACCTATTGATACAGGGAAATCCTCCTTAAATTGAACCATGAGCGATAGGTTGGCTTCTTCAATGGGAGCGGGGTAAGAAGAAGTACACTTTAATAGCGTAAGGTCCTTGTTTCCTTGACGTAAACACGCATCTACGGCACGTTCAATATCCACTTTTTCAGCAATTCCGGTGGACATGATGATGGGTTTCCCTTTAGAGGCCACGTATTCAATCAAGGGAATGTCGGTTATTTCAAAAGAAGCAATTTTAAATAAAGGACATCCCAAGCCCTCTAAAAAATCTACTGCTGACGGGTCAAATGGAGAAGAAAAACAAACTAGGCCCTCATCTGCTGCTGTCTTGAATATGCGCTCATGCCATTCCCACGGAGTAAAAGCTTCCAAGTAAAGGTCATGTAGATATCGTCCATCCCATAGTGTTCCTCCCTCAATTTTAAAATCGGCTTGATCGCATTTAAGGGTTATCGTGTCTGCAGTATACGTTTGTAATTTAATGGCATCCGCTCCTGCGCGTTTCGCTGCTTTCACGGTTTCAAGTGCAACTTCAAGACTGCCGTTATGGTTAGCGGAAAGCTCGGCAATAATAAAAACTCGGTCTGAAGGAAGCTGGAACATTAAAGGTTCTTTTGGTAACGAATTCGATCGCTAAGCACCTCAGCATCGTATCCTAATTTTACAAAGATAGCACTTGAAGATGAATTTTCAGGCATAACCTCTCCAATTAAGCTTGTTATACCTGTTTGTTTTGCCGCGGCTTGACCTAAGACCAAGAGCGCAATTCCCCAACCTTTACCATGAAATTCCGGGTCTAAAAGATAGCTGATTACACCCGTTGGTTGTTCGGGAAGCACATCGATTCTAAACGATCCAATGGCCTTTCCATGAGATGATTCGAGCATGAAATAAAGGCAATTGGAATCGGTGATTTTTGCGTTAAACCAGCTTTCGTGTTCCGTCTTACTTATTTCTTGTCGGTTAAATGAATATTGCCTGATCAAGGGTTCTTGTGCCCATTTAAAGGTTACCATAAGGTCGTTGTTCGTGGCTCTACGGAAAATAGCGTTCCATTTACTATGGATTACCGCAGGGATTGAACGGTCATTTTCTATTAATGCATTTGGCACAATACGTTCTAAGTAAAATCCGGCATCTGCTAAAATCGGATATAGATGTGGACGTAAATCGTATGCATAGGTGAATATTCGATTGAATTTAAGTCCTTCAAATGCGATTTTTTCAATCAAATGTAAATAATTCGTCCAGTGTATATCGAATTCATCTCGCTCTAAGGCGGTATTCATAATGAATGATAATTCAGCACTACCACGCTGATAATCGATGTGAACTAATCCACCATATCCAATGCATTCACCATCTTTTAGATAAGAGAACAAATATTGTGTAGGGTGGGCCTCATGAAATAAGGATGCGACCACTTGGGTGAAATATAATTCTTGTTGGCCTTCCGTAAGTGGCTCCATTTGACGCAGGTGGTACATCTGCTCATTTCGCCACGTACGAATTAATGTGCGGTCCTCGTAGCGAATAGGAACTAATTCGTAGGACCCGTTACGAACGTGTTGTATGGGGTAAATTAAGATAGTTCATTCCCAATCTTTTGGATTATTGCCTTCGTGATTACCTGGTGTCCTTTTGAATTTAAGTGATGAAAATCGCTCATTAGGTCGTTTGAGGTAAGTTCCTTTATATCGATGATTCGTTCCGCGGGCAAGAGCTGGTTGAATCGTTCAATGTTTTTTGATACTCCTGGTAAACGTTTCTCATAGGCAGGTGAAGCAGGAAGGATTGGGATGTACCAAACAGGACAAGCATAGGAAGCATCGAATTTATCTACAAACTGCTTAAAGATGTTCGGTTTAGTATATGTTATGTTGCGAAGACCTCGAATAAAATTAGTGTTTAATGCCTTGAGTAGTACCTTACCTAATACGGGGGTAGATTGAAGCAGTTTTACTTCCCATTGCCGCGCAAATCGTGGTGCACAATCAACGATTCCACTTTGAATAATAACCAAATCGAAATATCCCGTATTCCCGAAATAGAAGGATTGCTTAAACAAAGTTTTTATGGTCGCACCTCCAATGGCTGACAAACACACTTCATGACCTAGCTTCCGCAAACGTTCTGGCCACGTATCATTATGGGTGCAAACTTCAGGTGTTGATCTTGGTAAACTTAAGGAATCGGTGAAAATTAAAATCCTCATAATTTAATTCGCGTGTGGGTATTAAGCAAATCAATTAACGCTTGGTCTGTTTTGTATTTTAAGGTTAGGTGTGAGTTTATAGCAGCAATGTCTGGATGATGATCTAAATAGGTTATTACATCCCGCAAGGTATACGCGGTGCCTTCTAAGTCCTTGTGAATTTCATTAAACAAGGTTAAATCTTCTTCATAATCCAAGGTGAGTCTGTAAGGCCGAACAAAGAGTTCAGGTAGATCAACTTTATGAATACGCACATGGTCTGGATTGTTTTGAAAATACCAGGTCATGTATTCTGAGTATTCTGCATTGGGGAAATAGGCCTTTATACGTTTTAAACAAGAGACATTAAAAATTTCTAGGTTAACGCCCACCGCTGCATCGGTGCCAACCGTATACTCAGCACCTGATTTAAAGTGTTCTTGCAAGAGAAACGAACAAATTTCATCATCTACAAAGGGCATGTCAGCCGTAATTCGTACCACCACGTCTAAATCGTATGCTTCACAAACGTCAATGTAGCGTTGCATAACATCTTCCGGATGACCCTGATAAAACCCAACCTTGGGATCAAAGGTGTGGCGCTCCAGGATTTGGTCCTGTGCCTCTGTAGATGTAGCTAGGATTACCTTGTGGATGCCTTTAAATTTTAGCGCATTACGCAAGCAAAATTCTACGGAAGGTAAATCTCCAATGGGCAGCAGTGCTTTTTCTTTTAAGCGGGAAGATTTCATTCGACAGGCTACGATAACCCCGACCTTAGCTGGCTTAAAATCTTCAGCACGTAAGGTGTCGTTCAGATCTTTTGGCTTATTTAACACCATGCGTTGCGCTTGAAAGTCCTTGATTTCATCTAAGGTGAGCCCTTCTTTACCGCTTCTTCGAAAAAACAAATCTTGACTCGAATGAATAAAATCTCCGGCATTCAAGGTTCGTCGAACAACAGGGATCATCACCGTTTTTTGCAAGTACTCTCGCTCCCTCGGATTGATAAAATCAGCGTGCATTGCAGCAGCATAAGTTGCTAGGGTTGTAGTAAATAGATTAAATGTTTCTGGGGTTTGGGAGGAAAAATGGTCGTATTTCGTTTCACGATCACTCAGCATGACGTGTTTTTCAAGGACATCAGCCCCTTGTAACCATGCCATGATGGGCAAGTAAATTGAATCCATCGCTTTCCCGTCTATGTGGTCAGCAAATACAATGGAGAGTCCGAATGCTTCTTTGATCTGTTTGATTTTAGATAATCCACTATCGCTCAATTCGGTAGGGTAGGCTTGAAAGCCGATTTCCAAGAGTATTTCTTTTGGATTCAGCTGTTGCTTGATGTAATCGATCCGCTGCCTAATCACCTCTATTTCTTGCGCAGCAATATTCAAGATAACCCGACAATTCGAAAGATTAAGGCTACTTAGTGCTGAGATCACTTCTTCATTGTGTAGCACAGACGACTGGAATTTTATCCCATGAATACGAGGGAGATTTTCTGAAACGATTTGTACGCCATAAAGGTCAAATAAATCAATCCAGACATCCTTGGTTTTGCTCGCTTCAATTAACGTTTCACGCCATTGCTCCGGAGTAAAATACAATGTTTGATAAACAGGGTACCATTCAAAATCAGGAGTAGCCAAGGTATCCGGCGATAAGGGTTGGAATTTGATACCGAAATTCTCCCGATATGATGAATACTGTTTTATTAATTCAGTTAAATACGTGAAATCACCGCCGTGTGTATTAGCGAGTTCAATAAGTAAATATGGCTTTTCTTTCATTCAATTACGAAATTAGCAAAATTAGCTACGCTGCCGCCTTGGGAAAACGCTAGGTATTGTTTTTTTCCATTTTTGATCTATGGTAGAAATGGAATCAATAATCGATTCAAATGGAATGGATGTACGTGCTTTTTCAACGTACCACCTTTGCTCCGTATAACTAAGGGGTTAGTCTTCGGATATCACAATTAAAAAATCACCGCTACCAAAGGAAACCAACTCATCCTTTCTTGGATTCAATTGCACCCCAAAATTTCGATGTTCATTTTCTTTATCCGAAATATGTCGATACCCTATGGCCGTTTGATTTGATTGTGCTGCTCGTTCCAAAAGGGTGTAGAAGTTGGTAGGTTTATCCAATTGAATATAATCCTCAATAGGTTTCAAGTAAATCTCAGAACCATCCGCATTTAATAAATCATCAAAAATTGCTTTTAATTTATGATTCTCTGCGATTTGTGCGATTAGCAAACTTATTATGTTGTCCCCCACAATGAAATCATCTGCTTTTGCTACCACGGCGATTTCACGGTTCCGAATATCCCTCATTTCAGAAACAATTTTAAGCTGCGTAGATTTCTTTTCAGCTATACTTCTAAGGTGAAGTAAGCATATTAGTGTTTTTGAATCGCTTTGCTGAACATCAATATCATGATTGGATAAAATGATAATGTTATCAAATAACTCCGGTTGAAGGGATTCAAGCGTTTTTCTGTGTTGAATGTAACCCTCCATTAACCTTAGCGTCTGATTTTTCAATTCAAATGAAGGGATAGCCTGAAGTTGCTCGGTAAGGATACACAGTTCGCTACCCGGTTGCACATAGTTTTCAAGCTCATTTATCATGGTTATCGCTGTTTCATTCCATCCTAAAATAAGCGTACGCTCTTTACTGATATTGGATTTTCTGTCGAAATTGAATATGGATGAATCAATGACTGGGGAAGTTACTCCATCAGGTATAAATGTATCATCATCCGTTGTGATTCCAATTAATTCATCCTGTGCTTGAATCACGTAATCCATGGAAGGATTGATTTGTATTTTACCTGAGGATTGCACACCAATAATAACCGAACTGTTAAACATGAACAAAACCTCTTTGTATGTTTTGCCGCTGAAACTTTTTGCATCTATCATGTAAATCTCATCCCCTTCAAAACGAAGTAGGGTTGAGTAGACAACAGATAATCCAGATTGCCTGCAGGTTTGTGTGGTAATGTGAGCCACTAATTCTGAACTGTCAACCACGACAACATCATCCGTTTGCCCTACAAGTTGAACAGCTTCTAGATTGCTTCGATCCTTTATTTCTGTAACGATTCTATAGGTTTCTTTTTTACGATTCGAGCGGTTTGTTAGAGACATGATGCTTTTTATTACATGCATGTCTGCATCGGCCTCGTCTGGACTCAACAAGATAATTGATCGGGCTTCATTTGGATTTCCAACTAAGGTATCGCCAACAACCAAGGGGTTTCCGCTTCGGACAATAATCCGTGTAGTTTTCAAATCTTCTATTTTTGATTTGATTTCATCTTCCATTTCCACTTTGTCGCGGTCGGCTACAATCACAATTCGTTGATTTCGTTGGTTAGCATTCGCTTCAATAATCTCTTCGATGATAGAAAATATTTTATTGGACCAACCGATTATTAAGGTGTGATTCTTCTGGATTACGAAAGATTTTCCTTTTTTCAATTCTTCAAGCTTTTCATCAATTCCTGATGAAATAATACCGATTAGCATAGAAATCACAAAAATTCCGACTAGGGTTGCGCCAAAGCGCAATACCCGAAAAGGCCAACCCACATCTCCGCCCATTGTTCCTGAGTCTAAGGTTGCCATTAAACTTTGCCAAATGGCCTCAAGTAAATTTAATGGGTTTCCTTCCGGATCATCTGATATGCCGAAAATTACAATGAGTAAGCCAATTATGAAAATTGAAACAAAAGAAATGATTGCGAGCCATTTAATTACAGCAATGGGACCCGAAGAAATGGTGTTTTCAAAGTAATAACGAAGATTGTTTTTCCAATTCATCTGTAGCTAATGTTATGTTCTTTTAATTATTAAAGGTGATGTATGCATTCAGTGATATCGCAATGCATAACCAAATTATATAGGGTAGGATTAGTAATGTAGCTGCACGGAAGGATTTCACGTTTAACATGACAGTGCCGAAAAGTACAGCGCTTAAAAGTAGTAGGTTTATTAACCCGAGAATGTCTTGGTGATAATAAAAGAAAATGGGATTCCAACTCACGTTGAGTATCCATTGCATTGCATACAATGCCACGTTTTTCTTTTGCAATGATTTTTCTTTCCAAACGATCGCCAGGTAAATGGCATAGCAAATCATGAGAAAGGTCCACGCAGCTCCGAAAACCCATCCTGGAGGAGTCCAAGGAGCTTTGTCTATGGTTTGATACCATTCAGACGAGACACCGTCTGCCGTAAATAACCCGCCCAGTGCAAGCGCAATAAAATTTAAAAATAAAAAAAGAATTAATCGCGCGATAAACTTCATACGAGGTGATAATTAATGGATAGCTTTAAAATTCGCTTGTAACAAAGCGCTTGATTTTCTCCCTTAAACTATCAATGGTCTCCCATTCCGTATTATCTTTTGAATTGTAAGAAAACCCTTCCGTAACCTTTTGCGCTGCGTTTGAAGCGATGTAATCGTTAAGGTTCCAGATTGGAGCTTGTGGAATAATGGTATAGTATTTTCCTAAATCATAGGTAAAGAAAGAATCCGATGAGCTGATCATCTCTTCATGAATTTTTTCTCCTGGACGTATCCCGATGATTGGCTTTTCACATGCCGGTCCAATGGCTTCAGCGACATCTGTGATTCGGTATGAAGGGATTTTAGGTACAAAGATTTCTCCTCCCCAGGCATGCTCGAGTGCGTGCATGACCATATCCACACCTTCTTGTAATGAGATGTTAAATCGTGTCATTTCAGCAACGGTTATCGGTAAAACACCATCCAGTTGTTTCCGCTTTATGAAGAACGGAATAACCGAGCCATTGGATCCCATGACATTTCCATAGCGTACCACAGAAAATTTAATGTCACGTTTTCCTCTAATATTATTCGCTGCCACAAACAGTTTGTCCGAGGTTAATTTGGTCGCCCCGTATAAATTTATCGGTGCACATGCTTTATCCGTTGACAAGGCCACTACATCTTTTACCTGTGATTTTAAGGCCGCTTTAATGACGTTTTCTGCACCGCCGACGTTTGTTTTTACGCATTCATCCGGATTGTACTCCGCAATGTGAACATGCTTCATTGCCGCGGCATGAATAACGCTATCAATGCCTTCAAATGCACGTTCCAAACGCTCTCCATCACGCACATCGCCAATGAAGTATCTAATTTGAGGATATTTGGATAATGGGAATTCTTGTTCCATTTCAAACTGCTTTTGTTCATCTCTTGAATAGATGACAAGGCGTTTAACTTCAGGGTAGGTAGTTAATATGTGCTTAGTTAATGCCTTTCCAAGGGAACCGGTTCCGCCAGTGATTAATATAGATCTGTCTTTCATTGAAGTAAAGTTACATTAATTTTTATCGCTATCATTGAGTATCTGGACTAAGGTTTTTCGATCAAAGGCATCAATCATGCTTGTACTGCTTGCATTAATAATTGATACATGTTTTACATTAGCATATGCCTTAATCTGCCAATAGCCTTTAAAGGATAAATAAAACTTGTGAATAATTTCATGCAGTTTTCGCGGACGATCTATTCGATCTTCTACCTTCATAGGTTGTGTGCCGTCGGTTGCATAGTAGTGCACGTGACGTAAGAGGGCTTCATTATTGTCATTTACAGAAAGGTCGGCGAGCCAGGAATGATCCGCACCAACCATTCCAATGGTTTTATATCCTAACCGAATTCCAACCATAATTCCAGGAATTAACACATTGTGCGGCCGTGGCATGCCCCATCCTAGATTGTACCAACGGTGCGACCAAAAGTTAAGTCCCTCTACGGGTGTTTGATTGAAATAGCTGACTTTTAAGTTTGGGTTCGATTTTATAAGCATCTGAAAATCAATGCTTTTCTTTGCGCGAAACGGAACGAGTAAGGTCATGTTCCACCTGGATTTTTCTTTTAAGGCTTCAAATAAATCGTTCTTCGCT
>JBEIDV010000017.1:0-19091 GCA_040383285.1 Crocinitomicaceae bacterium | reverse complement strand
GGCAATTGGGGTTGGTATTGGGCGATTGACGACATTAAATTGGTTGAAACAGATCAATACGATTTAAAACTTCAAAGTTTACAATGGGGAACGGATGGGCCGTTTGGTTCAAGACTAGCTTACTACCAAGTACCCAACAATCAGGTTGCTCCCGTGAATTTCGGTGGTATCGTTCAAAATATCGGTGTACAAAATATTGCAGATGCAGTCTATACGGCAAACATCAACGCCCTGTATTCAGGACAATCCGCTCCTACCCCAGTAGCTGCGGCAACGCAAGATACCATCTGGTGCACAACAACTTTTACCCCAGCTGCTACCAATGCAACGCATACTGTATCTTTTGGAGTTGGGTCTAGTCAGACGGAATTGGATTTAACGAATAACTCACAGCCTGATATTAACATTGAAGTGAATGATTATATATACGCTCGCGACAAAGATGTTATTCTTGGTGGGATTTATAATGAAGGACAAGGATTCGAGGTTGGACCAGTATTCGATATTTTCAATACAGCAACCTTATACGGTATTGATGGTGTAATCAATACAACAGCCGCTGAAGGCGCAGAGATTTTTGCGAAATTATACTATGTCAATCCAACTACTGGAGATTTCGACTTTGTTGATGAATCTTTACCATATGTTATTACCGCTGCTGATTTAGGTCAAAAACATACCTTTGCATTACAAACGCCACAAGCCTTAACTGCAGGTGAAAGTTACTTAGCCATGGTGGGTTCTTACGGTGATGGTGGGGCATCTAATGACCTCGTTGTTGCTTCAGCAGGTGGTGCACCAGCACAAACGGTATATTATTTAGATTATACCGACCAAACATGGTACTATACGTCGTCTCAGGTTATGGTACGTATGAATTTTGACCAGTCAGCTAGTATTCAAACACCTACTGAAATAGGGTTTAATATTCAACCAAACCCAGCGAATGAAGCACTTTACATCACCTTAGCAGAAGGAGTACAAGGAACTATTGCTCTTGTATCTGTTACAGGTAAGGTTGTTTATACAGGTACCATTCAACCTGGAATTCAAGGGATAGACACACGTACCTTAGATTCAGGAATCTACTTTGTATCTGTTAATAATGGAGCTGCTCGTAAAGTAGTTATCCAGCATTAATACGTACTAATCGGATATTTTTAAGCCTCGCGATTGCGGGGCTTTTTTATTGAATCTCGCTAAAGTCGGCAACACACCAAGACCAATTCGCTTGGGTACCTGGTCGAACAAGTTGTAGCGTTCGCAGCCCTGCTGCATGCGCGGCCTCGAGTTCTTGGTGAATATCAGACAAAAACAACACGCTATTTGCAGGGGAATTCAACTGTTGCACGATTAATTGATACGTCTGTTCATCCCGTTTCATTCCAGTTGTGGTATCAAAGTAAGCGGAAAAATACGGCGTAAGGTCACCTTCGGTAGAAAACCCGAAAAGTTGTTTTTGTGCTGCAATCGAGCCACTTGAAAAAATGGCAAGCTTTAGTCCGCCATCCAACCAGCGTTGAAGTGCAGGCTTAACATCAGGATACATATGCCCTTTAATGGCGCCTGACTTAAAGCCTTGTTCCCATACCATCCCTTGAAAGGTTTTTAAGGGCGTTACTTTACGGTCTTCAATAGACCATTGCCGCAATTGCTCAAAAAGTGCTTCCTTGCTTGTCAAATTAATCGATTGCTCTTCAAGAACTAACAACCTCGTTTGTTCGAGTACATCATTCATTGGAGCGGAATCCACTGTCTTCCATTGATCCATATGCGCTCTGAAGTAAGGAAAAAGGATATCATACACAAAGGAGACCTCGGTAGTTGTACCTTCAATATCGGTAAGAATCCATTGAATTCCGTCTAGCAACTTCATTATTGATATTTTTTCTCAATTCCTGACTCCGTGTACGCAGGAATCCAACCCGTTTGGTCAATGAATATTCTAATGGCTTTAACAAAGGGATTATCGACACCTGCATCAAACCAATGTTTAGTCCCTGCGGGTACGCTGATTAAATCTCCTTTCTGACATAACACATTAAACACGGGTGCTCCATCCAAATTAAACCAAAAAAATCCTTGTCCATCTACGAAAAATCGAATTTCGTCCTCACTGTGTGTGTGTTCTGCTAAAAATTTAGCTCGAATTGCAGGATAATTCTCTGTTAACGAATTAATGCTAATCACATCAGCGGTAAGATACCCACCTTCATCCATGAATGGCTTTAGATCCCGCGCATAGGCGGACAAAATTTCTTCCTGTGAAGCGGTATCCTTAAAGACAACATCACAGCTCCACTGATCAAAAAACACGCCGTGAGTGGATAAAAATTTCCCGATTGCTTTCGGATCGTGAACGACCAGATGTTGGTCAGGAATTGATAGAATGGCCATAATTATTTCGTTAAATACCAAGATGCTTTGCACAGGTAGCTAAAAGATTCCAATATACGTTTTGCCTCAAATAAACTTGTTCCCCAGGTATAGAACCCATGCTTTTCGATCATAAAGACTTGATATATCAATTCGTCTTTACGTGACTCCATGTAGTTTTTGATATCATTCATATCTTGACTGTTGGGAAATACCGGAATCTGTAATGTACCATGATGCGTTGTAACCGCTGGAAAGCCTTTTTGTAGTTCAAACCCCTCAAAATGCAGGGAGTTTTTATTGTGTGCAAGCAATACCGGGTAAAGGTCGTGACTATGCAGAATCACCTTTGTAGATGGAAACATTTCATATAAGGCGCAATGTATCCCAGTTTCAGCAGAAGGTGTCATGTGTTCATACGGCGCTTGTGTCTTACCTTGAGTGTCAATGGTAATAAAATCAGTATCTAAACACGATGATTTATCTATTCCTGAACGGGAAACCCATAGTTGGCCTTCATCATCTTTAAACGAATAATTTGTAGCGGTAGCGGGGCTGTGACCTTGATGGTGTAACAAGCGAATACAGTCGGCTAATTCAGTAGCGAATGCAGGGATTTCCTTCATGCATCAAAGGTAAACGATTCGATAAGAAAAAACAAGATTAGCCTAGTGCTGCTTTGACTAAGCTAGCAATCAACTTTCCGTCTGCTTTACCGGATAATTTCGCAGAAAGGTGCCCCATGAGTTTACCCATATCTTGAGGACCCGAAACACCTAATGCGGTAATTGCTATATTAATTTCAGCTTTTATTTCTTCCTCAGATAATTGTTTTGGTAAAAACTCTTCAATGACTTTGGCTTGAATCATCTCATCGCTTGCTAGATCTTCTCGACCTTGTGCTATGTATAATTCATAGGTTTCCATGCGTTGTTTGTATAATTTCAAACAAATCTTCATGGCGACTTCATCGCTTACTTCAGATCCACTTCCGGAAGTTGCTTCAAGCAAAATCTTGGATTTCACATCGCGCAACGCGGCTAAGCGATCTTTATCCTTAGCCAACATCGCTTGTTTGATGTGGTCATTTATAGTTGCAGCAATGCTCATATTAATCTACGTTATCGTGTAAGTAGCTATTACTTCTCAATCCCGAATCTCCATTACCACTTCCAGACAAACCAAATCTGCTGATGTTATTTTCTTGAGAGGGGCGTTCATCTGAAACGTCAACGTTTCTGCGTAAATACGCAGGCTGGGATTCATATTCAGCTATGCTCTCCGCATTCTGAATTCGTGAAGTAATTTCTTGAATCTTAGAGGCACGCACTTCATTTCTTCTGGCGATTTCTTCAGGTAACACCGTAGATTGTATGCGGTAACTTTTGGGTGCATCTTCAGCTTCATCATCTAATTGATGACGGATAACCTCTTGTTCAGCATTATACTGAGGCTCAGAAACAGGTACCGTCGCAATGGTGGGTTCTGAAGTAAAATCAAAAGTAGGTTGTTCCGTCGCTTGAACTTCCCATTCCAAGGATGGAGTTTCAAAAATCGGCTCTTCACACGCTTCATCTTCAAACAAGTCAAATTTAACTTCTTCAACGATTGAAGATTCTATTTCAAGTTCATTATTAATTTCTTCCACTGGCACTTCAGCATCAAGCACTGGAGATGCAACAGATTCTTCTGATTTCAAATATGGTTCTTGATTCAATGTTTCAGTTACCGAATTTGATTCAAATGGGGAGGTCATTGGAGCAACAATTTCTTTTTTTTGCTCTTCATCCAAATCCATCATTTTTCGTTCTGGCAAGACGTAACTTGTCGACTCCAACGATGTAAATCCAGTAGCGACCAAGGTAATTGACAAATTCTCACCGAGGTTTGCATCATATCCATGTCCCCAAATTACTTCAGCGCTTTCACCGGCTGCATCTTGAATAAAATCAGTGATATTCATGATTTCATCCATTAACACTTCCTTGTCGCCATAGGTAATATTAAGTAGCACATATTTAGCACCATGAATATCATGATCATTCAATAATGGTGAGTTCATAGCCGCTTTAACCGCCTCAATATCTCTTCCCTCACCGCTTGCCATTGCACTTCCCATTAAGGCTCTACCGCTGTTTCTTAATACCGTATTGACGTCGTTAAAGTCAACGTTGATCACCCCTGTATCGGCGATAACTTCAGCAATTCCTTTTGCAGCAACGGTAAGGATATTATCTGCTTTTTGAAACGCTTCTGAAAGCGTTAAGCTTTTTCCGATGGTACGGAGTTTCTCGTTATTGATAACCAATAGGGTATCCACATTTTGACGCAAACGTTCTAGGCCTTCGTCGGCTTGAGATCGTCGTTTTTTACCCTCAAAATCGAACGGAAGGGTTACGATACCCACCGTCAAAATTCCTAATTCCTTGGCAACTTGTGCAATCACAGGAGCTGCACCCGTTCCTGTACCACCGCCCATTCCGGCCGTAACAAACACCATTTTGGTGTTTTTGGAAAGAATTTCACGAAGGTCTTCAATATTCTCAAACGCTGCATTCATTCCAACTTCAGGCAACATCCCTGCGCCACGTCCTTCCGTCAAGGTTGCTCCTAACTGAATTTTAAATGGCACCGGCGAAATATCAAGGGCTTGACGGTCGGTATTACATACCACAAAGTCTACTCCTTTGATGCCTTGGTTATACATGAAATTTACAGCATTGCTGCCACCTCCGCCTACGCCGATTACTTTTATTATTGAATTCATATCTCTTGGGATGTCAAAAATTTCGTTCATTTTTCTAAATTAATTACAATTGGTTAATCTTCATCTTTCATGAAGAAATTCTCTAATTTTTTAAGGTTTTCTTTAGATAGTACTTTAGAGAAGAAAGAACCTCTTTTTAGTGGATCTGTATGATTTCTTACTTCGCTTTCATTCGAAGTAACATCGACCACCCCGCCTCGGTCTTCCTTTTCAAATCCTTTCAATACTAATCCAATTCCTGTAGAATAAATTGGGCTTGAAATATTTTCAATTTGGTTGGTATTCGCTAAATGTTCTGTTGGATATCCAATTCGTGTATCCATTCCTGTTATAAATTCAAACAATTGTGGAAGGTGTTTTAATTGGGATCCACCACCGGTAACTACAATTCCACCAATTATTTTTTTCTCGTATCCGGAATTTCTGATCTCAACTTGTACAAGCTCAATAATTTCTTCCATGCGAGCTTGAATTATACCAGCCAAGGTAGATAAGCGAATCTCTTTTGAATCTCGGCCTTTTAATCCTGGAATACAAACAATCTCATGGTCTTTACTTTCACTAACCAACGCACTCCCGAAACGCACTTTCAATCGTTCTGCTTGCTTCTGCATGATTTTGCAACCCATTCGAATGTCTTCTGTAATCACATTACCTCCAAACGGTATAACTGCTGTGTGGCGAATTAAGCCGTCATAAAAAATGGCTATATCCGTGGTTCCACCGCCAATATCTACTAATACAACACCGGCTTCTTTTTCTTCGTCGCTCAAGACGGCATGTGAAGAGGCAATTGGTTCGAGAATAATTTCATTGATGCTTAAGCCGGAACGTTCAACACAGGTTCTAATATTCGTAACATTAGAAACATGACCTGTAATTATATGGAAATTAGCTTCCAAACGAACTCCTGTCATACCCACTGGGTCTTTAATCCCTTGCTCGTTATCTACGATATATTCCTGTGGCAATACGGTGATGATTTCCTCGCCTGGCGTCATTACCATGGCATACATATCATCGATTAATGCATCTATGTCTTTTTGTGAAATTTCACCAAGCACATTTTTACGTGTATGAATTCCTCTTGTTTGAAGACTTTTAATGTGTTGCCCGGCAATCCCAACATTTACGTTGTTGATTTTTAAATTACCAGACACTCGTTCTTGCGCAAGAGATACCGCTTGGTTAATGGACTGAATTGTTTTTTCAATATTCGAAACCACACCGCGCATCACCCCAAGTGATTCACTTTTTCCCATGGAAATGATTTCAATCTTCCCATGTTCATTTTTTACACCAACGAAACAAGCAATTTTTGTAGTACCTATATCTAAACCAACGACTACCTTAGCTCCTTTTTTACTCTGCGCTGCTGCGTTTTCTGCAAACGATTTGTCCTTCATACTTTAAATTTATTTCCGAATATTTATCCCACCCTTCATATGGCAATCCTTCTTTGTAAAAAACCTTTAAACGCTTGAATTTGTCTTCAATTTGATCGGTTGAATAGGCAGAACCAAAAATTATTTTTTGATCGCCAACCAATGGAATTAATACAAAATCGCCGTTCTTTTCCAAATAGGCTTGACCGATCAAAGCGTGCAAAATCGGATCGTTACAAACATAATTTGAAATACGATAGATTTCATCTAGAATTCGATTATTTTTCAAAGAGTCGTTGTTAATAATTTCTTGAACATTTTCTCCTTTAATTTGCTCGTTAATTTCACCAGAAAACAGTAGTACGTTTGCGGTATGCAAATTCGTTTTCGATATTGTAAACCCATCACTATCTAAATAATACGAAGCTCCATTCTTTTTAAAGATCCGAGCAATGGGTTTTCTCAACCATACTTCTACGTGCCAATCACCGCCAATCTTTTTAAACACACGCACTCGCTTCACTTCTTCCATCGACGCTATACCCTCTTCGATTTTCCGAATATTCAAGGTGTTTGACGCTTGATTTTCAGTAAACCAGTGATTTGTAATGATTCGTTCATAGAGTTCCTTCTCATTCAAAAATGCATCAGCCCCTTCTACATGAACCGTAATTTTCGGAACATTTAATTTGCGTTCAAATTCATTCATTAAAGAAAACACGAGAAGAACTATTGTTAGCAGCGCAACTACCGAGAGCAATGAGATTTTAAGCCATTTTTTCATACTTGGGATCTATTTATTTCCAACATTTCCTTTATGGGCTCAACTAAGCGATCTATATCACCAGCACCTATGGTTAATAATACGCCATGTTGTTTGATTCTTAATAAATCAAGGAGCTCTGACAGATTAACCAGCGACTTTGCTTGGGATTTAATTTTAGCTAACAACCAAGCCGAATCAACTCCTTGAATAGGTAATTCACGGGCTGGATAAATTGGCAGAAGAATTACCTCATCTAACATGGACAATTGCTCCGCAAACCCTTCCGCAAAATCTTTAGTTCTGGAGAATAAATGTGGTTGAAAAACGCCGGTGATGTGCTGCGCAGGGTACATTGCTCTTACCGATTCTATGAGTCGCTTGAGCTCCATTGGATGGTGTGCATAATCATCAATGTACACCAACTGCTCATCCTGATAAATTCGTTCAAATCTTCTTTTAATCCCTTTAAAACCTGCAAACGACGATGCTATAGAAGCTACATCAAGTCCTAATTCAGATACTACCGCCAAGGCTGCAACTGCATTTTCAGCATTATGCTGTCCATTTATTCCAATATTCACGTTGTTTATCACCCCGTTAGGTGTCCGAAAATCAAAGGTGCATCCATTTATGGTATCCTTCAAATTATAGGCGGAATAATCTGCACTATGAGATTCCAATGCATATGTTTTTTGTTTACACAAGGAACCTACGGAGATGCCTTCTTTAACGATTAGGAAACCCGTAGGATCTATCTTCATTGCAAACTGTCGAAATCCTTCCTTGAACTTTTCAGCGGTTCCGTAAATATCTAAATGGTCAGGGTCTATGGTTGTAATAATAGCCGCAAATGGTGAAAGGAAAAGAAATGAGCGATCAAATTCATCGGCTTCTACCACACTAAAATCGGAATGTTCATCTACCAAGAAATTCGTTTTAAAATTAGATGAAATTGCGCCTAAAAAGGCATTACAACCTACCACCGAATGCTTCATTAAATACGCCAACATGCATGAAGTAGTTGATTTACCATGGGTGCCTGCCACACCTATACTCTTAGACGATCTTGTTATCTCGCCCAAGGCTTCAGCACGTTTTATCACTCGAAATTGCTTCGAAATAAAATAATTCAAAACGATGTTATTCGTGGGGATAGCCGGAGTATATACCACAAGACAGTCTGAAGGGATTAATGACTCAATTACGTGCGTACGTTGATCTTCAAATGTGATTTGGATACCTAGTTGCTCCAACTCATCTGTCAACGCACTTTTAACCCGATCATATCCAAATACGCGGACACCTCTTGCCTTGAAATACCTTGCCAAGGCAGACATTCCTATTCCACCAATACCAATAAAGAACACGGAGTTATATTTACCTTGATGCATCATTCATCACCTTTAAGCAAATGTTTACAATATCTGATGTCGAATTAGGCAGAGCCAATTTCCGAATTGATTCAACAAGTACTGCTTGTTTATTCTCATCGCATAACACACCCTCAATTTGACCCCATAAGGCCTGAATAACTTGATTATCTGGCAATAATATAGCCGCACCAACATCGCTTAAGGCTCGCGCATTCTTAGTTTGATGATCTTCCGAAACATTGGGTGAAGGCACAAGAATAACGGGTTTTCCCACTAAGGTTAATTCAGAAATAGACGTTGCACCAGCCCGCGAAACGATCAAGTCCGAGCAGGCATAGGCTAAATCCATTCGTTCAATGAAGGGGAGCAACTTAACATGAGCTGGCAGGCTAAGTGCATTTAAGGAGTCAAAATACCCTTTTCCACATTGCCATAGCACTTGAATTTCAGTATTCAAATCAAGTACCGCTAATTCTGAAACTACTGCTTGATTGATGTGTTTAGCTCCTAACGAGCCCCCCATAATGAAAATCGTTTTTTTGTTCGGATCTAAGCCATAAAAACGTATACCATCCATGCGTTTATTGGATAAATCCATGATGTCATTACGGACTGGATTTCCGGTTAAGTGAATTCGGTCCGAGGGGAAAAACGTTTCCATTCCGTTATAGGCCACGCAAATTGCTTTGGCTTTTTTCGCAAGGAGCAGGTTTGTTTTACCTGGAAAAGAATTCTGCTCTTGAATCACAGTTGATATCCCTAACCAATTTGCAACTTTCAAGGTAGGTCCACTTGCATATCCTCCTACTCCGATAACAACGGATGGACGAAATGAAGACACAATTCGAAATGCCTTGAACATGCTCAAAAACAACTTAAAAGGCAATGAAAAATTCTTCAATAGCTGTTTTCTATTAAACCCTGCGATTGGTAAACCGACAATTTGAAACCCTGCCTGAGGAACTTTTTCCATTTCCATTTTACCCAATGCGCCAACGAACAGAATTTCAATCGAGGAGTCATGCGCTCGAAGGGCATTTGCTATTGCAATGGCTGGAAAGATATGTCCACCGGTTCCTCCTCCTGAAATTATAACCTTAGTTGTTTTCATATCCCTTGTTCTGCGTTAAGCTTACTTGCATTTTGTTTAACCGCAAACGATTGTATTATTCCAATTGAGACAGAAGCCATGATTAGTGCAGACCCCCCCATTGCGAGGAACGGCATATTTTGACCTGTGACGGGAAGCACCCCGGTACACACCAAGATATTGATACTTGCTTGCGCCAATAGATGAAGGCCGATAGCCATCGAAACGTACGTTTCAAACAAGTTATCGGCTTTAAGCGCAATTCGAATGATACGGAAAAGTAAAACCATGTATAAAAAAACTAAAAGCATGGCAGAAATAGCTCCAAACTCCTCCACAAAACTCGCAAAATAAAAATCGGCATATGCTTCAGGAATATACTCTTTCAATTTACCATCTCCAACACCTGTTCCAATCCATGAACCCGCATGAATTGCCCTTCGAGCATCTAACGCCTGTGCATTTTCAAGAACATTTTGATCGGTTTCAATTTTATTAGTAAGTCGGTTCTTCCATGTTTCATATCTCGGGAGTATCCCCAAGCCAGGTAGCGCCGAGTGAATTCCAATAATCAGCACCAATAATCCAATACCAACGCCTGCCATAGTAAATAGTTTTGACAAAGGGACCTGACCAATAAACAAGATCGCCATTGAAAGGGCAAACAATAATAACGATGTTGAGAGGTTATCCTTAAAGATAAGCCCACAAATCACTACAATTGGAATCATTAAAGGTAATATCCCTTCTTTCCAATCATTTAACGTGTCTTTCTTACGCACCAGTAACTTAGATAAATACAAGAATAGCGCGAGCTTAGCAAAGTCGGAAGATTGAAAGGTTAAACCTATTACTGGAATTTGAACCCATCTTCCAGCGCCATTAATTTCCTTACCAAAGAAGAACGTAAACAGCAGCAGCGCGATGGCAAAGAAGTATCCAAATTTGGCAATTTGACTAATATACTTGGAATCAACTCGATGTATGAAAAAAATGCACGCGAACCCCAAGAGCACATAAATCAGGTGCTTAAATAAGTAATGAAACGGGGTGCTACCTTCCATCTTTACGAGAATTGGCACAAAACTATATACAGTAACAATAGACAAGGCTAAGAGCAACAAGGTAATTACCCAAATCACCATATCTCCTTTTAAATACTTAAGAATCAACTCTTTCATATACCGTGAATCGTTTTAAGAATTAATGCCATTTCATTGATAGCGTCTATCCCTGAAGCACCGAGTCCGGTGAGCATAATAATACCTTTACCATGCGTAAATTCTGGTAATTTCAAAATAGAAGACACCGTATCATACTGCTGGATTTCATTGTTTAACACGGTGTTTATTTCTGAATCATCCAATAAATAAATACGATTCACATTTGGAAATTGCGAATGCCCTGAATTAACAACAACATTAAAATAATTCAAGGTGCTTACCCAGTGAATCGGAAAAGGCATCGACTCAAACGTTGAATGCAAGGTAGATTCCGGGGCATCTAACCAGGTAAACACATCAAATCCATGGTATTTTCCTCTTGGTTGAATACTCGTAATCGACGCTTTCTCAAGCGTATCTCTACGATTTGCACGCAACTCTGCAATAAAATCTTTGACTTTTTGGTCCATCGCTTATAACCTACGAACAGCTTGCTTAAATTGATTCCCTCGGTCTTCGTAGTTTTTAAACAAATCAAAACTAGCGCACGCAGGTGACAATAAAACCGTCTCGTCTTTAGACGCCAATTGATAAGCTGCTAACACCGCATCATCCGCAGAATTTGTCTCTATGATTTGCTCAACAAACCCAGCGAACGCCTCTTTAATCTTTGCATTATCTAATCCAAGGCATACGATTGCTTTCACCTTGGCTTTTACTAAGGCCTCTAGTTCTGAGTAATCATTTCCTTTATCGACACCTCCAACAATCCATACGGTTGGATTTTGCATGCTTTCAAGCGCATACCATGCTGCATTAATATTCGTAGCTTTTGAATCGTTTATGAATTCAATTCCGTTCACCTTGGCTACAAATTCTAGCCGATGTTCGACATTTTCAAAATCCATTAAACTTTCTCGAACTAAATCGGTTCGAATATCCAATAATCGTGCAGCAATACCTGCTGCTAATGCGTTTTGCGCATTGTGTTTGCCTTTTAGGGCAAGTTCATGAATTGACATAGTTGTTGTTGTTTTTATGTTTATTATTAGTTGTTCATTTGTTAAATACCCCCCAAAATCCTGGCTTTGTGTAGCGGAAAAAGGGGCTAAGCTGACAGCGACCTTATTGGAATCCATCCACTGCTTAATTTGTAAATCATCTGCATTATAGATGAAGAAATCAGACGAGGTCATGTGTTGAAGAATCCTAAATTTCGAAGCCACATAATTCTCCATCTTGTACTCATAGCGATCCAAATGATCTGGAGAAATATTTGTAAGTACAGCGATATCAGCTTTAAAGGCATGCATATCATCCAATTGAAAAGAGCTTAACTCTAACACATACCATTCATGATCCTCAAGCGCTACTTGCTTCGCATAACTAAAGCCCACATTACCGGCAAGACCTACATCAAAACCAGCTTTTTTTAGGATATGATAAATCCATAAGGTGGTGGTGGTTTTACCATTGCTACCCGTTATACAGATGGTCTTTCCCTTTGAAAAAGGTTTGGCAAATTCTATTTCAGAAACAATAGCAACACCAGCGGATCTGAGTGTTTTAATGATGTTTGCAGATTCGGGAATGCCTGGTGACTTTACGATTAGGTCAGCGGTTAAAACGCGATCGATGGTGTGGCCATGCTCTTCGAAATCAATAGCATAGCGTTCTAGATCCATTTTAGCCGAATCTTTAATAGGGCCGGCGTCAGATACAAATACGTTTAATCCGTTAGTAGCTGCTAAAATAGCAGCGCCAACCCCGCTTTCGGCAGCGCCCAATACCACAATATGTTTTGGCGTTGTGGTCAACTATCTCAACTTTAAAGTAATAATGGTGACTACGGCAAGGAGAATTCCAACAATCCAAAACCTCGATACGATCTTAGCTTCATGAATTCCTTTTTTCTGAAAATGATGATGAAGCGGGGCCATTAGAAAAATCCGTCTACCCTCACCGAATCTTCGTTTGGTAACTTTAAAATAGCCTACTTGGAGCATGACAGATAAATTCTCAATCAAGAACACTCCGCAGAGCACTGGAATTAACAATTCTTTACGGACCGAGATCGCGAATACAGCGATGATCCCACCTAATGCCAAGCTTCCTGTATCCCCCATAAATACTTGAGCGGGATAGGAATTATACCAAAGGAATCCAATACATGCACCAACAAATGCCGCAATGAAAACAACCAATTCTTCTGCTTGCGGAATGTACATGACATTCAAATAATCAGCGAAACGTGCATTAGAACTCACGTAGGCAAACACGGCCAAGGCCAAGCCTATAATAGCAGATGTTCCGGTTGCTAATCCATCTAAGCCATCCGTCATATTCGCTCCATTGGAAACGGATATCACAATGAAAATAACAATTGGAATAAATAGCAACCAACCATAGTTTTTATTTGAATCGCCAATTAGCCAGTTATAGTTAAACTCATTTCCTTTGATAAACGGTATGGTGGTGGTCATATCATCGGTTGCAATCCAACGAAATTGTTGATCCTCATCCTGCACGTGTTCATGAGTAACAAATACTTCGTCCGCTTGGAGTTTGTAGTTCATAGGTACCCGTTTGTGCACCCGTACGTCGTTTGAAAAATACAAGATCGAGCCAACCAAAATGCCTACTCCAATTTGGCCTATGATTTTAAATCTACCCTTTAAGCCTTCTTTATTTTTTCGAAACACTTTTATATAATCATCCAAAAATCCGATTAGGCCAAGCCAAATGGTGGAAAGCACCATGGTAATGACATATACATTATGAAGCTTAGCAAACAGTAGTGTTGGAATCAAAATTGCACCAAGAATGATTAATCCTCCCATGGTTGGCGTACCAGACTTTTCAATTTGGCCTGCCAATCCGAGATCACGGACCGTTTCACCAATCTGCTGTCTACGCAAGGCATTGATCATACGTTTACCGATTATAATCGAAAAAATCAAGGAGAAAATAAGTGCCATGGAGGCTCTAAACGAAATAAAGTCAAATAAACCTGCTCCTGGCAGATTCAATTTATCTAAGAACTCGAATAAATAATATAACATACCTAGCGATTTTTATTAAAAAATTGTGAGGCCAATTCGAAATCATCAAAGGGGTATTTCACACCCATGATTTCTTGATATTTTTCATGGCCTTTTCCTGCGATAAGCACAATATCTGTTGAGCCTGCCAACAGGGAGGCGGTTTGGATTGCTTGTGTTCTATCCTCGATTAAAAGCACTGGTATTGAAGAAGAAGTATCAACGCCAGCTTGCATCTCTTTCAGGATTTCACTCGGATTTTCAGTCCTCGGGTTATCAGACGTCAATAGCACTTGACTGCTTAACTTTTGAGCAATCGCTGCCATTTCCGGTCGTTTAGCCTTATCCCTATCTCCTCCGCACCCCACGATGGTAATCACTTTTTGATTAGCTTTTCTAAAAACCCCAATGGTCTTAAGTACATTTTCAAGCGCATCCGGGGTATGGGCATAATCAACGACCACGGTAACCCCATGCGTACTTTTGAAAAATTGAAAACGCCCTTCAACGGACTCCAAGGTTGATATGGCGGTGAGCAACTCCAAGGAAGGAACATTGAGAAGTATTCCCACACCATAAACCGCAAGCAGGTTATAGGCATTAAAGGCCCCAATTAATCGGGTATGTACTTCGAGGGTATTCAACCGCATCACCAGGCCACTTAATTCATTTTCAAGGATAATCCCTTTAAAATCCGCCATGCTATTTAGGGCATAGGTTCGTTTATCGGCTGAGGTATTTTGCAACATCACCTCGCCATTTTTATCATCGCGATTTGTAAGTGCAAATGCCGTACTGGGAAGCAAATCAAAAAACCCTTTTTTTGCTTTTATATATTCAGCAAAGGTTTGGTGATAATCTAAGTGATCGTGTGTAATATTGGTAAAGACTCCACCACGAAACGTTAAGCCATGAATTCGTTGTTGATGAACGGCATGGGAACTAACTTCCATAAAGCAATAAGCACAGCCCGCATCCACCATTTTTCGTAAGAGCTCATTTAAGGCAAAGGGATCAGGCGTTGTATGCGTAGCAGGCACTTTTTCTTCCCCAATCTTATTAACGACGGTAGAAATCAATCCAGTTTTATAACCCAATTGGGAAAACAAATTAAATAATAAGGTCGCTGTAGTGGTTTTACCGTTTGTCCCCGTTATCCCCACCAACGTTAATTCCTTGGAAGGATACTCATACCAGAAACAAGCCAATTCGGCTAGCGCTTTACGTGTATCGGGAACCTGAAAGCAACTCAAACCATTAGGTATATCTACTGACTGTTGAATGATGGCATATTGACATCCTTGATCAGCCACCTGCTGAAGGAAACTATGTCCGTCTACAGAAACCCCTTCTATAGCAACAAACAAGGTGTTTTTATTAGCCAGTCTGGAATCAAAAACAACACGATGAATTTCGTTCAACCCTTCGGTAAACGGAATATTTATAGCGGCTAAGAGTTTATTCAACTGTATCATTTCAACTCAATTTTTACCATTTGCCCCTTATGAATTTCTGTCCCAGGAAGAATGCTCTGGGTTACTACGCGACCGCATCCCGTTAGGCGTACACTTAATCCATTGGATTCCAACAAGTAAATTGCATCTTTTGCAGACATCCCTTTGACGTTTGGAACTTTACCTTTTTGAATCACTACTGCATTTAAATGCAAGCTATTTTTCAAGGAATCACTTACCACCCATTTAGCGCTTGTGTTTAATTGAAAGCGAATCCCGAGATGCTTTAGCGCAGAAGTAACATCTTTATAGTACCCTGATTTTACGGCTGGTAATCCGGCTGCAAAGGGTTTACGTTCATTTATTGCCGGATGATACGCCAGATTGGATGCATAAATTTTATTGGCAATGGCCGCAAACACTGGTCCAGCAACTAGGGCAGCATATTTTTGTTTCTTTGGTCTTGTCACTACCACCACGCAGGTATATTTTGGATTGTTTGCCGGGAAATACCCAGCAAAAGAGGCTTGAAAATCACTTTGCTTTTCTTCTACATATTGCCTATTCTCATCAAGCAATCGCGCCGTACCTGTTTTACCCGCAATTGAAAATTGACTTGAGGTAAGTCGTTTTCCCGTTCCGTGTTTCATCACCCCTTTCAGGCATTGCTGCATAATTTTAAGGGTTTGGTCCGAACAGATCTTTTCTCTGATGACTACTGGGCGAAATGTTTTTAAAACCTTTCCAGATCGACGAATTTCTTTGACAAAAAGTGGACGAAGAAATTTTCCATTATTTGCAACCGCATTGTAAAATGCGCATGTATGCAGGGGGGATTGCTGATACTCATATCCTATAGCCATTGAAGGAATGGAATATGGAGACCATCCGGCACTACCCGGCTCAAAATATTTTGGTCCAAGTTCCCCTGGGATTTCTGTTCCGAGCGGTTCTGTTAGTCCAAAATCTTTCAACCGTTGAATAAATTTCTCTGGGTCGTTTCGATAAGCCTTATACAGAATGAGCGCAATTACATTGGAGGATTTCTCAAAAGCCTGCTGAATGGTAATTGTGCCATACCCTCTTCCCTCATTAGAATCCATGAACTTTTTCCGGTACACTTGATAGGAACCAACCGCATTTACCTTATCTGTAATTTTAAACTTATTATCCTCTAAACCAGCCATGATGGAGGCTAATTTCATGGTGGATCCTGGCACTTCACGTAAACCTACGGCATGATTGAACTTCTCAGAGAATGACCCATTTTTCTCACGATCTAAATTAACCATGGCCTTTACATGGCCCGTAGCAACTTCCATGAGAATTACCGTACCACTTTGAGCATCCATCTCCTTTAACTGATGTTCTAATTCGGAGTGAGCAACCTCCTGTATATCCTTATCGAACGTGGTAACAATATCGGCTCCTTCCACAGGGTCCTTGGTAAATCTTCCCGTTTTTTTCCATCCGGTAGTAATTCTATGTTCTATTTCTTTGCCTGGCTCGCCTTCCAAGTACGCATGATAAGCCCCTTCTAAACCAACTTCTAAGTCAAGTTCCTTTTTATAATACCCAAGTGTTCGTCGGAGTAAAATCCCATTTGGAGCTTTTCGTATCACCGTTTCTTCGTTATCAATAATTCCACCTTTCATCCGACCCAACTCAAAAATTGGAAGTGCATTAATTCGTTTTCGTTCCTCATTGGTTACTTTTTTCCGAATGAGTAAATACCGAGAACCTTGTGCTCGAGCAGTACGAATTTCGTTTTCGTATGTTCGTCCGGATTTATCTCCATACATACTACTTAAGCCTTCTGCCAAATTCGAAACTTCCTCATCGAATATTTTTTGATCAACAACGGTAGGATCCATGTGTATATCAAAATAGGAAACCGAGGTCATGAGTGGATTAAGGTTTGCGTCTAGGATTTCACCCATTCTTGGTGCACGATCCTCCAGCCGAACCGGCAAATCAACCTCTTCCGTTGTCCACTGAAGCTTGAACATTTTATACAAGCCCACAAACAGCACGAGCACAAAGCCGAAATAGAGCATATACGCCCGAAACACCATTGGTCCTTTGTTGCTACTCATGGTTGCTTATTCATTTCATTCGACTTAATCACCTTAATTGCATTCTCAGACTCTAGTAACTGTCTTTTTTTCAAGCGGTCTACCATTTTATAGCGTCTCGTGCGCTCTTCAAGCATTGTTTTAATTTCGATATACTCGGCAGTATTTTGATCTACTTCTCGACGGGTCTCTTGAATTTCTTTCAATACAGATTTACCGTAATACCCTTTAGCCACAAGAACAAAGAGCAAAAAGAAAATGAATAGAATATAGGTCAGGTTATTTAACACAAAATCCTTACTCAGGAATTCACCATTCAAGATTTGCGAGAACGCACTCCCCTTCTTCGATTTAGTTGATTTCGAAGTACTAGGCTTTTCTTGTGATTCCGTATTATAGTTATTCTCGATCATTGCTTTTGAGCTATTCTTAATTTGGCACTTCGAGCCCGATTATTCGTTAACACTTCTGCTTCGGTAGGTACGATGGGATGTCGGTTTATTTCAACAAAAGGACGCTGAAGATTTCCATAAAAATCACGGACCTCCTTCCCCTCGAAATTCCCTTTTTTGAAGAAATTCTTTACTAAGCGGTCTTCAATGGAATGGTAAGAAATCACAGCAATTCGTCCCCCGGGATTTAAGAGCTCCACGGAATCTTCCAACAGTTTTTTAAGTGCACCAATCTCATCATTTACCTCAATGCGCAAGGCTTGAAATACTTGAGCGATGTATTTATGATCTTTTCCTCGTTGCGCGAGTGGTTCACAGAGGATAGCGAGTTGATCCGTTGTTTCAAAGGGCACGTGTTGACGTGCGGCTAAAATCGTTTGCACCAAGCGAAACACATTGGGTAAATCCGTGTAGGAATTAAAAATCCGGAGCAACTCCTCTTCTGAACCTTTATTAAGCAGTTGTGCTGCGGTAATGGATGCCTTTTGATTCATGCGCATATCTAAGGGCGCGGCGCTCCTAAAACTAAACCCTCGATCCGCGATATCAAATTGATGGGAAGACACCCCGATGTCTGCAAGAATAGAATCAACTTTCTTGACACCAAGTGCCAGTAAGTGATTTTTTATAAACTTAAAGTTGCCACCAATTAACGTAAAATTTGGAACTGGAATCGCGTTTTTACTCGCATCCTCATCTTGATCGAAGGCGTACAAAAACCCTTCATTAGACAACTTAGATAAAATATACTGTGAATGACCGCCACCCCCAAAGGTAACATCCACTACAATCGACGTCGGATTAATGGCGAGGCCATCAACGCTTTCATGCAGTAAAACTGGAACGTGGTATGCTTCGTTAATCTTCATTGTTTCCTTCACCCATTACTTCATTCGCTAAGTCGGCAAAGTCAGGCATATTCCCTTCGATCATCTCGAAGTATTTAGCCCGATCCCAGATTTCGATGCGGTCGTTGTATGCAATGAGCATCACTTCCGACACCAAGCCAACGCGTTCCATGTGAGCAACTGGAATCAATAACCTACCGGCATTATCCAAGGTGAGCTGTTTGGCTCCTTGATGGAATAGACGGTAGAACATCCTGTTTTTAGGGTTAAAAAGATTGATTTTACTCAAACTTGCACTTAG
>JBEIDV010000016.1:0-19565 GCA_040383285.1 Crocinitomicaceae bacterium | reverse complement strand
TAGCTAAGGCACTTCCTCCTGGACTATTAATTCGAAACACTACGGCTTTGATGTCATCGTCGTTACGCACTTTTTCAAACAGGCGGCATAATTTTTTGCTGCTTACGCCATCTCCATCCACAGCAACCTCACCTTCAGCAAGAATTACAGCAACGCTTGCAGTTTCTGCTTGAATTAGCACTTGACTTTCGTAAAATGCGTTTTGCGCATAGTCGTTTAATTCAGCCCATTTGATGTCATTACTTTCAGAAACACCCGCTTTTTTCGCCAGTTTATCCATTAATTCATCTTTGTATAACAAGCCATCAACCAACTTATGCGCCAGCGCCTGTTCTGGATTCACCACTTCCATGTTATTAATCCACGCATTGAAGTCTGAGGTTTTAATGTTTCGACTGGAAGAAATATCCGCAGCCAATTCGTTCCAAAGCCCATTCATCAGGACTTGATTTTGCATGCGCGCTGAATCGCTTAATCCCGTCAAGAAAAAAGGCTCAACAGCACTTTTAAAATCATTATTTTGTCCACGAATTACTTGTACCTCTACCTCTAACTTATCCAATAACTTTTTGAAAAATACCGCCTCAGACCCTAAACCGGTAAGCATAAAGGAAGACGTAGGAAAGGCATAACATTGATCAGCAACAGAACCGATATAGTATTCTTTTTGAGATATTCCCTCTCCTTGGAAATAAGCAATTACAAATTTGTCCGATGACTTTTTAAAATCATCCAAGGCCTGACGAATGGTTCTAGCCGTAGAAATTCCACAATTCAACTCATCGATATCGATATAGATACCTTTAATTTGATCATCAGATTTAGCTTGATCCAAGGCAAATAAAATATCCGATAAACCAACGGATTCATTAAACTGAAACGCACTGGGATCAAATTCTGAATTGGTTTTCTCTTGAATGGTACCCTTAAGTGTTACATGCAAAATCGATTTATTTTCAATCGCATAGGGTTCTGGACCAAATTCCGAGAACGAACCAATTATTCCTCCTAGAATTAAAAAGAAAAATACCAAGCCTAGCGATAACGCAATGCCTATAGCAACTAAGGTTGGCCAAAAAATACGGGAAAAAGGGATTTTTGTATCAGTCATGATTTCTTAAATATTATTTGTTAAGTATAGAACTCAGTTTAAACGGTAAATTGAACGGATTGAAGCGCAGGGTAAGTCGAATGGATGATTTATAATTCAAAAATAAATCCCCCATATTATTGGATTGAATCAATGGGAAATATACCCCAACTACATCTCCTAAATTAATTCCTAACCCGGCATTATACAAGGTGGATACCGCTACCCCATTGTCATAAACTCCGAAATCAGCAAATGCTACAAACATATTTGGTTGAATCGGAAGTTGAACTGTGGCATTTACCGCACTTGCCCAATAGTTTGACATTCTCAAATTGTTACTCCCTGTTCTAAATCCACCCATATCGTTGGCGTATTGTGTTCCATATACATTACTGCGATTAAAATAATAGTTTTCAGCAAAAATATCTTGGTAACCTGCCGCGCCAAACATTGAAATAGAATAGCGTCCCATGGTATTGTAGTATGACGATCCTGGGTTAAAGGCTAAATTATATCCACCATATATCCTGATATTCAATTTACGGGTCATTTTACGATTTAAATAAGTCAAAGTAAGCGTTTGGGTTGTTGAAATACGGGAATAACTAGCTACATCATAAAACACATCCGTATAACCAAGTACACCCTCAAATTGAAGTTGACTCTCATAAGTAACTCGTCTTTTATTCCAATGAATGGAATGGTTAACTTTTAAGCCATTTTCAATTCTATAATCCATAGGCAGTAAATCTCTTCTCCACAACCATTTGAAAGTTAAATCGTGTAAAAAACCTTTTGGTGTTCGGTCTGGAACCAAATTCAACGTCAGATAAGGTGTTATCGCTAAGAAATAAGTTTGCGTTTGACCTTTCGCATCATCTTGCAGCCCAAAAGATTTAATGCTCATCCCTGCTTTGATGGATTTTGGACCTTTTGATGGAAAACACATTTTACTCAATTCCAAAACACCACCTAGGGTATTTCTTCCAAAGGAGTACATCGGCGCGATAACATACTGAACCGGTTTGAATGGAAGTCCGAAATTATGCACCGCCACTCCGAGCATGGTACGGTCTGAATGATTAAAAGCCATCATCGGAGTCCAAAACACATTTGTTTTATTGGCTTCATGATCACCGAACATAAATTCAAGCGCTAGCGGCTCATACCTTTTCAGAATGGACTTATTGACTAATACCCGATTATTTGACCGATTGATTTCTGGGATATTTCGATTTGGGTCGATTGCAAATTCAGTGATGGCAGCATTACCTTTAAAGATTAAGGTTGAACGTTTATCTGAAGGATTCGTCCATTGTGTTTCTAAAACAGATCCTGTTTTATCAAGCGATGAAACTCCGATCGGACCATCCACACTTCCAGTATTCTTAACCTTTACCGTAAAGGTATTCAACGGCTCGATGAACTTAGCTTTTTTGATTTTATAATCGATTACGTTTGTGGTTTGGATTAAATCCCCAAACAACCAATCGAGTTTACGACCAGAAACTCCTTCAACAACGCGCTGCATATCTTCAGGGTACGGATGTTTAAATTGATATAGCTCATAATAGCGATGCATGCATTGATCATAGAGTTCATCTCCCAGATAACTCCTTAAATACTGAAAAATCAGGCCCGTTTTCTGATACATAATGGCTCCATAATTTGCCGAACTGAAGTCCGCTGAATGCGTTTCGATGGGTTGGTCTGCATCCACTACTGCTAAAAACCGATAAAATACATCTCCCATATCGTGATGATCGAGATCGTTTAAGTGGAGTTTACCACCTAATACCATGTCTGACATGTCTTGATTATCAGGGTATTTGGTAGCGACATACCGCATTTCATTTGCAGTGTTCATTCCTTCATCCATCCACCCGTGTTGCCGCTCATTGGATCCTAAGATTCCATAAAACCAGTTATGTCCAACCTCATGTACGATGACCACTTCTAATTCTCTAGCGGAACTTGCGTTTCCAATTACTGTAATCATCGGGTATTCCATTCCACCTCCGGCGCTTATGGTACCATCTACGGCAGTAACCGCTGCATACGGATAATCTCCATTCCATTTCGAATAGTAGTAGGTCCCGTCATTAATATATTCAATAGCATTTTGCCAGTTAGCTGCATTGGCAGGTGTAAACAAGGCCCATGAGGTAACAATTCGACCAGATTCAGGTAATTTTACTGACCCTTTTAACACCTTATATCGCTTATCTGTAAACCAAGCAAAATCATGGACCTTATCTTGGAGATATCGAAGCGTTTTCCATTCGGAAGCAGAGGGTGGAAATGAATCCCTCAAATTACCTCCTGGCAGGGCTATAATTTCAGACATTCGTGTTTTTGTATCTTGCGCCAAGGAATCTAAAAAAGAGGCCTCGGCCGCATTCTGAAGCACTCCGGTAGCACCAACGACATAGTTCTTAGGAACGGTAATCGACACATCGAATGAACCATATTCAGAATAGAACTCTCCTTGATTTAAGTACGGGATTGGATGCCATCCTTTGTGATCGAATACCGCTGGTTTCGGATACCATTGCGTAATTTGATAGGATTGACCAATGTGACCCAAACGAGAAATAGAACCCGACGGGATTTTAACGATAAATGGTGTGGTCAGGGTAAGTTGTTTTCCCGGTGCTAGGGGTTGGGCCAATTTAATGAGTACGATGTCTTCATGTTTCGGATGAAAGGACCATGATACTGCACTGCCATTAATTTTAAAATCCAAGGCAGACATTCCTCCTAATTTAGCGGTATCAATCATGGATAACTTTTTACCTTCGCCTTCTAGCTGTTCGGCCAAGGCACTGTTTCCATTTTTATAGGCATTAGGCCAGACATGGATATATAAGGAATCTAAGGTACTCGGAGAGTTGTTCAGGTAGTCAAAGGCAAGTTCGCCGTAAAGCCGATGGGTTTTATCGTCTAGTTTAACCGAAATCCGATAATCTACTTGCTGTTGCCAGTATTGTGCATGTGCTGAACAAAAGGCGAAAAGGAAAAGAAAAAGAATATTTTTACGCATAATACGGATATATTTTAATGACGAACTAGTAAATACAGAGTTACAATCCGACATAAAATTAGTGAATTCCTAACGGGTTTCATAAAACAAAAAAAAAGCCGTCCTAAGACGGCTTTAAAAAAAGTAACGATTAAGCTTCTTATTTCACCATTAATTTTGAAATAACTTGGTTGTTATCTTGTGATAAAGTCACGAAATATGTTCCAGGAGCCCATGCGCTTGTTGCGATCGTTGTTCCGTTTGACACATTGTTTAATGTTACTAATAACTTACCGGTAACATCACGAATTTCAAGATCAAGGTTCTCTGTTGTTGAAACAGAAAGGGTTACATCACCTGCGGTAGGATTTGGAATTAATGACAGGGAAAGCGTTGATGCATCCGTTAACCCAGCATAGTTATCAAAACCATCACAGTTTTCATCGATTCCGTTATCTATAACCTCCGTTGCCCCAGGATAAACTTGGTCATTAGCATCATTACAATCTCCTGCGACTAAAGAATATCCTAATCCAAGGCTATCGCAAGAAACCAAAGAAACATTTGAACCAAAACCATCTTCATCAAGGTCTTCGTAATAGGTAATTGAAGGCAAGCCTTCATCGGTATTCCCATCGCAGTTATTGTCTTCATTATCACAAATTTCAACAGCACCTGGATAAATTTGATCATTTAAATCATCGCAATCTCCACCAACAGTCACCGTATTTGCTGGTTGCGCACATGTTTCAACCCCTGTAGCCTCATCTCCAAAGCCGTCACCGTCCGCATCAACGTAATACATATCTACCAAATTCAACTGGTTATTCGTGTCATCGCAATCATCTCCGTTTAGTACTGCTCCCGGAGGAGTAAGGCATGAGGTTACTGTATTGTTAGGATTTCCAAACCCGTCCTGATCCCCGTCAATAAACCAAATGGTATTCGGGTTGATCTGTGCATTTGAATCATCACAATCCGTATTGTTCGTGGAATATCCAGCAGGTAAGGTACATGAAAGTAAGGTATTGGCCGCATCACCAAACCCATCACCGTCGGTATCCGCATAAAACGTTTGCGGTTGCACTGTGTTAATGAATCCCCAAAGGCTCACATTGTCATTTCTCCAGGTAGCACCCACTGTTGAAATGCCTGTTATATAAAACCTAAAAGTAACTTGATTTACATTGGCAAAGGCAGCCCCAAGTAAAACGGTATCATTTAACACCGCATTCGTTGTAATGGAATCTGAAGCAATATCTGCTGCAAAGTTATCTAAGCTAGATCGCAAATGCCATGTAGGAATGGTATTAACATTACTCACTTTATTGGTAAACGTCAATTTCGTTAATGTTAAGCCAAAGCAACTGTCTGCTTGTATGGAAAATTCGTTATAATTTGTCGGATCTACTGTAGCCCCTGTATTCCACGTATTGTTATTAAACACTTTTGCGGCTGCAGTGCAAGTCCCTCCAACATTCGTATAAATTGAAAACGTAGCATTGGCCGGTTGAGCGGTTACTGTATTAGCTAACACTGGACATCCAGAAGCTTGAGTAAATTCATACATTCCTAACTGTGCTGCAACAATGGGGGCGTCTAAGCCACTGCAATCTTCATCAATTCCATTTCCTGGAATATCTTGTGCACCTGGATTAATGGCGCTGTTTAGATCGTTACAATCAGTACTGTCCAACACATAACCTTGTGGCACGCTGCACGCAGAAAGGGTTACAGAATTATTACCGTAATTATCTCCATCTGAATCTTGGAAATAGGTCACAAAAATTAAGCCTTCATCGATTGATGCATCGCAATCGTTATCTAGGTTATCACACGTTTCCGTGTTACCCGGATACATAGCTGCGCTGTTGTCGTTACAATCGCCTGTGATCAACACATAATTTGGTCCCGGGGAGGTAATTCCAACCACAAACGTATTTCCCCCTACCCCGTCTCCGTCATTGTCTAAATAATAGTTTACCGGTGTAAATCCTTCATCAATGGTATTATTACAATTGTCATCTATGCCGTTGTATACTTCTGTTGCACCTGGATTTACAGCTGCGGATGCATCATTACAATCGGTACTGTTGGCTACGTAACCTGCGGGCTGACCACAATTTTGAATTGAAGTTGCAGCGTTTCCATACCCATCACCATCTGTATCTGCATACCATGTAGTTACCACGTTTGCCAAGGCATTATTATCATTACAATCCGTATTATTCGTTACATACCCATTGGGTTGTACACAAGCATTTTGTGTTACAGCCGCATTACCAAAGCCATCACCATCTGCATCCGCATACCACACGGTAGTTGGATTAATCGCTGCATTGTTATCGTTACAGTCTTGGTTATTTAATACTAAGCCAGGTTGTGCAAAACAAGCAAGAACCGTTGAGTTCGGATTACCATAGGTATCTCCGTCTAAATCTTGATAATAGGTAGTTGGCGCAGCACATGGAGTAACTGATGTCCAGGTAGTTCCAACACGAATTTCATCAATCTCTAACGTGCCCGTACCGGTTACAGCAGTTCCACCTTGTCTAAAATAAACAGAAGCCAAAGCTACAAGTGCGTTTGCGCCTGAGGAATTTAATATGGTTGCTGCAGGCTCCAGCGTGCCTGGTGTCGGGTTGATCCACATGGATGCGGCAATAGGCGCTGCACCAATATTCAATTTAACAACCACAAAAACAGTCGTTCCGCAAGGGTAGTCCGTTGGATTCCACGTAGTATTTGATCCCGTACCGCTGTTATTGGTTAAGCCGAGAACAAAAGTATTTGGCGTCGAGCCAGCCTTGATAAACACCCTGGCTGCCAAAGCAGTAACTGAAGCCCCTGCTGTTGCACCGAATCCAGTAAAATAATCTCCTGCATTTGCATTAACATGCAGTCCTGTGGTACTTGGAACATTCAATAGAAATGAAAAATAAGCGCTAGTTCCTAAATTAGCTGCAGCTTTATTCACATCTTCCGTATTGCCCGCGGTAAGTTGTACGCGATTACCTGAGGAAGCCTCTAAATTGGCAAATGATAAACTACTTCCGCTATTAGACGGTGTAGTTATTGTTTGTATTTGTCCTGGTATTGCTCCTGAATGCGTGGCCCAACCGTTTGCATTCACCGCTCCTGAATAATTAAAGGGTTCAAAGGGTTGCGCAAACCCTGTTCCGATAACAACCGAAGTGATTATTAGTAGTATTTTTTTCATTTGTTTTTAATTATAATTCAAAGTTAATTTCTATTTGTTTTCGAACAATAAAATTATCAATAAAAAAGGGAGAAAAACTTCTCCCTATTGTTGATTTTAATTCATTTCTGGTTTTGGAAGTAACACCTTACGTGACAATTTCCATTTTTTAGTTTTTGGATCTTTACCCATCACCTTGAACCTTAGAATTTCTCCTTCTTTGCACACATCCTCCATTTTACCTACCTTTTCCCAAGAGAATTCAGAGATATGGATAAGTCCATCTGTACCAGGAATGATCTCAACGAAACACCCGAACTCTTTAATGGACTTGATTTTACCTTCATAGGTAGCACCATCTTCCACTTGTGGTGGGAACGCAATTAATTTAACTCTTCTAAGTGCTTCCTCCATGCTCGGTCCGTCATTAGAAAGAATTTGAACTGACCCTTCTCCGTTTGGTAATTCCTCAATCGTAATGGTAGTTCCGGTTTCTTTTTGAAGTCCTTGAATTATTTTACCACCAGGTCCGATTACCGCACCAATCATTTCGTTTGGAATAATGATTCCCTCGATTCGAGGCGTAGACGCTTTGTAATTATCGCGTGGCTCAGCAATAGTTTCAGTAATCTTGTTTAAGATATGTAAACGTCCTGCTCTTGCTTGATGCAAGGCCTGAATTAATACTTCATACGGTAAACCGTCCACTTTAATATCCATTTGACATGCAGTGATTCCTTTTGCGGTACCCGTTACTTTAAAGTCCATATCTCCTAAGTGGTCTTCATCTCCTAGGATATCAGATAATACAGCGAATTTACCTTCATCAGCTACAAGGCCCATCGCAATTCCGGAAACGGGTGCAGTAATTTTAACTCCACCGTCCATAAGCGCTAGCGTTCCAGCACAAACCGTTGCCATGGAAGAAGAACCATTAGACTCAAGGATATCAGAAACGATACGAATGGTATACGGATTATCTGCAGGAAGCACAGGCTTCAAGGCACGAAGTGCAAGGTTTCCGTGACCAATCTCACGACGAGAAGTTCCACGTAGTGGTTTTGCTTCACCCGTTGAGAATGGAGGGAAATTATAATGAAGCATGAATTTCTCCGTACCACGGAAAGTAGCCCCATCAATTAATTGCTCGTCCATTTTACCACCTAGCGTTAGCGTAGTAAGGGATTGTGTCTCACCTCGTGTAAACACGGCAGAACCGTGAACGTTTGGTAAGTAATCAATTTCAGACCAAATCGGACGAATTTCATCGAATCCTCGACCGTCTAATCGTTTGCGCTCGTTAAGCATTACCCAACGAACTGCTTTCTTTTTAACTTCAGAAAAATATACCCCGATGAATTTTCCTATTTCTGCTAATTCTTCATCGGAATAAGATGCCTTAATCTCCGCTTTAATCGCATCGAATAATTCGGTACGCTTTGCCTTATTTGCCAAGCCCATTCGTGCAACATCTTTACATTTCTCCATCCCTAATTCATACACACGCGCTTTTACATCGTCGTTATGTACCTCATGCGAATAAACTCGTTTTGGATGAGCGCTGGCTATTTCAGCACCAAGTGCCACTTGAAACGCACATTGTTCCTTAATGGCCGCATGAGCAATTTTAATTACTTCTACTAAGTCTTCTTCGGATACTTCTTTCATCTCGCCTTCCAGCATGTTGATGTCTTTTTCAGTACCTGCGATCATTACATCCATATCAGCACCTTCCATCTCCTCTTTAGTTGGATTTATGATGTACGCTCCATTCACTCGTGCTACGCGTACTTCCGACATTGGTCCATTAAACGGAATATTAGATACCGCAATTGCCGCTGATGCAGCAAAACCGCACAAGGCATCTGGATTATTTTGACCGTCGTATGATAACAACTGAATCATCAATTGCACTTCAGCATGATAATCATCTGGGAAAAGTGGCCGTAAGGCACGGTCTACTAGACGCATTACTAAAATCTCACTTTCGGATGGACGCGCTTCGCGACGAAAGAATCCACCTGGAAATCTACCCGCTGCCGCATATTTTTCACGATAATCTACCGTTAGCGGAAGGAAATCTACCCCTTCTTTTGCTTCAGGAGCTGCAACAACTGTTGCTAGGAGCATGGTATCTCCCATTCTTACTACTACAGAACCGTCTGCTTGTTTTGCTAATTTACCAGTTTCTACACTGATTTCTTTACCACCCGTATTGATGGTTTTTTTTAAACCTATATTCATGATTATTTATTTACTTTTTTAGACATTTAGATATTTGGACATTTAGATATTTAGACTTTTGGACATTAAGATTTTTGGATAGTTAGACATTTGGATAGTTAGTTTTAATTCGATTTTGATTCATCAGCCATAAGCTTTTTTCTCAATGCTCGAATTTTAAGTTGAATTTGATCAAGTTTTAATAAAACCTCATTAACATCCATATTATACAATTCTTTTATCAGCAGCAATTGCGTTTCTAATTCAAAACTAGACGAAATTGCTATCTCTAGGTATCTTATAAATTCTCTTTCGGTTGTCCTCCCTGATCCTTCTGCAATATTAGAAGGAATAGAAACAACTGCTCTATTCATTTGACTAATCAAGGCGAAGCGTTCTTGCTCAGGTAATTTTGAAGTAATCCGATAAACATGTTTTACCAAATCCATAGATTCCTTCCAAACTAACAATTGTTTAAAATTATGCTTCTTTATCAATTGATTACCAATTTTTCACCATTACAACCTCTAAATGTCTCAATGTCCAATTCTCTGGTTCTCTGACACAAAAAAAGGGAACCTCGACATAGCCGATCGTCCCCTCTCCAATAAAATTAAAACCTAACGATTAACGACGAAGTCCTAACTCCTTAATTAACGCACGGTATTTTTCAATATCATTTCGCTTAAGATAATCTAAAAGACTTCTACGTTTACCAACTAGCAACTGAAGTGCACGTTGTGTACCGTAATCTTTACGATTTTTCTTTAAGTGTTCTGTTAAGTGACTAATACGGAAAGAAAACAAGGCAACTTGTCCTTCCACTGATCCAGTATTTGTTTCGGAACCCCCGAATTTACTGAAAATTTCTTTTTTCTTGGTTGAATCTAAATACATGCCAATATTGATTAAAATAATTTTTATGTAGCCTACAAACTTTTTGTAAGACGGGGCAAAGGTACGGATAAATCCGAAGTGCGCAAGAATTCTGCTCCTTTTTTACGCTGTAATGATATAATCGTGCACACAGTAGATTCGCTTGCAATAAAAACAGTACCTGAAGCTAATTAAAATAACAATCTACGTGAATTACGCCTGTCATGCGCAAGGCATAATACCCCAACTGCACTGCGATGGCTATAAGGGCTGTTGAAACAAACCACTTGTATGAAATATTAAGCTTCAGCACAACCGACAAAAACAGCAAAACGAAAAGCCCCAAATAAATCAGTAAGGCAGGGAACATGACAACAGACTCCCACAGCTTTCCTTCGGTTAAGGCCCAAAAGGAACGTTGTATCCCACAGCCTGGGCAGTCGTAACCGAAATATGATTTAAAGAGACAATCTACCAAAACAAAATTACATGTTAGGCATATCAGCTACAGCATTAGCAAAACCAAAAATCAAGGCAAAAACGATGTAAAGAAGGGCAAGAACACCTAAAATCCCACCGATCAATCCCAATGTTTTGGCCGATTTTGCCTGATTAAAAGATTTCGCGGTATACTCGTCGGGACTGGCATTATATTCTGCAATTGCTTTGTTTGCTTTACTCATGGCAAAAAATCCAATAATGGCGGAAATGAAGCCACCATAACAACACGTACAAAACACTAATACTATCGCAACAACACCTAGGATTTGCGCTGTTTTTACTTCAGGTAAATCAACATGTTGTTGCACTGCCGAATCGTTTGCTTCTGTTATATCATTCATGATAATTAGAAATTAAAACCAAGGTTTTTTATTCACCTGGTATGTATTAATAAACTCCTCATCCGATTTGGTGATATAAATAATTCCTTCAATGATGGGGATTAGATATATTAGACTATAAAGTCCAAATCCAGCCCCGCAAGTTACAAAACTAATAATAGGTAGAATAACCAAATTCGCAACTAGATAGTATATGCCTTCTTTGTTATATCCCAATAAAAATTTATGTACACCAAAGGTTCCTACTAAAATGGCCGTAATTCCGGCAATAATGCGTTTACTCTCCATTAAAACCAAGCTTTTTTATTAAGCTGGTATGTGTTCACAAAATCTTCATCAGACTTTGTTAAATAGATAATTCCTTCAATCAAAGAGAAGGTAAAAACAATTGGTAAAAATATCCAAGTCAAAAAGACACAAAATCCCAAAAATAATAATCCTAAAGTCACAGACAATAAGATGATTCCCTCTTTTTTGTATCCTAAAACGAATTTATGAACCCCAAAATGGCCTAAAAATATAGCAGTCATTGCTGCCATCATTTTCTTACTTTGTACTGTATTTTCCATATATTTTAGTTAATTTAAAAGTTACACGTTATTTCATGTGCCCACGGGATAATACCAGACCATCTTAAAGAATAATTAATGACCTGAATAATTATTGCCACTACTCCACACAACAAAATTGCTTTATTTTGTCTTGCCCATCTTATCTTTAAAATCCGTAAAAGCTCCAAAATGAAATAACACAACAGCGGGATCATACCCGGAAAAAAACGAAACGACGTGTACAAATCAAAATGAATCAATGCTATTAAGGAGCGCTGAAACCCACACCCCAAACATTCAACACCGAAATAAAAATAATAAGGACAAGGAATCATGATTCAAAAAAAAAGCAGGTTTCCCTGCTTTTTAATTTCTCCAAGCATTCGCTTACACTAAATCTCTTCCGTCAGCCATTTTCAAGCTTCCGTTGTAAATTTTAACAAGATCAATTAGTGCCAAAATCCAACCAAGTCCACAAATTAAATTGGCAAAAATTCTTTTCCACCAACCTTCGTGACCCATCATCATTTTGTGAATACCTAATCCACCAAGAAACCAGCAAACGATCATCATCGTTGTCTTAGATTGTGCAGGCTTTAATTCTTCGCTCATAATTTTCTTTTTAAAGGTTTATGTTTCCAAAGATATATATTTTTTTATACTAACATATATTAATTAAAAAAATGTTAAAAATTATCTAACAACTCGCTGTCCTTATTTTTACCATTTGGTGCATCTGGATGACCAACATATTCTGCGCTACCAAAAGCCAAGATCGGAAAAAAGATGAGCGGTAAAAAAATCATCCCCAAGGTGAATCCAAGATCCTTACCAAAACTCTTACTCAGTCGATTTTGAATCCATATAGACCAAATGACTCCGATGTAAGGAATCATAGGCAATAAGCCAAACCATGATTCTTTGCCACCAATTTCAGCCATCACCATATTATTATATATAGGAACTAAACATGCCCAACCCGGCTTATCGGCTTTCTCAAAAATCTTCCACATGGAAATCACCATCACAATCCCAATAATAAATATTGCAAGGATAAATACCACCATAAAAATCAACATACCTCTTTCATCATTATTCATAACAAGCCATTTAAAAATTTACACGAATATCGCTTTTTTATTTTTTTGGTCGACCAATTCCTTTCAAAAACTTCTACTTCCAGCTCGAAATTAATTTCCATTAAATCTACAACCAAACCTTAGATCCCTCAGAACAGTTCTGACAAATATCAATTCCTTGACGATTTGATAATACCGCATTTCTAAACTTCTTATACTTCGGATTATTCCAAACCTGTTGAAAAGTTTCCTGGGTTAATTCTCCCATCGCATGGGATGCGTCCTTATCAAAACAACACGGAACCACCTGACCGTCCCAAGTAATCACACTGCCCGACCACATGCGCCAACAGTGATTACCCCCTGGATGCTTGAGCTCAAATTCTCCCTTTCGGTTTCTCTTGTACCTACTGTAAGATTCATTCTCGGGCATTAAGGGATTTCCGAATTTGTACTCATACAATTGTGCAGATTTAATGCGGACCTCATCAACACCCAGTGCTTTTGCTTTTTCAAATACTAAAGGAATCTCATGTTCATTGGGCTTTACTGCTAGACACTGAAATATTACGTGCGGTGTAGTAGACTTCAGCTTCCGCTTCGCCTCCACTAAAGCCTCCGTTGCTACCCAAACTTTGGAAAGGTCTCCATGTACTCTATATTGCTGATAAACTTCTTGTGAAACCCCATCAACCGAAATAATTAACTGATCCAACCCACTCGCAACAATTGCTTCCGCATTATTTGAATCAATAAAATGCGCATTGCTTGACGTCGCCGTAAACATTCGATGCCGTTTTGCGGCTTGAATTAATTCTAGAAACTTCGGATTCAAAAAAGGTTCGCCTTGAAAATAATAGGTTATATAAAACACCGTCTTCGACAGTTGCTTCAACCACTGCTCATGGTGATCTAATGCCATTTTACCCGTGGGGCGAGAAAATTTCTTTAAGCCACTTGGACACTCTGGACATCCTAAGTTACATGCCGTGGTTGGCTCCATGCTTACATGAAACGGTAAGCCAACGTGGATACTGTTACTTAAAATCCTTGAGAGGTAATAGCTACATACTAATCCCAAGAAATTCACTACCCGTCTAAGAGACATGTACTTCAACCAACCCCATGCTGTGCTAACTGTTTTCACCAAGCGAAGGTAATGATTTCCACAGCGAGTTAAACAGCATGCGAATTAAGCTTATATTTGCATAGAAAATTTGACCATGCAGGTAATTCTTAAACACCAAGAAATTCATCAGAAAATTACCCGTCTTGCCTACCAGATTTTGGAACAATGTACGGACCAAGAAAAAATCTACATTGGAGGAATACAAGGCAACGGTTTTTTACTCGCGACACACCTTAAATCGGTGATTGACGCGCATGGGTCGCTAAACACGCAATTGTTCGAAATTGAAATTAACAAGGATGAACCTTGGGCCAGTCCGATTGGACTTTCCATACCAGAAATTGAGTTAAAGCATGGATATATTGTATTAGTTGACGATGTGATTAACTCCGGCAAAACCATGCAATATGCCCTCATCAAATTCTTGCAGCAAGCCACACATTCTATAAAAACACTGGTTCTTGTAGATCGCCAACATCGAAGGTATCCCATCAAGGCCGACTTCGTAGGGCTAAGTCTTTCTACTACGCTCAAAAACCGAGTTGAAGTAGATTTAGTATCAACCGAACATTATGCTTATTTGAAATGATACGTATTACAGAAAGCAGCTCAAATCACGATAAATTAGAGACCCTATCCACAAGTGCATTATTAAAAGGAATCAATTCTGAAGATGAAAAAGTAGCCCTTGCTGTTCAAGAAATCATTCCTGCTATTGAATCTTTTGTTGATGCATGCGTTGAGCGCATGGCTAAGGGAGGACGGCTTTTTTATTTAGGCGCCGGTACCAGTGGTCGGCTAGGAATTGTTGATGCCAGTGAATGCCCACCAACTTTTGGGGTAGATCATGGCGTTGTTATTGGATTAATTGCCGGTGGAGATCAGGCCATTCGTAAAGCGGTTGAATTTGCTGAAGACGATGAGCATCAAGGATGGAAAGACCTCGAAGCACATCAGATTAACGAATTAGATACCCTGGTTGGAATTGCAGCCTCAGGGACAACTCCGTATGTTATGGGTGCAATCAGAACTGCAAATAACTCAGGTATATTAACCGGTGGAATCACCTGCAATCCGGGTTCTCCCCTCTCTCAAGAAGTCTCCTTTCCTATGGTTCCTGTCGTTGGACCTGAGTTCATTACTGGAAGTACCCGCATGAAATCTGGTACTGCTCAAAAATTGGTGCTTAATATGATTTCAACCACCCTGATGATCAAACTTGGACATGTCAAAGGCAACAAAATGGTGGATATGCAATTAAGCAACGAGAAATTAGTACAACGTGCCATTCGTATGGTATGTGATGAAATACCCGTCTCAGCATCCGAAGCTGAATCCTTATTAAAGGAGTTCCATTCGGTTCGAGCGAGCATTGAGGCCTATCAGTTAAAAAATACCCGCACATGAGTTTTGACCCCAATGGAGTTGGCGTAGCCAATGGGAACCTTTTTGGGTTTCCATGCACCGAAGCAGATGCCGAGTTAATAATCATTCCAATTCCTTGGGACGCAACGGCTTCCTACGGAAAAGGAACCAGCAATGGTCCACAAGCCATACTCGATGCCTCTACGCAACTAGATTTTTTTCATCCAAGGCTAGAAAACGCATATGAAACCAAGGTTTTTTTAACCCCAATTTCCGAGGAATGGAAATCCATTAACGATTCGCTGAATGATCGAGCAAGCGAATATTTTATAGACTTGGAACAACTGGGTGAAGCATCAGCACAGGAAAAACACAAAGGCATCATTGATGAAATTAATGCCGCACATGCCGCGCTAACTACCAACTTAAAATCACGGGTTGAGACCCTAATTCAATCGGGTAAAATTTGTGCCGTATTAGGCGGTGAGCACTCCACACCACTGGGTTTGATTCAAGCCCTCAATGATCATTACAGTTCGTTTAGTATCCTTCAAATTGATGCGATGCAGATTTACGAAAAGCATACGAAGGATTCGAACAATCACATGCAAGCATCATGCACAACGTAGTCGAATCATGTGACAATTTAAATCAATTAGTACAAGTTGGAATTCGGGATTTATCCGCGGATGAACATACACTATCCCTTACGCATCCAAAAATCACCACGTTTTTTGATTGGAACTTGAAAGAAGAAGGATTTATGGGTACAACATGGAATACACAGTGCGAAGAAATTATTGAATCACTGTCTAATGATGTATACATTTCCTTCGATATTGACGGTTTAATACCCAATCTGTGCCCTAATACCGGAACTCCAGTAGCTGGCGGCTTCACCCTTGAACAACTTAGTTTTTTGATCTTTAAAGTGGTTGATTCCGGTCGAAGAATTATTGGTTTTGATTTAAACGAAGTTTCACCAGGAAGCAGTGGAGATTGGGATGCTAATGTGGGCGCTCGTGCCCTTTGGCAATTGGTTTGCGCCACGGAATTAAGTCGCAGAAAATCATGATAGAACGAATCAAATATAATTTTTGGTTATTGGTGTTCGTATTAAACACTTTGTTCTTTTTATTCTTTTTGTATCAGGCAATTTCCTTTACCAGCGTGTATGCCTATCGGTGGCTCTTCTTTTTATCGACGCCGTTTTTTACCAGTGGCATCCATTTGCTAATAAAATCAAGATCCACCAAAGCGGAATGGCTTTCGGTGGTCAACTTTTTACTGACCGCATTTTTAATCATCTACTTTAATGCCTTACCCGATGCGTTAGAAACACGGTGGACCTGGTTTATCATTCCTGTATTTAATCAATTATTCATCAATTCCTTTGATGTGATTTGGACCAATCAGTATAAACTGAAAGTGGTTGGTGTAGCTGCGGTTAGCGTGCTCTGGCTAATTACCTGTATTTGCGTTTTATCAGACTTTCGTTGGTTTCCTCAAGTAATTATCCCCTTAAGTATCAGTGTGGCATTCATGTTATTGGGAGTTATCATTTTTGGAAGGAAGGCGGAACCTAAGCCTTAGTATCGCCCAAAACCAATAATGCGCGTAGCATAATATTTCGAGTTATCGATGTCTTGAAACATCACTCCCTTACTGCTACTGGAATGAATCATACGTTTGGGTTTACCTGGTTCATTCACTAGGATCCCAACATGGCTAACAACCCCTTCTTGACCAAAAAAGACGAGGTCACCAATACATGCATCGGCAGCCTCAACCTTTACGGATGACGCATATTGATCCCTTGAAACCCGGGGGATTTTTTTTCCTTGCTGAGAAAACACATACGACGTAAAGCCACTGCAGTCAAACCCACCCGGTGCTTCACCGGCCCAAACATACGGGGTACCAACAAATCCTCGAGCAAATTCAATCATGGCTACCGCTTTTTCCTTACCGAGTAACCCAGATGGTGATTCCCATGCCGTTCCAGTAGGCTCGCTCGCCTCTGCACGAATTACAGCATTCAATGCACTGATATTCGAACTATACATCCGAACCAGCTTGTTCTCTTTTTCCTGCGATAACTCCGCAATCCAGTCGTTTAAATCGGCTTGAAGCGACACTAATTCTTGGCCATGATTAACTTTCAATTTGGTGCCTTTTTCCGTTTTACCCAGTGCTTTTAGAAACACGAAAGACAAATCAATCGTTTCTGAATGCTTGCTTCTCCACCCCTCATTGCGCAACAACTGCAGTGCTGCAATCGCTTGATAATATTCAGGCAAAAGTGAATAGTCGTATTCAGGTTTATTGAGCAGACGAACAGAATTTCTATACACAAGGTGATACCGTCCTTGATCATACAGCTGCTCTAACTTGTCAAAGGCAGGTACTTGAGCCACGGCAGACATAGAAATACCCAGAAAAAGAACAAGAAATTTTAATGCGGTATTAATTCGAAAAAACCTTTCCATCAGATAAAACGAGATGCGAATTATTAAATAATTTAACCAAAACGGAGTTCCCGAAAATTTTAAACTCTGAATCGGCTAACAAGGTTATTTCATGGTTTATACCATTAACCATGGCCGATACTCCTCCCATAATGTTACGGTACGCAATCGTATTGTTTTTAATTTCCCAGGTATTGGGTATAAAATTAGCCACTTGAATTTTTTCATCGTTCACATAGGTAAAGAGATAGTTATTCTCACCCCATATCACTACATCATCCTTAACATCCCAAAACGATGAAATAAAATTAGTAAGCAAGGTCTTTTCACCATTTTTATACAACCATAAGTTGGAATTCAAGTCTTCATATACGACAAAGCCTCTGCCCGCTTTATACTTTCGCATGAATTGATTCTCTATATCTATAAACTCCCCGTGCTCAAATGCAACGAAGGTCCTAGTGGTTGGGTCGTTAAAACAGATGATATCTGTACCTAATTGAAAATCAATGGTTCCGTTCCACGCACAGATTTCATAAATCATTCCATCTTGAAACACTTTAAACAAATTTCCATTGTCCTTGAATACTAGGATGTTTTCACCTACTGTTGTTGGAATCGACAGTTCTCCAATAATCGTAGCGAGGCTCATGGTGTTTTTTTTCCAATACACATTCAAGGTATTGAATCTCGTATCTTCATATACAATCAACGAGTCTTTAACTAAGAATTTGCGACCGAAATAGGTTAAAGTTTGTAGACGACCTTTATCCCACATATTTAAGGTAGGTCCAATCATATAACCCAACAAATGATCTGAAACCTGAAATTCTACATTAAGGTTCGTGATGTCCTTGCGTTGTCTTCCATCATAGAGCCTCAAATTTCCACGCGTATCAATGTAGGCTACCAATTCGTCACCTGCTTGGTACTCTTTTACTGGTTGAATTTCAATGGTTTTAAACCCACCGTTCTCATAACTCAAGAAAAAATTATTAAAATCCCTAAATGGTACAACCGTCTGACCATAGGCAATGGAGCACAACAAGAACACCAAGGGTAACATTCGCTGCATGGGTTCAAAGGTAGGCAATTTTTAGGCCAATTTCTTGGTGGTGATTAAATTTCAACCGACATCATTCGGATTGCCTACTTTGTTGTAAATTAGCGCTTCAAAAATTTAACTATGAAGTCCATTTTTCTAACGCTGCTTGCACTTATCCTTTTAAATACGGGATTTGCACAAAGTAAAATTAATTACATCGAATACGATTTACCCAACGGTATTCACGTAATCCTTCACGAAGAACACAGCACGCCCATTGTAGCTGTTTCTGTACTCTATCATGTTGGGTCGAAAAACGAGAACACCGAACGCACTGGTTTCGCCCACTTTTTTGAACACCTGTTATTCGAAGGTTCTCAAAATATCGGTCGCGGTGAATACTCAAAGTTAGTTGAAAAAAACGGAGGTACCTTGAACGCGAATACTTCGCAAGACCGAACATACTATTATGAAATTTTGCCCTCAAACCAGTTGGAATTAGGCCTATGGTTAGAAAGTGAGCGTATGTTGCATGCCAAAGTGGAAAACGTAGGTATCGAAACACAACGAAGTGTTGTTAAAGAAGAAAAACGGCAGCGGGTAGACAACCAACCGTATGCGAGTTTTATTTCTGAAATGTTCAAACGTGCCTTCCCGAGTCACCCATATCGCT
>JBEIDV010000015.1:0-21932 GCA_040383285.1 Crocinitomicaceae bacterium | reverse complement strand
TTTTTTGTTGGTTTTGGCTTTGGTTTATACCTTGGGATCGATAAGTTGTTTATTCATACCCGAGGGGTGAAATTGGCGGAACGCACAGAATTCTTTGTATCCTTGGTCGCTATGCTTATGGGTCTTCAGTTTTTTCTTACCGGATTTTTAGCTGAATTAGTTAGTCGGAATTCGTCCGCAAGAAATTCCTATTTGGTTGAAGAGAAATCAGGATGGGAATAAATCTTTTTAATGTCGATCATACCTGGACCTTGTTCCTGGATCGAGATGGGGTCATTAATCAACGGATTTTCGGGGGATATGTATTAGGTAAGGAGACCTTTATCTTTGAACCCGGTGTACTACCTGCATTAAAAATTGCAAACCATCGTTTTGGTAAAATTATTGTTGTAACGAACCAACAATGCGTAGCGTTAGGCTTACTAAGTGAACCCGCACTGTCACAAATTCATCAAGACATGATAACTGAAATTTCAACCTACGGCGGACGAATTGATGCGGTTTATGCGGCGATTGATTTAAAAACAGCCAGTCCGAATCGAAGAAAACCGAATTCGGCAATGGGGTTAGAAGCGAAACTTCAATTTCCTGAGATTGATTTCGCTAAGGCTGTTATGGTAGGCGATACCGACAGTGACATACGATTTGGTATGGAATTAGGAATGAAAACGGTTTTGGTGGAAAGTAAGGAGGAAACGACAGCGGTTCCTGATCTTAAGGTGAATTCACTCTTGGAATTAATGAACAACATATGCGGATAATATTTTTTTTAGTGTTGATTTGTTTAGCGATGGCTCCCGCACGGGCACAAAACAAAAAAGATTCCCAAGGACGGAGGCAAGGCGCTTGGGTAAAGTATTATCCTGATGGTAAAACGATGCTTTATTCAGGTCAATTTAAAGATGATCGGCCGGTAGGTGAATTCAGATATTATTTTGAGTCGGGTAAAATCAAGTCAATTGTTCAACATGAAACCAAGGAGCGCAGCTATGCGTGGTTCTATTTTGAGAATGAACAACTCATGAGTGAAGGACAATACGTGAATCAAAAGAAAGATTCCGTTTGGAAGAACTTTAATGAACAAGGGTTTTTAGTGAGTATAGAAACATTTAAGAATAATCGACTGAATGGTGAAAAGTTGATTTATTATATCCAGAATCAAATCGAAACGGGCGAAGTTAAATGTGCTCAACTAGAAACCTATAAAGACAGTATCCTGCATGGCTCGTATGTGGAATTTTTTTCTACCGGTAGCAAAAAGCAACAGGGGGCATATATTCTCGGAAAAAAGGCGGGCGTATGGGAGACCTATCATCCAGACGGTTCGGTAGCTACGCGTATCAAATTTAGAGAGGGGAAGGCTTATGGGTATGCTCATGCGTTTGACGAGGAAGGCACTGAACTTTATAAGTCGTATTGGCTTGATGGAAAACGCTTAGATGCAAAGGCGCTTGATAAGTATTTGAGTGAATGTAAAAATAAAGGAGTAATTCCCGAAGAATAAGTATTTTTAAGCATGAATCGAAACGCCATCGTGTTGCTTTCTACCTTGATTCTACTTGTGTCTAGCTGCAAGAAAGAACCATCACCTTCTATAGTTTCAAGTTTTCATTATGGATATTATCCCGTTAAGGAAGGTAGTTTTTGGGTCTATCAGGTCATGGAAATTACACATGATGAGAACGCCGCTATTCCGCATGATACGATAAGCTACCAATTAAAAACCGAAATCGGGGATACATTGATTGATAATGAAGGCAGAATTGTTAACCGATTCAATCGCTATAAACGAAGTAATCCCTCGGCTTCTTGGGTACTAACGGATGTTTGGACTACCGTTTTAGCAAATAATCGAGCCGAATTAGTGGAAGAAAACATTCGAAGGGTCGTGCTCCGATTCCCCGTAAAAACGGCTACCATTTGGGATCCGAATCAATTTAATTTCTTGCCATCTGCGCAGGCATTTTACGAGCATATTCATAAACCCTATTCAGTTGGTTCCATTCAGGCTGACAGCACAGTTCATGTAGTGTCTGCCAAAGAATTAACCTTGGTGAGCTATCAAAATCAATATGAGGTATATGCGAAGCAAATTGGCTTGGTAAAAAAGTACTACAAGGATATTCAAATTTCAAATTTTGACACCTTGGATGTTTCTCAAGGAAAGGAACTTTACTTCAGCCTCTTGGAGTACGGGCATTAATCTGTAACTTTGAACTAATGGAATTCAGTGAGGTAAAACGAGATTGTAGGTTTTTTAAAGGACATATTCCTTGTAAGTTCAATAAATTGGATGGTAGCGTATGCGACAGTTGTACGCATTATGAGCCCTTTCAAACACGAATTTTAATTATCAAACTTGCCGCCTTAGGTGACGTGATCCGAACTACACCGCTACTTTCCCTTTTTCGCAAGAAATATCCCAACGCACACATTACCTGGATGACACAAAGTCCAGAAATCTTGCCTAAGGATCAAATCGAACAAATCCTTCCGTTTAATGCCATGTCGGTTTTTCTGTTGGAAAATAGTTTATTCGATGTAGCAGTAAATCTCGATAAAGAAGCAGAAGCCTGCGTATTAATGGCAAAAGTAGAAGCGCGCGAGAAGTACGGATATACGTGGGAAGATCACGCGGTTGCGCCGTGTACAAGCGCTGCCGAGCACAAATTAATGACGGGTTTTTTTGATCAATTATCGAAAGTAAATACGAAAAGTTACTTACAGGAGATTTTTGAGATATGTCATGCCTCGTTCAATTTTGAACCGTATGCGATTCGGTTAAATCAAGAAAAATATACCCATTGGCAAACAATCCTTGACGAAAAACGTGAGGGAAAACAAGTCGTAGGTTTAAATACAGGTTGTGGTCCACGCTGGAATACACGCCTTTGGAAGGATGAATATTGGGTAGAGCTGGCAAAAACTTTACGCGAACACGGATATTATCCGATGTTTCTGGGGGGTGAATTAGAGCATGCTAAGAATTTAGCCTTGTCTGAAAAGGCTGGGGTGTATTACCCTGGACACTTCGATTTAGAAACGTTTATAAGTTTAACCAATACCTGCGATATCGTGGTAACACAAGTAACCATGATGATGCACATCGCAACAGCACTCCAAAAAAAGATGGTATTGATGAATACTATTTTTAACCCACACGAATTCGAACTGTATGGCCGAGGAGTAATTATTGGACCACCATCACCTTGTCAATGCTATTATGGGAACGAATGTGTGCGTGGTACGTCGTGTATGAATGACATCGATCCACAAACGGTATACAATGGGTTAAACTCGATTACCTAGTATGAAAATATGTTTTCTTTCTACGTTTTATCCATACCGCGGAGGGATAGCGCAATTTAATGCGCTACTTTACAGGCAATTAGAGAAAGATAACGAAGTTAATGCCATTACGTTTAAGCGTCAGTATCCGTCAATACTTTTTCCTGGAAAAACTCAATTTGTTACATCTGATGATGTGGCAGACCCCATTCCGTCTCAGCGCTGGTTGGATACCATAAATCCGGTATCGTATATTAATACAGCTAGAAAAATAAGAAACTTAAAGCCAGATGTAGTACTTACTAAATATTGGATGACCTTTTTTGCCCCCTCCTTAGGGTTTGTGTTAAGCCGTCAATCAAGATTCACCAAACGTGTTGCCATTTTAGATAACGTGATTCCGCATGAACGTAGATTTTTTGATCATGCCTTTAACCGATATTTCCTGAATCGAAATGATGCATTCATTGCGATGACAGAAAAAGTTAAGGCGGATTTGTTGTCTTATTTACCTGATGCTAAATGCCTGGTGATTCCTCATCCTGTATATAATCAATTTGGGCCTCGGTTGAATCGAGAAGAAGCACTCGATGCGTTAGGTTTAAATCAGTTGAAGGATAAAAAAATTCTGTTGTTTTTTGGTATAATTCGAGACTATAAAGGTTTGGATGTATTGCTTGAAACGCTTGCAAAACTCGATGATTCTTATCATTTAATTATTGCGGGAGAGGCCTATGGAGATTTTGTGAAATACACGCGAATGATGGATCAGTTACACATCAGTGATCGCTGTCATGTCTTCGAACGGTATATTGATGATCATGAAGTTCCCCATTTTTTCTCTGCTAGCGATGTCTGTATGCTTACATACAAATCGGCCACCCAAAGTGGTATTAGTGGTATTTCGCAACATTTTGAACTGCCAACCATTGCAACCAATGTAGGTGGACTTGCCGAGAGCATCATTCCCGGTGAAACAGGGTATGTTGTGGCTAATGTAGACCCAATTGAAATCTCAAAAACCATCGAGAAGTATTTCTTAGAAAATAAGAAGGAAACTTTTCGTGGAAATATTGGACTCGAGAATAAAGCAAATAGCTGGGAATCCTTCTCAAAAACACTGCTAGATTTCATTGATACAATTTGAATATTATGCCGTTTATGCCGCTATTCAACGAAGTAGGCATAAAAAGTTGATTTTAATGCGGGGAAATCCTATATTTGCACCCTTTAATTTACGATAATACTGCGACTCAATGAGAAATAAGGGATTTTTTTGGTTTTTAACCATTTTACTGACGGTAGTTTGTTTATATCAGTTATCATTCACTTGGTATGCAACGCGTGAAGAGCGAAAGGCAGAAAAAGAAGCGGTTGCCCGGGTTAGCGAATTGAAAAAAGAGGCGTTTGCACAAACAGATTCCTTAAAAGGTATTGGTTTTTTACCAAACAATACAACGGTTGATTTTAATACGCCTGAAGGAGAAGAGCTAGCGAAAGCAGCTTTCATAAATGAAATTCTAAAAGAGCGAGGTTCAAAACCAATCTATCCTGTTTTTGGATCTACATTCTCTGAAGTTAAAAAGCGATCATTGGCTTTTGGTCTTGACTTGGTTGGTGGTATGAGTGTGACCATGGAGATTTCAACCGGAGATCTTTTAATGAGTCATGCACAGAGTCCTAACTCATTGAAGTTCCGAAAAATTTACAATGATGCGAACAGTAAGTACGCAGCTGGAAAAGGAGATTTCCTTGATTTGTTTGTAGCTTCCGCAAAGAAAAACAAAATGAAACTTGGTCTCCTGTTGAAAGGAGATGGAATTGGCGTTAACTCGACAGATGCTGAGGTAGAAAAGTACTTCAGAGACTTGTTAACATCCGCGATGGATGGAGTAGAGCAAATCATGTACCGTCGGATCAATCAATTTGGTGTAGCGCAACCAAACATTCAAAAAGATCTTTCTAAAAATCGTCTTTATATTGAACTTCCAGGAGTTCAAGATGAAAATACCGTAGCACAAAAATTAAAATCTACGGCGAACTTAGAGTTTTTCGAAACCTATATGCCTTCGGAGTTGAATGCAGAACTTACCGCTGCGGATGCGCTTAGCAAATCGCCTGAGCAAGCAATCGCAGAGGTAGATACAACCGCTAAAACGGATACGACACAGTCTCTTGCAGATGCAAACCAATCGTTAACGGGAGGTATGGATAAAGGCTTAATGAGTTATGTGCAACCGGTAGGACAATTCGCCATCGGATTTTCCTTAGCTAAAGACCGTGCAGCCGTAGATCAAATCTTACGAAGAGCAGACATTCAGCAAATTTTTGCAGCAAAGAACGTTAAATTCATGTGGGGTGCAGAACCGGATGAGTTGAATAACAAAAAGAAACAAACGGGATATATGCTTTATGCGTGTAAAGTGCCTATGGATGGTAAAGCGCGTGTTAACGGACAGCATATCTCAAGCGCATCAACTGGCTACGACCAGCGTGATGGTAAAATCACGGTAGATCTTGCAATGACCGCGGAAGGAACAGATGAGTGGGGTCAAATGACTACGGAGAATAAAGACCGAATCGTTGCAATTACCATGGATAATGTAGTGTATTCAGCGCCTACAGTTATAAACCCAATTACTAACGGGAATACCCAGATCTCTGGAAGCTTCACCTTTGAAGAGGCTGAATCATTATCGGGATTATTAAACGGTGGAGCTTTGCCTGCGCCATGTTTAATCAAAGAGCAGAATCGAGTGGGTCCGAGCATTGGCGTTGAGAACTCAAATGCTGGATTAGTTTCCTTTGGATTTGCTTTCCTTGCTGTATTGTTATATATGTTCTTCTATTACGGGAAGTCTGGTATGGCTGCTAATATTGCCTTGTTTGCAAACGTAATATTCATCATGGGGTGTTTGGCATCGTTCGGTGCGGTACTTACCCTTGCAGGGATTGCAGGTATTATCCTAACCATTGGTACTGCGGTCGATGCGAACATTTTGATTTTTGAGCGTATTCGTGAAGAACAACGTGCAGGAAATGAAACGTCTAAAGCGATTGAGATTGGTTTCAAGAAAGCCTTGCCTTCGATCATCGATGCGAACATGACACACTTATTGGTTGCGGTGATTCTTAAGTATTTTGGAACAGGTGAAATTGAGTCCTTTGCAACTACGCTAATCGTGGGGATCTTTACTTCAGTGTTTTCTGCCATCTTTATTTCTAGATTGGTTATTACCTTTTGGATGGAGCGAAATAAAGGGGTGTCTTTCGATACTAAGTTTTCAAAAGGATTATTCCAGAACTTTAATTTCAATTGGATTGGCGCACGTAAGTATTTTTACATCTTCTCTATTTCGGTAACCGTAATTGGGATGGTGAGCTTATTCACCCGTGGACTTAAAGAAAGTGTTGAATTTACCGGTGGACGTACCTTCGCTGTGAAGTTTGATAAAAAAGCGGATATTGAGAAAATCCGTGCGGAGTTAAATAAAACCTTTATCGAGAATAAAGAAGTTTCCTCCATCGAGTTAAAAACCGTTTCTAATGAGTTTAATGTAGAGATTACAACAAACTACAAATTGAAAGAGGATGGAGCTACGGAAGAGGTAAAAGGTAAAATGCTCGATGCCTTGAAGGTTTTGGAGCCTTCTATGGGCAAAGCGCTCATTATGGGGCAGCGAACAGTTACTGCCTCGGTGTCTAGTGAGTTGTGGAACTCTTCATTCATCTCGATGACCGTGGCCTTAATTGCTATCTTCTTGTACATCCTATTCCGTTTTGGTTACTGGCAGTATTCAGTAGGTGCGATTGTTGGATTAATCCACGATGCATTCTTTGTAATCTCTGTGTTCTCTCTATTGCATGGGTGGCTTCCGTTTAGTTTAGATGTAAATCAAGCATTTATTGCAGCTATATTGACGGTAATTGGGTATTCAATGAACGATACGGTCATTGTATTTGATAGGATACGTGAAAACTTACGATCCAGCGGTGATACGGATCATCATTATGAAATCATTAACCGATCCCTAAATACTACCCTGAGCCGTACATTTAATACCTCTATGATTTTATTTGTGGTTGTATTAATCATGTTTATTTTCGGAGGGCCTTCTATTAAAGGATTCTTATTTGCATTGTTAGTTGGTGTAATTATCGGTACATACTCTTCATTGTGTGTAGCTACACCAATTCTAATCGATTTCTCCAAGCGGTTGAAAGCATAACTTTTGACTGTTTTTATTAAAAGAACCATCCTTCGGGGTGGTTTTTTTGTTTTGTAATCTGTCCTTGGCTTTTTAAGGGTGAAATGTTCATAAATCATTGATTTTACATGCGTTTCAACTGCCTTTAACTCCTATTTTTGTTAGGATACACAGAACTATGGCAGAAAATCAATATACAGAAGATAACATTCGGTCGCTGGATTGGAAGGAGCACATCCGCTTACGTCCCGGGATGTACATTGGTAAGCTTGGGGATGGCGCCGCAGCAGATGATGGGATTTACATCCTAGTGAAAGAAGTCGTTGATAATTGCATCGACGAATTTGTCATGGGGAACGGGAAGCGTGTGGACATCAAAGTGAAAGATGGAAAGGTTTCCGTACGAGATTATGGTCGAGGTATTCCCCTAGGGAAAGTCGTAGAGGTGGTTTCTCGAATGAATACCGGTGGTAAATATGATTCTAAAGCCTTCAAGAAATCCGTGGGATTAAATGGGGTGGGTACTAAAGCGGTTAATGCGCTTTCTTCCTATTTTAAAGTGTATTCGGTACGTGATGGTCAAATGAAGTCCGCTGAATTTGCCATGGGGAATTTAGTGAGTGAAACCGAATTGGTGGCTACAACGGAACAAAATGGGACCTACGTAGAGTTTATCCCGGATGAGCAGGTTTTTAAGAAGTTCGCTTACAAGACGGCCTATCTCGAGAAAATGATGTGGAATTACTGCTACCTCAACCGAGGCTTAAGCATGTATTATAACGGGGAGAAATTTCAGTCCAAAGATGGCTTAAAAGATTTGTTGGAAAACAACATGGATGGCGATCCCCTGTATCCGATTATTCACCTAGAAGACGAAGACATCGAAGTGGCCTTTACACACGGAAGAACCTATGGAGAGGATTATTATTCGTTTGTGAATGGACAGCATACGACCCAAGGAGGAACACATCAAAGTGCATTTCGAGAATCGGTAGCCAAAGTAATTCGTGATTTTTATAATAAGAACTACGAGGCCTCTGATATACGACAGTCCATTGTTGCAGCAATTTCCGTAAAGGTCATTGAACCGGTATTTGAGTCGCAAACGAAGACGAAGTTAGGATCCGTTGAGATTGAGCCAGGAGGTAAATCCATGCGCGCCTTTGTGAATGATTTCCTAAAAGATAAATTAGATAATTACTTACACCGAAATCCGGATGTAGCCGAAACGATTGAAAAGAAAATCAAGCAAGCCGAACGCGAACGCAAGGAATTGGCAGGTATTCGTAAAATTGCCCGAGATCGTTCTAAAAAAGCAAGCCTTCACAATAAGAAACTTCGAGATTGTAGAATCCATTTAACGGATTTAAAGGACAGTCGCCGGGAGGATACTACCTTGTTTATTACGGAAGGGGATTCCGCCAGCGGTTCCATTACAAAGTCTCGCGATGTGAATACCCAAGCAGTTTTTTCTTTGCGTGGGAAACCCTTGAATGTATACGGCCTTACCAAAAAGGTAGTGTATGAAAACGAAGAGTTTAATCTGGTGCAAGCCGCCTTGGACATCGAAGATGATCTAGATAATTTAAGATATAACCGCATTGTAATTGCCACCGATGCCGATGTGGATGGAATGCATATTCGGATGCTTTTGCTCACATTTTTCCTTCAATTCTTTCCAGACTTGGTGAAACGGAACCATGTGTATGTATTGCAAACGCCGCTTTTCCGTGTCCGAAATAAAAAGAAAACCATTTATTGTTACTCCGATGAGGAACGACGAAATGCAATCCTAGAGCTTGGGAAAGCACCCGAAATCACTCGATTTAAAGGACTTGGAGAGATTTCTCCCGATGAATTCGTGCATTTTATTGGGGAAGACATTCGCTTAGAACCTGTACTCTTAAGTAAAGAAGCGTCGATCGACTCAATTCTATCTTATTTCATGGGCAAGAATACCCAGGAACGTCAAGATTTTATTATCGAGAATTTACGGGTAGAGAAAGATCAGGCCGCTGAGGAAGGAAAAGAAAATACTGAATTAGAAGTCGCATAAGCATGGCAGAAGACGAAATAGAAGATATTAAGCCTCAAGGTGAAGACCATAATCCCTTCGAAAATAAGAAGGTTGATGAGAAAATAGTTCCCGTAAGCGGACTCTATGAGAATTGGTTTTTGGATTACGCGAGCTATGTAATTTTAGAACGCGCCGTGCCGTCTTTGCAAGATGGTTTGAAACCCGTACAGCGGCGAATTTTGCACTCCATGCGCGAAATGGAGGATGGACGTTACAATAAAGTGGCGAACATCATTGGAAATACCATGAAATATCACCCACATGGGGATGCTTCCATTGGAGATGCCTTGGTGCAATTAGGGCAAAAAGAATTATTAATTGATTGCCAAGGGAACTGGGGTAATACCCTAACCGGGGATGGCGCTGCAGCTGCACGTTACATTGAAGCACGTTTATCCAAGTTTGCACTGCACGTTGCGTTTAATCCAAAAACAACGACTTGGCTTTCTTCGTATGACGGGAGAAATAAGGAGCCTGAGAATTTACCAATGAAATTTCCGCTCTTGCTTGCGCAAGGAGCAGAAGGGATTGCCGTGGGCATGGCCTGTAAGTTTTTACCGCACAATTTTATCGAGCTTATCGATAATTCGATTAACCACCTGCGTGGTAAGAAAGTTGAAATCATGCCGGATTTCCCAAATGGTGGAATGGCAGACTTTACGAATTATAACGATGGATTACGAGGCGGGAGGGTTCGTGTTCGTGCAAAAATCAAGAAGTTTGATGCAAAGACCTTAATTGTACATGAAATTCCATACGGTACAACGACTACTTCCTTGATTGAATCCGTCTTAAAAGCCAATGATAAAGGCAAGATTAAGATAAAAAAGATTGAAGACAACACCTCGTCAGAAGCCGAAATTATCATTCATTTGGCGCCAGGTGTTTCTCCGGATAAAACCATTGATGCCTTATATGCATTCACGGATTGTGAGGTATCCATTTCGCCGAACTCGTCCATTATTGACGCCGATACACCGCGTTTTCTTGGGGTTTCCGAAATTCTAAAAATCAATACCGACCATACCGTTCGCTTGTTGAAATTAGAACTCGAAATTCGACTGGATGAATTAGAGCGACAATGGCATTTTTCTACCTTAGAAAAGTTGTTCATTAACCACGAAATGTACATCGATTTTAAATTGTACAGCGATCGTGAAGCCTTGTATGTGTATTTATATGACCGCTTTAAACCGTTCAAAAAACAACTCATTCGAGAAATTGTAGACGAGGACCTCCACAAACTGACCCAGATACCGATGATTCGGATTACCCGTTTCGATGGGGCAAAGGCGGATGAATCCTTGTTGAAGATTGAGGAGGAGATGGAGCAGGTAAAACATCACCTGGCTAACTTAATCGACTTTGCCGTTGATTATTATAAAGACCTCAAAAAACGTTTCGGCGAAGGAAAGGAACGTAAAACGGAAATAAAAATCTTTGATACCATCAGTGCCACCAAGGTGATTATCGCCAATCGGAAATTGTACGTGGATATCGAGGAAGGATTTATTGGATACGGCTTACGTAAGAATGAACCGGTAAGTGATTGTTCCGAAATTGATGACATCATTTGCTTTTTCTCCTCCGGTAAAATGCTAATCACCAAGGTTTCCGATAAGAAATTTGTAGGTAAGGATTTGGTGTATGCAAACGTTTGGAAAAAAGGAGATACACGAACGATTTATCACATGTTCTACCAAGATGGACTGGGTGGTTCAACCATGATGAAACGCTTCTATGTCAATTCAATTACCCGCGATACGGAATATGATTTAACGCGTGGCGCCAAAGGGTCAAAAATGTTGTATTTCTCCGTCCATCCGAACGGTGAGCGTGAGGTTGTAACGGTGTTATTGCGTCCGAGACCCCACTTAAAACGCCTTCGATTTGATGTCGATTTAGGCGAGTTATTGATAAAAGGAAGAAATTCCGCGGGGAATCGCGTTACTAAAGAAATCATTCAGAAAATCATCCAGAAAGAGGTGGGAGGAAGCACCTTAGCAGCCAGAAAAATTTGGTATGATGATGTGGTTGGCCGATTAAACGACGAGGGTAGAGGTAGATTTCTGGGAGATTTCAAAGGAGACGACCGAATTCTTACCTTGTATAGAAACGGAGAGTATCGCCTAAGTTCATTCGATCTTTCCAATCACTTTGATGAGGACATGGTTCATTTAGAAAAATGGAATCCGCACCGTCCAATCTCTTGTGTGTATTTTGATGCAGAAAAAGAAATTAACTTCGTTAAGCGCTTTGCCTGTGAGGTAATGTCGGATAAACGGGTTTCGTTCATCAGTGAATCCGAAGGCTCATACCTGCAAGTAGTATCTACGGCATACCGTCCAGAAATACGGATAGTATTTAATAAGCAACTCAAAGAAACTAAAAACTTGCCCGATCAAGTATTGAATTTAGCCGACCTTATTGATGTCAAAGGCATGAAAGCGCAGGGGAATCAAGTAACCAAAATGAAGGTTAAAGAGATTCTTCTAACGCATGAAATTGCGGAAGGAAAGGAACCTTGGCCAGCAGATGAAGTGCCTTTTGAAGTAGAAGGGAACGTATCCATCGATGAAGATGGCGAAGCTTCCGATGTTGCTACGGATGGAAGCATAGAGTGGGATTTGACAAAGAAGGATGAGGATGATCAGCCTACCTTGTTCGATTAGTTTCCGATAAATACCTTTTGAGTTGCCCCCCCTTCACGACCTACTAGATATAGTCCTTGAGGAAGTGTAAGACTGATTTTATTCAATCCAGCAGTTGCTGTAGTGTTTATTAATCGAGTTCCTTGAATGTCGTAAATACTGAATATTCCGGGGATATTATTCTCAATTACAAAGGATTCGCCATCGTACCACGTATTCCATTGCTCATCCAAGGCCGTTACACCAGCCGGTCCACCCAAATCAATTTTAGTAACATAACTTACTACGGTCTGACACGAGTCATCGTAGATTGCATAGTTTACAAGTCCACGAGTTATGTCATCGTATCCATCAAAGATGCCGTTTTCAATCACCGAAGAATCCTGGGAACAAAAACAATTCAAGTTGACTTGATAATTCTTGTCTGTGAGGTTTTCAAGGTTATGAACACTGTTATTACAAATGAGGTTGCTGTCGATACTCGTGGTATTCGGGTCATAGCCCAATACTTGAACCCCAATCGCATTGTCCGTTATGGTGTTTTGACTTACCGTACTGGCATCACCAATCTTAACAGCAATGCTATTATTGGTAAAGGTTGAGTTAGTAATCACACAGGTTGAGCTCCCATCGATTCCGGTTCCGTTTCCATCAAATACGCACTGATTTACCGTAATGTTTGAAATTTCGGTCATCCCAAAGGTATTGTTGTAAAATTGAGAATTTTGAATTACTCCGGGTGAACCAATAATGTTGTTTTGATTTCCAGAGAATAAACAGTTGTTCACATTGATGTAGTTTGACCAAGTAAATGAGCAAAAATTGTTTAAGAACTGGCAATTCGTAGCCGTTAATGTACCGTATGAAATCTGTGCTGCCTGCCCAGCGCCATTGGATTCAAAAATACAGTTGTTGTATACCATATCTGCGTTTAATTGCAAACCATATTGGTTGGAACGGAAATAGCATTCATCAAAAACATAACTCACGCCAGGTTGAGCGATGTCGTTATTAATACCATACCATGTATTGTGCAATTCAAAATGATTCATCTGAACAGTTCCGCCTTGACTTCCCTTAATTCGAATTCCTTCCCAATTATAGAATCCGGAGGTGGTATCCGTACTTGTAAATACAATGGGTGCATTCGTTGTTCCATTCGCAATTAAAGTTCCTCGAACTTCTAAATAAATAAAATTCCCTGTATTGAATGTATAATCCGCTGAAACAATAACTTCAACACCAGGTTCAATGGTAAGTGTACGGTTTGGAAAAACAACCATAGATCCCGTAACTAAATACGGACTTCCGGCTAAATTCCACGTGGTGTTGGCATAAATACCTCCAGAAACCGTAGTTTGAGCGAAGAAGGATACTGAACTTAGAATGGAGAGGGTAATCAATAGTGCTTTCATGCGATCTTCAATTAAAATTTAATTAGTTTTATAGATACGGGTTGTTCATTCGCGCGCGTAATGACATAAAATCCTGTCGAAAGATTCGAGACATCGTATACATTTGTTTCAACTGCGTTCAAGTGATAAGTTTTTCCTTGCATATCCGTTAGCGTAAGTTCCGAAATCGGAGTGCTTGAGAATACATGCAGCTGATGGTTTACCGGATTTTCAATGCTAAGGTCCATGTCCACCGTTGATTCGATGCTTGAGGTTCCGTTGAATTTTAACACCGTAGTTAAAATCGTAGTGCAGGTGGTATCATATACTTGATAATTGATCAATCCTTTGGTAATGTCGTCGTAGCCATCCCATAAATATTGCTCTATGCCACTGGAATCCAAGCCACAAAAGCAATTGCTTAAGAGGGAGTAATTCACGTTGGTATTGTTGTCGACATTAAAGTTGATGTTACTACAGATTTCATTGTTCTGAACGATTGGTGCATTGGTTGAACTGCTGATATCTGAAATCCGAACACCACCCATGTTATTATTGATTTCATTGTTGGTGAGTGAAGTGAGCACAGAAACATTAACCGCCAGTTCGTTATAATTGAAGGTGTTATTTGTGATTTCGCAGACATACGATCCTTGAATCCCAATGGTGTTATCCAAAAACGTACAGTTCTGAACCTTACCGTTGTTGGGTCCGCTAAGTGCTGAGCCATTATTTTGAAACATACAATCAGCAATATACATGGAGTCAAAAACACCGGCAGAAAAAACAATCCCGTTGGTGTTTTCTTGAAACGTACTGTTGGTTAAGGTAAACGCCGTGCTGTAGGCATTAATCGCAGTTTCGTTATCCTTAAAGTAACAATTATTTAAGGTGAAATACGACCATCCATAAACGGCAACGGCATTGCCTCGGAATTGACAATCATTCAATATGGTTTCATTACCCAAGGTGATTGCTTGTCCACAATGCGAGAATCTGCAGTTGGTATATTGATACAGAGCAAGCGGCGCCTCATAGGCAAACGGAGTAGCTGCATTTGAAATCCTAAAGCGATCCGCATTCAGAACACCACCCTGAGAAGATGTACACACAAACCCTTGCCACCCGATGTTCGTGGTGTCCACCACCGTGCGAATGGTAATGGGTAATTGATCCGTTCCAACCACGTTTAATGTGCCTCTGGTTTCAATGTATATATTTTGCGCATTGGTATTATTGATTAGAATGGTAACGCCTGGTTCAACCGTTAAGGTATTTCCCGGAAAAACAACAACAGATCCATTCACTTGATACGGACTGTTAGCCAATGTCCACGTGGTATTTTGATAGATCCCTCCGGACACATTCGTTTGAGCCTTGAATGCCCCCATGGATAAGAGCATTCCTGCAAAAAGTATTATTAGTTTATTTTTCATAACCTTGTAACAAATTATATCAGAAATGGTTTGCAAAATAGGGTGGTTTGCTCGAAAATATTCATGGTTTTTAACCTGTGTTTTTGGATTACTTTGCCATGTGAATTTCGCCCAACAGTCCACTAATATTCCTTTTGCATCCTATTCATTTGGGCTCCAGAAAATGGATTTCTTTCATCAGGTATCGGTGGGTATCCAACGTCCTAAGCTACGTTTTGAATTACAACAAGGTGTTGGTCAACGCAACTTGGCTTCGGGATTAGTGTTTAGTCAAACGGGTCTTCAAAGTGCGTATACTTTTCAGCTTCCTAAGACGTCACTTCATCCATTCCTTCGCTATTCCTATGGATTCTTAGGTAAACCATTCGGTTTTCATTATCACCGCGTAGAACTCGGCATACTTTGCGTTTACGAATGGAGCAGGTTTACGAAGATTCCGTTTGACCTCATGTTTTCCAGTGGTGCAGGGAAGGGGCTTGAAATTCAATCGCCTCAGAGTAGACATGGGTATGTAGAATATTCATTTAATTTGGGACTTCAGTATGCGTTTAAGTAGTTTGATGGGGCTATTGCTTGTACTTTGGGGTTGTTCCAAAGTGAATAACTCAACGACGAAGATTTTTGGTCACGCAGCAACTGGACTCCAAAACCCAAATGCGATATACCATGATAATTCTTTGGATGCGATACGTTATGCCTGCGCCTTGCCAGGATGCAGTGGGGTAGAAGTAGATGTTCGAATGGATGCTCAAGGAAAACTTTGGTTGTTCCACGACGAGCTACTGGATGATGAAACGAACTTATCTGGATCCGTTGAAGAAATGACTACCGACAAATTAACGAGTGGTCATTACAGCACCTTAAAAAAGGAACCCTTGCTTAGGCTGGATGAGGCGATTACCGTGCTTTCACAAGAATATACGTTTCTTGATTTAAAAATTCGCGGAATATCGAAGGCGCAGGAGGTCAAAACCGCACTGCTCGCCTTGGATTTTGATACCACAAAATTTGCGTTGATTGTGAGTTCATGGTCGTATGTGGATGTTTTTAAACAGGATTTTCAGGTTTTTCTTTCGATTAATGAAGTAACTGACTTAACAAGTGAAATGCTTGTTAGCGAACCCAAGCTCCGGGGGATTTGTATTCGAAGTGCACAGATAACGAGAGAAGAAATTAATTTCTTGAAATCCATCAACAAAGAAGTAATTACTTATGAGGTGCGTTCGCCCAAAGGAATAAAAGCGGTGTTAAATAAAAACCCTTCGTATCTGCTTACAGATGACCTTAAATTGACCCTAGGATTAATGGATTAATCTTGTTTTCTACGAATTCGCATGTTAATGATCTCAACAAACATGGAAAAAGCAAAACCAAAGTAGATATATCCTTTTGGTACCTTGTGACCGAAGGACTCAGCAACTAAAAATACACCAATCATCAGTAGAAAACTTAATGCGATCGTTTTGATGGTTGGGTTGCGTTGTATAAAATCACTGATAATTCCAGAAAATCGAATCATAACCAGCATAGAGATTAATACCGACAAATAAACGATAATGATTGGATTAGCATGAAGTTGTTCTTCCATTCCGTTGGTCATACCGATCGCCGAAATAACAGAATCAAAACTAAAAACCAAATCTACGAGCACAATTTGAGTTACCACGCTGCCAAATGTTAATTCGGTTTTGTCCTCTTTCTTTTCATTTTTAACAATGCTGTGATGCATCTCAATCGTACTTTTGTAAATTAAAAACACGCCACCAACCAACAGCACCAAATCCTCGTAGTTAAATTCACCAAACCAAGGCTGATAGATGGGTTGAACTAGGTGAACCAAAAGACTGAGTAAGGCAAGTAAGATAAAGCGTATTACCAAGGCTAATGTTAATCCGAGTGTTCTTGCTTTGTTCTTGCTGGTTTTTACTTTCAGCTTGTCTGTAATGATCGATATGAAGATAATATTATCAATACCTAAAACAATTTCTAAAATGGATAAAAGGAATAGATACATCCATCCCTGGGGTTGCAATAATATGTCAAATAATTCTGTCATCTAACAAAAGTAAAAAAGTCTTTCAATGTTTGAGGGGATTGTATGGTATCTGTTTTGAATTCAATGAAATTAACCGCTGTTGAATACAAAAATTCCTGTAAAGCTTCTTCAATTCCGTCCACAGAAGAACACACCTTGTATGACCATCCAGCATGTGCTGCAAGTTTTCCATCACTGGTATGCTGCGCTTCAAAATATTGTTCTAACTGCTGGGAACTTTTAGCCCCTTCAATAATTCTAAAAATCCCTCCTCCTTGATTATTAATAAGTATGATTTTCAAGTTTGGTGCTAACGCTCTTAAACGTAAGGCATTTGAATCGTAAAGGAAGGAGACGTCGCCTGTGATAAGTACATTAAGGTGTTCATCCATATACGCATAACCGAGCGCTGTGCTGGTGCTTCCATCAATACCACTGGTTCCTCGATTCGCAAAGTAATGGCAACCTTTGATGGGGTCGAATAACTGACAGTAACGGATCACCGAACTATTGGCCATATGAATCGTGGTTCCTTCAGGAACTAATTCAAAAAATGCTTGATATATATGGAAATCTGTTAGAACATCGGATGTTGGTTTGAATAAAGGCATCGCATCCTTGATTTCATAATCTAATTGTTTCCATTTACCATAGAAATTCACGGTAGATTGAACGGTACCTTGTTCATTTAATGCGTGAAAAAAAGAAGTCGGGGAGCAAATAAATGAATGACTCAATTGCTGGTAAGTGTCCATTTCAGGGAAAGCGTTTCCAACCCTGATGTGCGCAGTAAGTGTGCTTCTTCGAAGGAATGATTTAATCCGCTTAGAAACAACCGCTCCACCAATGCTAATGAGCACCTCAGGCATAAAGTCTTGTTCTTTATTCGAATCAATTTTATTTAACGAACGGTCAATACAGGCATTAAATCGCGAACTAAAAAGGTTCGAGGTATTTTCGGTTAATACCACCACGTTACTGCTTGCTGCAAATATTTCAAGCGCTTGCAATAACGCTAAGTCTTCAGGAAGCTGGCCGCATAATACCATAACGTTCTTTCCACTGATTAACCTGAATAGGTCTCCAATCACATGCTTCGGTGGAGTTGAATTTTGAATGATTGCTATGCTGCGGTCATAGGTTCTGTCTTTTTCGCTGGTTTGGTACAAGGGTTCAGATAATCCAACATTGATATGGGCAGGACCTTCAGTTGAAAGTCTATCAAATAAGAGTGCAGTTTCGCGTTGATATTGCCATAAGGTCTGATCGTTCATTGGACGGTCTTCTAGGTGTACCATTCGGTGCGTAAAATCTTTAAATAAATTCAATTGCCGAATGGTTTGTCCATCTCCTTGATCGGTCCATGCTTGGGGTCGGTCAGCAGAAACTACCAATAACGGGACGTTTCTATAAAACGCTTCGGTAATGGCAGGAAGATAATTTGCGGGAGCAGAACCTGAGGTACAACATAAGACAACGGGTTTGTTTAACCGTTCGGCCATACCTAAGGCAAAAAATGCCGCAGAACGTTCATCATGTATTACCGTCGTATGAAAGTATGAATCGGAGTCCACGGTAATAGAAAATGGAGCATTTCTAGATCCAGGGGAGAAAACCCAATGAGCGATCTCATGCGCTTTGCATTGGTCAACTACCAATTGTACTACCCATTTATCACTGCAAATCATGTGGTAAAGTTACGAGATTTAAAGAAGGTCAAAGAGTGTTTTACTTTTATTTTCAGTTTCCTTCCATTCAAGTTCTGGAATAGATTCATCCGTAATTCCGCCTCCAACATATGCGAATATCTCATCGTCAATTAATTTTGCACAGCGCAAATTAACATAACAATGCGTTTGATGTTCATCAAATAAACCGATATAGCCGGTATATAATTCGCGCGTATGCGATTCCAGTATTTCATACGCTTTCCTTGCCATTTCTCGAGGTAGTCCACAAACGGCTGGGGTTGGATGCAAGGAGCTTATCAATTCACTTTCGTGCGAAGGATCGAGGTAAAAGCTGATGTCCGTTCGTAAATGTTCAACGGGTCCAGCGGCGTGATTGTATGGACCATCTATTTCAATATTACCCGGATTTAGTGTATTAATTCCTTCACGGATGAATTCCGTTACTAATTCTTGTTCGATGCGTTCTTTTTCTGTCCAATCTCTATCCTCATTGATTTTTTTTGTACCGGCTAAGGACATAACAAAACAGTGGTTTTCTATGCGTCGAAGAAGAATTTCAGGTGTTGCACCAATCCAGGAGCCCAAATTCTCGTCTTCAAAATAATATACAAAGGCATTTGGATATGCGTGGATTAATCGATCGAAATATTGCTGCCTATTCTGCTGATTTAATGGTTGTTTTATTACCCTGGAATAAACGACTTTTTTTAATTCGCTCTGACCAATTGCATGCGTGATTCGTTGAACTGCGCTAAGGTATTCATCTTGGTCAGATTGATGTGGTGGGTATTGTGATTCCACTACAAATGGTGGGGTGGGAGTGGATTTGAATACGTAACGTTTTTCTCCATTCGCGCTGGATACAACAAATCCGTTTGGTTTGTCGTTGCGTTGAAGTGGGTGAAATTGCCCTTGACAAGTGACCGTCTCCTGACCTGGAATTCGATAGTATAGCACCATGCTATTTTTTAATGCGCATGATGGTTAAACGTCCGGTACAAACTAATTGTTCGGTTGTTTCTTCATGAATATTCACTTGCCAAATGTGTGTGCTCCCTCCCGGATGAATGAGCGTGCCTGTGGCTATGACGTTTCCATTACGTACCGCACGAATATGTTCGGCATTGATGGAGAGTCCAACCGGACGTTCGGTTGTTTTGTCAGCCATGAGGAAACTTCCAAAAGAACCTACGGTTTCTATGAGTGCAGCGGATGCGCCTCCGTGTAAAATCCCCATGGGCTGATGAGTTCGGGAATCTACCGGCATTTTGAATTTCAAGTAATTTACCCCGAGTTCAATACATTCAATTCCTAAGGCCTCCATTAGGGTATTATTGTTTAAGGCATTAACTTCTTCCAAGGTAAATCCAGTAAAATCCATGAGGTAAAAATACAATGAAAAGTCCTACGATGTATTTGGTATGTGATTTTTACCTACCTTTGTCTTGTTCTTTGGTTTCCGTGTACGCGGAATTAAAAAGGAATCCGGTGTAAATCCGGAGCTGTATCTGCAGCTGTAAGCACTGTAAGCGGTTGATAACCACTGTGAAAACGGGAAGGTAACCAGCGTTGGTGTAAGCCAGAAGACTTGCCTTTGAGCAGAGAGAAGACTTCAGAATAAAGTCGGACTCGGTCGTAGGTTGAGTTGCACCTGCTCGAATCCCTCTTTTTTAATCTTCTTGTTTTTAGTGTATAAATTTTTAAAAACAGAACGAATGAAAAAGGTATTATTAACCATTGGCCTTGGCCTCAGTGTGTCGATGCAAGCACAGAGTTATTTGCATCAAGTATTAGTCTTGAATGAGGGGTATTATGATTACAACTCCGCCACTATAGTTACCCCAGTTACCGTGGGATCCTATAATCCGGCAACGCAAACCTATCAGGAAGTGAGCACCATAAGCAACATGCGTTTTGCTTCGGACCTCGTTATCGACGGGAACGCGTACTATGTGGCCGCAGATTCTAAAATTTTAAAGTACGACTTGAATGGACACCAAGTAATCGCTGAAGTTAATTGTCCCGGCGTAAGAAACTTAGCCGTAAGTCAAGGTAAACTCATTGCAACGCGGGGTGAATATCTGACAACGTATGATTCCTACGTGCACGTGTACGATCCTACCTCATTACAGTTGATTCAAGCAATTGATACCGTGACCGGACCGAAGTGGGCTACACAAAATATCGCTATCCTCGGAGATAAGGCCTACATCGCCGTGAACAATGGCTACGAGTGGGGGAATGAAAAAGGGATTGTTGGCGCATTAGATTTAAACACACTCACCTACGGAAATGAAATCGATTTAGGCCCAAATGGTAAAAACCCAGACAATTTAATGGTATACAACGGAAAGCTATATACGGTAAATAATAAAGATTGGACTGGTTCTTCTGTATCAGAAATTTCATTGGCTTCGGGAGTAGCAAATACAGTGAATTTGGCTAATGCAGGAACAGGCTGTGGAACTTCCGCCTTACGCGATGATCAATTAGTGTATCAAATTTCTATGGAAACTACCTTGAATGCGTTTGATATGAGTGTTATGAACACAGTTGGTCCAATTGCTGGTCATCAAGTGAATTACTATGAATTGGCACAAGAACCAGTTTCGGGTAATTTCTATTGTTCTGAAACGGATTTCTTCTCTTATGGGATGGTTCATATTTTCGATGGAACGAACACGGAACTTAGCCAGTTTGCAGTGAGCACTTCGCCAGGAACCGTAGTTTTTGATGTACGTCCAAGCGTTGGAATAACCGAATTAACGGAGGCCTTGACTTTGTATCCAAACCCAGCAAATACAAGCGTAAGCGTAAATATAGCAGGTGAGAAGTTAGTATATAGTTTAGAAGGTACTTAATGATTGGTGAGAAATTACTAATTTCAGATGCAGTAGGCGAATAAGTGCCTCCTGAACATAAGGTAATTGAAGCATTTCCTGCAATAGTAGATCCACCTAAAACACCTCCAAAATATGAAGAGCCGCCACCGCCGCCATTATCGCCACTTCCTGCACTACCGCCATAATAACCGCCGCCGCCGCCGCCGCCATCTCCAGTATGATTACCACCTTGTCCTAATGAACCATTGCCATTTCCTCCTGTTCCACCAGCAACTTGCGAACCACCACTACTCGGACCTCCAGAAAAGA
>JBEIDV010000014.1:0-22095 GCA_040383285.1 Crocinitomicaceae bacterium | reverse complement strand
TTTCCCTAAAAACCATTGATTGAAAAACCAATTGAGGTCCTCTCCGCTAACTTCTTCCATTGCTAAACGCAGGTTGTGTACTTCAGCGCTTTTGTATGCATTCGAAGTAAGGTATTTATTCAATCCTTGAAAAAAGGCTTCGTCTCCTAGGTGATTTCTCAACATATGCAATATTCTACCTCCTTTATTATATGAATGTCCATCAAACATCTCTTCCTTGTCATTGTAATAAAAGTTGATTAAATCATGATAGCCTCCTGATTGATAATATCCGTTTGCTTCCTCAATGGCGTTGTAATCAGCCTCATCAATCCCATATTCATATTCATCCCACAAGTATTGAGAATAGTTTGCAAAAGACTCATTTAATGGAAGATTCGCCCAAGATTCGCACGTCACTAAATCACCAAACCAATGATGAAATAACTCATGTGCAATGGTAGACTCATCGTTCCCATCAATTAATTCACGTTTCGATTTATATACATAGTCTCCAAAAATTACCGCCCCTGTATTTTCCATCGCCCCAGAAACATAGTCCCGTACTACGATTTCTGAGTATTTATCCCACGGGTATTCAACCCCTAATTTATTTGAAAAAAACTTGATCATCTTTGGTGTCTTACCAAAAATTGCCTTCGCATCATTTTCGTATGCTGGCTCAACATAGTAATTTACTTCAATTTTCTTCCCGTCACCCCGTGTGTATGAATCTTTTACTACCTTGAATTCCCCAACAGCTAACATAAATAAATACGGCGCATGTGGTAGGTCTTGTTTCCAATAATCAGTTCTTGTGCCATCGGTGTTTTTCTTAGATGAAATTAGTTTCCCATTAGAAAGCGTGGTGTATTTATCGTCTACCGTTAAAAGCACTTCTTGAGAAGATTTCATGTTGGGCGCATCAATGGTCGGGAACCAAACTGAATTGGCTTCTGTTTCTCCTTGGGTCCATACTTGTGGCATTTTCCCTTCTTCTTCTCCTTTTGGATTTATAAAATATAATCCTTTATCTGAAGTTATCGCAGCACTTCCGGAAGTTTCTCTACCTTCGGGTTTTGCAATATAATCCACAGTAAAAGTTATCGGTTCATCTTTTTTGTAGGACTTATCTAAAAATACCGTTAGGGTATTTCCATTGGAATAATCATATGACAATTCCTTTCCAGACAGTGTTATGGTTTTAATTTCCATTCCTTTTGCATCCAATACCACGCTGTCAAGTTCATAAAAATGGGGTTTCATGCTTAAGGTTGCTTTGCCGTTTAATTGCGATGCTTCCCAATTTAAGCTGGCTTCAATTTTAGTATGAACTAAATCAACATAGCGTTGACGAGAAGCATTATAGCTTGGTTCCGTATATTCTTCAAAATCACCTTCATTGAAATCACCCCAATCAAACGTAGAATCTAGGTAATAGTCTTCACTTGACGCTTCTGATTCAACCAGTTCTGCCGGTGGATCTAATGGACTCACGGAACAAGAAGCTAACAACACGAGGGATATAAACCAAAACCAATTCATTTTCATAAACAATATATTTTATTTACAAATCTGCTTATTTATTTTGATTCATACGGGTGTTTTATTGATTTTAAGCAAAATTTATTTAATAGTTTTGAGCTTAAATTAGCTGCAATGATGAGAATTGATTCATATGATTTTAGTGGGAAGCGGGCAATAGTTCGCGTTGATTTTAATGTCCCCCTAGATAAAACCACTAATCTTGTTCAGGATGATAAGCGAATTCGCGCAGCAATACCTACGATAAAACATATTTTATCACATGGCGGTTCCGTTGTTTTATTATCTCATTTTGGACGGCCTAAAAATGGTCCGGAAGCAAAATTTTCTCTAAGTCAGATTGTAGATACCGTTTCTGATTTGCTTTCTTGTCCGGTATCGTTTTGTGAAGATTTTAATGAGGCTCCTTCGCGCGCTGCGGCCTTGGTTTCTGGTGAAGTAATGTTGTTAGAAAATGTTCGTTTTCACGTTGGAGAAACACAGGGTGATTTGCATTTTGCGTCTTTGCTCGCCTCTTTAGGAAATTGTTACGTAAATGATGCCTTTGGGTCAGCGCATCGAGCGCATGCAAGTACTACCCAAATAGCTTCCTTTTTTCCGAATGATCGCATGATGGGGTTCCTGATGGAAGCTGAACTCTTGAATGCACAACGTATATTAAAAACTCCAACCAGACCATTTACAGCCATAGTTGGAGGTGCTAAAGTATCCGATAAAGTACTTATAATTGAAAATTTACTCACGATAGCTTCTGATATAATTATCGGTGGTGGAATGGCGTATACCTTTGCGAAAGCGCAAGGGGGTGAAATTGGCAACTCCTTGTTTGAAGCAGATCGGATAGAAGTGGTTTTGGATATTTTTAAAAAGGCAAAGGAACTCGGGGTATCGATTCACCTTCCGGTGGATAGTGTAGTTGCTGATTCGTTTGCCGAGGATGCACGCACGCAAACGGTTGATACCCATCACATTCCTGAAGGATGGATGGGGCTTGATATTGGTCCGACATCCATACAGCAGTTTCAAGAGGTCATTTTAAAAAGTAAAACAATTTTATGGAATGGTCCAATGGGAGTTTTTGAATGGAATTCTTTTGCAAGAGGGACAAAAGAAATTGCATTGTCTGTTGCTACAGCAACCGAGCGAGGTGCATTTTCATTAATCGGTGGGGGAGATAGCGCCGCGGCAATCGCTAAATTTGGCTTGGCCAATCGCGTGAGTTATATAAGCACAGGAGGAGGCGCTTTGTTGGAATTGTTTGAAGGTAAAACCTTACCCGGTATAAATGCCTTAACTTAAATTCGAGTGATTACATCAACCAATCGTGCAGAATAACCCATTTCGTTATCGTACCATCCAACAACTCGAACTAAATTATTGGAAACCATGGTTAATTCAGCATCAAATAAACAACTGTAACGAGAACCAATAATATCACACGAAACAATAGGGTCCGTTGTATATCCTAATATCCCATTAAGGCTGGTTTCAGATGCCTTTTTCATCGCCTCATTTACCTGTTCTACCGTTAAAATAGATTTAGTAACAAGGGTTAATTCGGTCATAGAACCATCAATTACGGGTACACGGACACTTGATCCCGTTAGTTTTCCTTTAAGGTGCGGAAAAATTTGAATGATTGCTTTTGCCGCTCCTGTAGATGTTGGTATAATTGAGTTTACCGCAGCCCTTGCTCTTCGAAGATCTTTATGTGGCGCGTCATGTAGCCGTTGATCAGAAGTATAGCTGTGTACCGTTGATATGTGACCCACTTCTATTTCAGTTAATCCAAGTAACACCGAAATTAGCGGTGCCACATTGTTCGTCGTGCACGATGCATTGGATACAATAACATCGGTGGATTCTAATGAATTATCATTTACTCCGAGAACTACTGTTCGAATATCTTCATCACCTCCAGGCGCTGAAATAATTACTTTTTTTGCACCACCTTGAAGGTGTAATCCAGCTTTTTCCTTAGTAAGGAACAATCCGGTAGATTCTATCACAGTATCAACCTGATGAGCTGCCCATGGAATATCTTTAGGGTCCTTGTGTTGAGTAAAAACAATCTTTTTTCCATTAGAAAAAATAAGTTCATTGCCTTTTAATTCGAAGGTGTAAGGCAACGGACCATGAACTGAATCATATTTGAGTAAGTGGGCTAAGGTTTCTGCATCGGTTAAATCATTAACTAATGCAATCGATAGATCTGATCGTTCTAACGCGATACGGGTAAAACATCTACCAATCCTCCCAAATCCGTTAATTCCAATTGCTTTCATTCAAATTTTTTACAAAAATACAACAGCAAAGGTGAAAAAGAGTTCAGCGAGCATTGATTTAATATTCTACATAGACAAAACCATGTTTTTTGATTTCAATCCCACCGTCGAATGTTGCGAAAATTCTGTAGAAATAGGTTCCTTCTTCAACAAGTTTGCCATCACCAGTTTTACCATCCCATGAACCGGTAGGGTCTGTAAAAGAATAAATCACATTACCCCAACGATTTAAGATAACACATTCAAATTCTTGAACGCCCTCATGGTCAATGGTAAACAAGTTATTTCCAACCTGTGAATTTAAGGAGATTATATTTGGTACCTCGATATCACATGGTTTGATCGTTACTATAGAGGTATCTGAGGAGGTGTGACACAAATTATTAGCCGTCACATAATATTGTCCGGCTGTATTTACAACGATAAAATTGTCGCTAGATCCGTTGTTCCATGTTAATTGAATCGGTGGATTATATCCTCCTTGCATGGTACCAGAATTAATAGATGCTGCTACTAAATCAATCGTTGCGCCATTACAAATGGATGAATCAACGATGTCCACATATACGTATGGAGGGAATTCTATGTTCGCGCTCAACGAGTTATTACATGCATTATCAGTAAATGTAACGGAATATATTCCGGGGATTGTGGTTGATATAAGTGGGTTTTCTAAGGCTATATTTGAAAAATGCACAGCGGTATCTGATGCGGTCCACACCCCTCCATTATAGGATGATGTTCCAGTTACTTGTAGAAATAAATTACAGGTTATGGTATCTCCAAAAATAGCAGGTAATGGCAGTACTTCAAGGGTTACCGTCGTATCGTAATGGCACCCGAAATCATCGACTACATTGTAGGTGTAATAACTTGTTCCTGGTGTAATGGGTTGAATTACAATCGCCGTATCGTTTTGTCCTGAAATTATCGATGGGCTATTCGTCCAACTATCAGATACCACGCTATTTTGATACCCTTCTTGATCTGGATATAAGCTCTGGTTAAAATAGATACCCCATTGGAAAATATATCCATCATCAATTCCTTGATTGTCTTGTACTGTAATGGTCCAATTTCCATTTACAGGACAGCCAATAAAGTTATTAAAATCTCCATCAGGGAGGTACACCCCATTTGGATTCATGGAAGGGAATCCATAGGCGTTGATAAGGGTATTCCCCGCAGCATTTTCTGTACATATTGTTCCAAAAGTTGCTTGTGTAGGAGAAAAACAATAGCTCCAAACAGGTGAACCCGGAGCACCACCATCTAAATTGGTGTCATTACCTAAAAAGGTACCAATCCCACTTCCACAACCTCCAGGCACTAATTCTACCCCGAATCCCGAATTATATGCATTCATTATTGATACAGTTGTGCCGTTTGGACAAGTTAATGCAATTTCTAAATCTCCGATGTATGAGTGTTCAATATCAATACACATTTGGTCAAAGTCTGCAGCCCCAGTAATGGTAGTCGAGTCGTCGAATCCGGTTATACCAATGTTTGTTTGGTACTGAACTCCGCTACCGTCTGGTAAAAAGGTTAACCCCGCAAAAATTCCTCCGATTTCAAATTCTCCAAATGGTATATCAACTCCTACGGTATCTTGTTGAGTAACGCCACCAATTAAAAACGTATTTTGCCCCAAACAAACGGTGTCCTGGAAAGGACCTGTGCCGGCAAAGCTCGGTAATTGTGATACCCTAACTTTTGCCGTAATTCGTTTTATTTGAGGGAAAATATCCGTGATTCTAAGGTCAATAAAATATCCTGCTCGCGCGGGTGGAGTAAACCAGATGGAGTCATTGTTGAATTGACCTACACCGCCAATGGTCCATTGGTAACTGCAATTTCCTACATTTTGAGAATATCCAGTATTTGTAACTTCTAATGCGTATGGGAATGCAGGATCAGCAACAAATAAAATACTATCCCCAAAACAAACATCAACGTATCCTGTATCCGCAGGATTTAATGCATCCGGCCCAGTACCATTTACATACGCATGCATGTGAGGGAAAAATGGTTGTTGCGGGTTTCCACAGGCAACATTCGCGTCCCAACCTGTGCCTTCGGCACTCCCATTCGATCTAAACCGCAAGGTTAAACAACCACTTGGGTTATTTTGAAAGGATGCTTGAACAAAAAATCCGTTAGGGTGTGACCCTGAATTGTAGGCGCCAAGTAAAGGAGAAGCTGTTGATGGACCATCAAATACATATAAGGTATCGCTAGGATCTACGTTAAACGTAAATCCGATATTTGTAGCAAACGCAATAGAAACTTTTGATCCTTGCGTGAGGTCTGGACAGAACGTAATAACTTCATCCATATTGGGTAAATAATTAGCCGGCCCATCACTGAAGTTCGTGCCACCTGCTGGGGGAATAATTCCAGCGCAATTTAGCGGATTTGTTTGCGGGAAATCGGGTCCCGTTAATAACATTTGGCTAAATGAAACGCCAAGAGAAAAAACGGATAATATAAGGATTGAAAGATGTTTCATTCGAAAGGTATTAGTGTGTTGAATTCTTGCTCGCGTTGAACTCCAATTGTAACTGGTATAATGACTTAACAGCGATTAACTGGTTAGGAATCTCACTTTGAAAATATTGTGTAAATGGTTCTATCTTAACACCAAGATCGGTAAAATGAATTATTGGTGTACTCGGTGCTTTGGGATATTTCTCTAAGGATTTACCCCCATTATTTTGGATTATGTTTAGTCCATTATCGTATGCAAAGTACAATAAATCAAGGTTTCCATTGTCTTTTTTAAATGCATTTAACGCTTCTTTTCCGTAAACCTTTTTTAACGGTTTATCGGCAGGATTTTTTTGGCTTCTAGCACAGAACACACCCGCTGTTAACAATATAAACAAGAATAATTGTTTCATAATGAATTGAATTTGAAGACGAAGTTACCAAAATGTTTTGATTCATTTTAGGTGTATAGGATGCTCAGACGTATTCTAATTAAATTCAGTTGCAGGAGAAAATTAATTAACCCAACGAATGCATTAAAAAATTAGTTTTGTAAAAAAAAGTAATGGCAGATTTACAAGCATTAGCATCACAAGTTAGAAGAGACATAGTACGAATGGTTCACGCCGTGAGTTCTGGACATCCTGGCGGGTCATTGGGATGTGCAGATTTATTAAGCTTTTTATACAATGAGCGGTTGACATATGATGCGAAAAATTTTACAATGGATGGGTTAAACGAAGATGTGTTTTTTCTTTCAAATGGCCATATCTCCCCTGTTTGGTACAGTGTTTTAGCACGAAGTGGATTTTTCCCTGTAAGTGAATTAGCAACGTTTAGAAGGATTTCTAGTCGCTTACAAGGACATCCCTCAGTGGATAAAAATTTGCCCGGGATTAGAATGGCTTCCGGTTCCCTTGGTCAAGGACTCTCTGTAGCTATTGGAGTAGCGACTACAAAAAAAATGCAAGGAGATGCCTCTATGGTCTACTGTTTGATGGGGGACGGTGAATTACAAGAAGGACAAGTTTGGGAAGCCGCAATGTACGCTGGAAGTAAAAAAATAAATAATCTGATTGGTATAATCGACTATAACAACCGTCAAATTGATGGTGATGTAAGTGATGTAATGGGAATTATGCCGATATCGGATAAATGGACAGCCTTTGGATGGGATGTATATCACATGGATGGACATAGCTTCGAAAACATGCGCGAGGTTTTCGCTTCAATCGATTCAAACAAGTCTAACGGAATGCCAAAAATGATCATCATGAAAACCGAAATGGGTCAAGGGGTGGACTTCATGATGGGGACACACAAGTGGCATGGCTCTGCGCCAAATGACGAACAATTGGCAAATGCGCTTTCTCAATTATCAGAAACCATTGGTGATTACTAAAAAGTGAGGGGATTACAACTGATTCTTTTTTTCTTTGTATTGACCATTTCCTTTGGTCAGTCCAGTCCAACAACACGCATTCTTTTTATCCTTGATGCCTCCAATAGTATGAATTCAAGTTGGGGTAGTCAAACTAGAATTCAAGCGGCACGTGAGGTATTAAATCAAGAATTAGAGGTGTTGCGTGGGGTTCCAAATACGGAAGTTGCACTAAGAGTTTATGGTCATCAGACGCCTTACAGTAATTTAACTCAGGATTGTAATGACACGAAATTAGAGGTGCCTTTTGGGATAAATAACATTGACCAAATTAAACTAAAAATAAAAACCATTGAGGCCAAGGGCGCAACACCAATTGCTCGTTCCTTGGAAGCTTCTGCCGGTGATTTCCCAGACACAATTTCTCGGAACATAATTATTTTAATTACGGATGGACTTGAATCGTGTGACAATGATCCCTGTGTTATAGCCAAAAAACTGAAAGAAAAAGGAGTTAAAGTGACCCCTTTTGTGATTGGACTAGGAATGGATATGTCCTATCTAGATAAATTCAATTGCATTGGTTCTTATACGGATGCTGAAGATAAGGAGTCGTTTAGAAATGTATTCAAAAATATTTTAAATACGGTATTGGTAAAAACAACGGTGCAAGTTGATTTGAACGACATTAAGGGGAAACCAACAGAGACAAATGTGACCTTGTTTTTTTATGAAGCAGGGACAACTAAGTTGAAATATACCTTCGTACATACATTAAACAGGCTTGGTAATCCGGATACCTTGTTTTTGGATCCTACGTTGACTTACGATTTGATCGTTAATACGATACCACGTGTTTATAAATCAAGTATTACCCTTAAAAAGTATGTTCACAATACGATTAGTGTTTCTGCACCGCAAGGGCTGCTTAAATTGACCACCCCAAATAGTATCTATGCGCAATCTGTGGCCATGGTAGTTTCATCGACCGATGAACCAAAAACCATCCATCATCAGTTGATGGGGGAGATCAATAAGTACTTAGTGGGAACCTACGAGTTGGAAATCTTAACGCTTCCTCGGATTTATAAAACGGTAGAAGTAACCCAATCAAACACAGAAACCATTCTAATTGATGCTCCAGGGCAGTTAGATTTTTCTTTCGAAAAACCGATGATAGCACAGCTCTTTGTAAACAACAATGCAAAAGAATTGGTTTGGGTTTATAATTTCTCAGAACGTACGAATATGGGCCAATTACTTTTGCAACCAGGTAGTTATACCATTGTTTATCGAACTAAAGAAATGAAATCCAGTGGTTACACCCGTGAAAAGTCATTTACAATTACTAGCAATAAAACGAACTCAATTAAATTAAATTAAGGTTATGGAATTAAAGACATTTGGAAATAAAGATACGCGCTCTGGATTTGGTGAAGGGTTACGAATATTAGGGGAAACCAACCCTGATGTTGTGGCATTGTGTGCCGACCTTACAGGGTCATTGAAAATGGACGCGTTTCAGAAAAATCATCCCGATCGTTTTTTTCAGATTGGAATCGCTGAAGCTAACATGATTGGCATTGCCGCAGGAATGACGATTGGTGGTAAAATTCCATTTACCGGAACCTTTGCCAATTTTTCTACGTCACGCGTCTACGACCAAATTCGTCAAAGTATAGCGTATTCGCGTAAAAATGTAAAAATTTGTGCTTCTCATGCTGGGCTTACGCTCGGCGAGGATGGAGCAACCCACCAGGTATTAGAGGATATCGGTATGATGCGAATGCTTCCCAATATGACGGTTGTAGTACCCGCAGATTACAACCAAACGCTTCAAGCTACCTTAGCCATTGCCGCATGGGATGGACCCGTTTATTTGCGATTCGGAAGACCATCCGTTCCAATTTTCACACCGGAAGATGCGGTATTTCAAATCGGAAAAGCTGACCTTTTGGTTCAAGGGACAGATGTTACCATTATCGCATGCGGACACATGGTATGGAAAGCCTTAGAGGCTCAAATACTGTTAGCGGAGAAAGGAATTTCTGCTGAGGTGATTAATATGCATACCATTAAACCATTAGATACCCAAGCGATTTTAAGTTCTGTAGCTAAAACAGGCTGTGTGGTTACGGCCGAAGAACATATGATGAATGGTGGCCTTGGTGATGCCGTTGCTCAAGTATTGGCTAAAAGTAGTCCGGCTCCGCAAGAATTTGTAGCGGTTAATGATACGTTTGGCGAAAGTGGCACACCCAATGAGTTGTTAAAAAAATATCACCTGGAAACAACGGATATCGTACTTGCGGCAGAACGTGCGGTTGCTAGAAAAAACTGATTATTACGTAGATTTTCCTTGGGGTATTGTACACCGAGCCGCCTAGAATTTTTTTCTTCCGTAGAATGTGGTTAAATTCGTTGTCCTAAATTTAATCGAATTCGACGCCTATGGTATTTTCAAGTTTGACCTTTCTCTACTTGTTTCTACCCTTGAGTCTGTTATTTCATTATTCGACCAAGAACGACCTCTTCCGAAACATCTTTCTTACGATTTTTTCTCTAGTGTTTTATGCGTGGGCAGAACCCATGTGGATCTTTTTGATGGTTTTTACCGCATTATTTGACTACTCTACCGGACTTTACATTGAAAAAAAACGAGGAACTCCGTGGGCGAAGGTTGGATTAATAGCCAGTATTGTAGTCAATATCGGGCTATTAGTGGCCTATAAATATGGTGGATTTATTTATGACAACCTCAATTATTTGTTTCCGCTTCCCTTTGATCGCCCTCAAAATTCCTTACCGGTGGGTATTTCATTTTATACGTTCATGGTAATTTCTTATGTGGTGGATATCTACCGTGGAGAGATTAAGGCCCAACGCAATCCCCTAAACTTTTTAATGTTTATTAGTTTGTTTCAGCACTTAGTTGCGGGCCCAATCGTTCGTTACAGTCAGATTTCTGAACAGGTGGAGAAACGAACCATAGATTGGTCGAGGATGAGTGATGGTGTTACCAGGTTTTGTATTGGCTTGTTTAAAAAGGTAGCGATTGCGAATGTAGCGGGAGTATTGGTAGACAAATACCTCGATACGCAATTGTATTCTTTGTCATCTTATGAGGGATGGTTTGGAATTGCGATGTTTTCAATTCAGTTGTATTTTGATTTCTCAGGATATTCAGACATGGCAATCGGCTTAGCCAAATTATTCGGGTTTGATTTTCACGAGAATTTCAGGCATCCCTATGCGGCTATTTCAGTAGGAGATTTTTATCGCAGATGGCATATTTCTTTAGGACGATTTTTTAGAGACTATGTGTATATCCCGCTTGGAGGGAATCGAAAACACCAAGACAGAAACATATTAATCGTCTGGTTTTTGACTGGTTTTTGGCATGGAGCAAATTGGAATTTCGCTCTCTGGGGAACGTATTTCGGTGTACTTATGGTGTTAGAAAAACACTTTAAGTTTATATTAGACAAAACTCCCCGCTTTCTTAAACATGGCTATACCTTAGTTTTAATCGTGTTCAGTAGAGCGATTTTTTACTTCGTGGATTTCAACCAGCTAAGCTACTTTATTGGGAATTTGTTCTATTCAAAACATGCAATAAATCCAGGGTTTTTGTCAGATATTACAACACATGTATTTTGGTTTATATTAGTCATTGTTTTATGTATTCCATGGGATGAAATCTATACGCAAGACCACCCCGTTAGGAATCGAATGGAAGTCAAGTATGCTTATATAAGGCCATTCGCTAATGCATTCCTATTGGTGTTATCAACTATGCTACTGGTCAATGCAACGTTTAACCCCTTTCTATATACGAGATTCTGATGGATAAAAAGATAAACGTTTTCTTGTTTTTCATTTTTGTATTGGGATTCCCGTTGGCCTACTTCTTAATGCCAAAGGCGGTTAAATCAGACAACGAAAAACGTAAATTGGCAACCTTTCCACGCTTTAATTCAAAAGAATATTTAGCGGGGACATGGACTAAACAAGTGGATAAATATATTGACGATCATTTCCCATTCAGAACGAGTTTTATTTCCTCAACGGATTACTTTCATGCCGCTAAAGGATTTAATCTTAAAAATAGTGAACGGGTAGTCGTACTTCCGAAGAAGCGAGCGAAACCTCAAGGTGAGTCCGCAGACAGTTCCAATAATCAAATGGATTTTCTGGATGAATTCGAAGAAAAGTATGCGGGTTCCATGCTGATCATCGATGGCTGTGTGTATCCTATGGGAGGGGGTAGTCCGGCCATGTCAAAGTATTTTGCCGAAATGGTTAATGAGTACGCTCGCACTTTCAAAGGCGTTCGGGTATTTTCTGCGGTGGCCCCCTTGTCTTCAGCCTTTATTCCGGTAGAAAAATATGCACATTATAACAGTCAAAACAAGCGTACGTTGTTGGCAATTAAAAACAACCTGAAAGATGGGGCTATTTTTTGTGATGTGTTTAATGAATTAAATGAACACTCGAATACCAAGCTGTACTTCGGGACTGACCACCATTGGAAACCTTTGGGGGCCTATTATGGATATGTTGCCTTTTGCAAAGCGGCAGGCTTAGAGGCTGTGCCAATGGAAAAAATGACAAAGAAGGTAAAGTATAATTTCTTAGGTACAATGTACCAACATACACAGGATCCAACCGTCCGTGCCCACCCCGACACCATGGAATATTGGGTACCGAAGGTTCAAACCGAGGCGGTTAAATTCGGTCCGTACAATACGGATAAACCTTCAAAAACTAAGGTGTTTTATGAGAGCAGTTCAGGTGGTAATACCTATTCTACTTTTTTAGGAGGAGATGAGCCTTTGATTCGAATTCAAACCGGAATTAAAAATGGAAAGAAAGCAGTTGTTATCAAAAACTCCATGGGTAATGCCTTCGCGGTTTTTTTAGTGAACCATTACCAAGAAATATGGGTGGTTGATTTAAGATATTCGAAACAGAATTTAACGAAGATCATTAAAGAGAATAACATAAATGACATCGTCTTTGCGGTCGGTATGTATGCGGCCATGAGTAAAGGTACGATTGGTATGATGCGAAGATTGACTACACAAAGTGGGGTGTATGTGCCTCCTCCTGCACCAATAGAACCTAATCCGTCCGATGAAACTCCGGTATTACCTGACAGTCTTAATGCGGAATGAGAAGTATAGCGGTTGTTTTTTCTCTTTTTGTTTTGTCATGTTTCGCTCAGCTTCCAGCCGAACTTAAGATCGACTCTTCTTTTGCCTATATACAAGGATATAGTTCAGCAACCTTAAGTCGCTTAAAACGACAGTTCGATGCCGTTGATTCCAATAAATTGGTTATACTTCATTATGGTGGAAGCCACATACAGGCTGAAAATCCTACGACCATTGCCAGAAATCGATTCCATGAACGTTTTGGATCGGGTGGTAGGGGCTTGTTGTTCCATTATGGTGCAGCGAACACCTATTCTTCCATTAATTATTCTTCTACCTACACAGGTAAATGGTCCTACAATAAAAGTTATCAAGGAAAAAAGGAAGGCCTCCCCTTGGGGGTCTGTGGCATGGTGGTAGAAACAAGTGATTCTGCCTCCTCCTTAGTGTTTTCAATGAAAGCTCCCATTGAAAAAGCAAACAATCAGGTACAAATTCTTTTTGAGAATGATTCGCTTTCATTTGATGTAGCTATTTATATAAACAACAAGTTAATCACGCAGGGTATCGAATACGTTCCACAAGGGTTGAAGTTTTCTTGGGCGGATTCCATCAAAACAATTACCTTGATTCCCATTAAAAACACTAAAGGAATTCGATTTCGTTTTTACGGCATAAATATAGAACATGAAGAAAACCATGGCATAGTCTATCATTCAACCGGTGTTGGAGCCGCAGCGTTCCGGTCTATTTTAATCTTGGAGAAATTACCAGAACAGCTTCCATTAATTAAACCGGACATCGTTATATTGGATTTTGGAACGAATGATATTTTGTATGAAAATCGCATTGAGCCAACCTTGTCAAAAGAGGTAGAAAAAGCGATCAGGTGGTGGAAATCGATGGTTCCAGAGGTATTGATTGTATTAACAAGCACCCAAGATTTATATTATAAAAAACATCCGATTACCGCGGGTGTTTTGTTTCGCGATCTGATGGATAGTTTAGCCAGAAAGAACGATTGTTTATTTTGGAACTGGTATGATTTATCGGGCGGGTTAAATACGATTCGTACCTGGGCCACGTTGGGGTATGCCAAAACCGATCATATTCATTTAACGAAAATAGGGTATCAAGTGAAGGGGGGGCTGTTGTATACATCATTTATAAATACCTTAAACCGATTGAACAGTGAACCCAATATAGAAGCATTGCACATTCCTTCTAAAGTATATAATGAAACAACAGCAGAACCTAATTCACCCAAACCCACCCCTAAACCGAGTACATATTATGTGGTTAAATCAGGGGATACCTTATCGGCAATTGCTAGTAAATATCATACGACAGTCGCGGCTATAAAACGAGCCAATGGACTTACTTCAGATACCATTCGTGTGGGACAACGCATAAAAATCCCAGAATAATCAGCGGGCTTATTAGTTCCAGTGCGATTACTTCACTAAATAATAGATAATCAGCAATACATCGATGGCAACGGAAATACTAGCTGCTCGATAGATCCATTTCATGGGCGCCACGGCGAGCAATAAGCTCAAGGTTAACATCGTAGGTAAAACTACCAGGATTAATGCCCACGTATCTTTAATTGCTCCCATTCCAACGGTGATTCCGCCCATACAACCAACGAGTAAGATAAGCACTGCAATAAGTCCGAATCGGTTATACTCGCTTTCTAAGTGTTTTTCTATGTTCATACTTTTTTTATCAAAATTCTTCTTATTCCATTTTTTAAAGAATGATGATTGATGTGTTTTTTACTGATTTTAGTCAGTATTTTCAAGGAAATACAAAATACCTCCGCGAAAACTTGACAAACGCTAGTTTAGGGTTGTATCTTTGCACCCTATTTAGAATATATGAGTAAAATGAAATTATCGGAGTTTAGCTTCGATCTTCCCCAAGAGTTAATTGCAGAATACCCTTCAGAAAATCGTGACGAATGTCGATTGATGGTAGTGCATCGCAAAACTGGTAAAATAGAACACAAGTTATTCAAGGATGTACTTTCTTATTTTGATGATGGCGATGTGATGATTCTAAATAATACGCGAGTTTTTCCTGCGCGTATGTATGGAAACAAGGAAAAAACTGGAGCTAAAATTGAGGTTTTTTTACTTCGTGAATTGAATCGTGAGAGTTTTTTATGGGATGTTTTAGTTGATCCTGCACGAAAAATTAGGATCGGAAACAAATTATATTTTGGAGAAGACGATTCGCTCGTAGCTGAGGTAATCGACAATACCACATCGCGTGGACGAACTTTGAGATTCTTGTTTGACGGACCCTATGAGGAGTTTAAGAAAATTATCACAGAACTTGGTGAAACACCCCTTCCAAAATATATCAAACGAGAGGTAGAACCAATGGATGAGGAAATGTATCAAACCATCTTCGCTAAAGAAGAAGGTGCGGTTGCTGCTCCAACGGCAGGATTGCATTTCTCGCGTGAATTATTGAAGCGTTTAGAATTGAAAGGGATAAATTTCGCTGAGTTAACATTACACGTGGGATTAGGAACGTTTCGTTCGGTGGAAGTAGAAGACCTTACAAAACACAAGATGGATTCAGAGCAGGTGATCATTCCTGAAAAAGCAGCGAACATCGTGAATGAAGCGAAACGGAATAAGAAAAAAGTGTGTGCTGTTGGTACAACAAGTATGCGTGCAATTGAATCTTCCGTTTCCACGGAGGGTATGTTGAAACCCTTTGACGGATGGACAAACAAATTCATTTTTCCGCCATATGATTTTATGGTCGCAGATTGTTTAATAACAAACTTTCACACACCCTTATCTACCTTGTTAATGATGATTTCTGCATTTGCAGGTCATGACTTAATGATGCAGGCGTATCATGAAGCAATTAAAGAGAAATATCGGTTTTATTCATATGGCGACGCCATGTTGATTATTTAACCTTACTGCTTAATTCGTTTCTAAGACCATACCACCCAACCAGGTGCATCTTTACATTGCCTACGGGTATTTTTGCCTTGATTAACACCGGAATGCGGTTTTTATCTTTTGTTACCCAAAAGCTAACATCATCTTCATGTTTAAAATATCGACCGGTTTGAACCACGGGTACGAAGCGCATGCATTTGAAGGTTCCTTTACGAAGGTTGATTTCTTCATCTCCTTTATACTTGATTTTTAAGGTAAAGAGTTCATCATCCATGAAACACGGAATTGAGAACACCTTTCCTTTTTTTATGTTTTTGAAATCCAGGGTGCGGGCATAATAAAAACATGAAATCATGTCCTGTACGCCCATGGGGGTTTTGAAGGTTTTCCCTTTCCCATTATCCACCTTCTCTATGTTGTGTTTGAACGTATAATCTTGTTTTATTTTATATCCACCTTCATCCACACGCCGCACAAAATACCAAGGCATAATGCTTTTTTTGTCGATGTAAGATTCATACCGGTCATCTACTTTGAAAACGGAATTAAATGCGCCTAAGGTTTTTCCAATGCCCACCACATGATATAAACTTCGATTATCCCCCTTCTTGTCGGTATATTTCGTTTCAAGCGTAGCTTCGCCTGCATCAATAAAACCATAACTAATTCGATACCTTAACTTTTCTCCAATCTTGAACGATTCATTTTCAATTTCAGGATATTCCGGGGTGTTACTCGCAGAAAGTAATAGGATGCAAGAGCATGCAAGCCCAATAAAATAACGTGTTGTTTTCATGGCAATGATTTTCGATTGTTAAATCAATGATTGTGCCACGAAATGGTTACTGGCACCGTAGAATAAAGTTGGTTTTTTTTCCTTTACCGAGCAAGATGAATTGATTATTTAACAAATGACTGTCATTTAAAACGAATGATTCATCTACTTTTTCCTTGTTCACAGAAATGGCATTGGCCTTTAATTCCCGCCGCGCTTCTCCGTTTGATGAAAGGAAACTCGATTCTTTTACCAGGGCATCAACGATGGATAACCCATCATGAATCAAGGATTTCGATACAATGGCTTGTGGAACACCTTCAAATACCGCCAAGAAATCGTCTGTAGAAAGCTGTTGCAGGCTTTCCTTGGTTGCTTTTCCAAACAGGATTTCAGAGGCATTAATTGCTGCCTCAAGTTCTTTTTCTCCATGAACACGTTTTGTAATGTCTTCAGCGAGTGCTTTTTGTAAGATACGTAAATGAGGGGCTTCTTGATGTTGGCCTTCTAAATGTTCAATTTCCGATTTAGATAATAAGGTAAATATGCGAATGTAATTTTGTGCGTCCGCATCACTGGTGTTGAGCCAATATTGGTAAAATTTATATGGGCTAGTGCGTTCTTTTGATAACCAAACATTACCGCCTTCGGTTTTCCCGAATTTACTACCATCTGCTTTTTTGATGAGTGGTGTAGTTACTGCATACGCTTCCCCGCCCGATTTTCTTCGAATGAGTTCAGTACCGGTAACGATATTTCCCCACTGGTCAGAGCCTCCAAGCTGAACAATGCAATTTTTATGTTGGTTTAGATAATAAAAATCATATCCTTGAACTAATTGATATGAAAACTCGGTAAACGACATGCCGGTTTCTAAGCGGGATTTTACCGAATCTTTGGCCATCATGTAATTGACGCTAATGTGTTTTCCTACATCTCTAATAAAATCTAAAAAGGACATGTTTTGAAACCAGTCATAGTTGTTTACTAATTCAGCCGCATTCGGTCCGTCGAAATCCAAAAAGTGTGTTAGTTGTTCCCTTACGCCGTTAATGTTGTGATCTAGGGTTTCCTTGTCTAATAAATTTCGTTCCTGAGATTTTCCAGATGGATCACCTACCATTCCTGTGGCACCTCCAACTAAGGCGATGGGCTTATGTCCTGCACGCTGAAAATGTACCAGCGTCATGATTTGCACTAAACTCCCAATATGCAGCGAATCTGCGGTTGGATCGAATCCGATATATCCACTACACATCCCTTTACTTAGCGCTTCAGCAGTTCCTGGCATGATATCATGTATCATACCTCGCCATGTCATTTCTTCAATAAAATTCATCCTAGTTTTTTGTTAATTCCTTGAATACCGCCTCTAAGCTCTTTTTCTCGAGTTTCAAGGTCATAATTAACCACCCCGCTTCTTGGGCTTTCTTTGAAACATTCTTACGGAGGTCTTGGTCCGTTACCCCTTCAATTAACCATCCATTACCTAAGGCTTTAACCGTGGTTACGCCCGGTATTTTTGAAAGAAGTTGGCTGCTTACTGCACCTTCAAATTCTATGTAAATCGTCAGTACTTCGGGGCTTGAATCTAAGGCTTGCTGGTTATTGTTGGCAACGATTTTCCCTTTGTTAATGATTATTACACGGTCACAGATGGCTTCAACTTCTTGCATAATATGCGTTGAGAGCATAATGGTTTTTTCTTTTCCAATCGTTTTAATCAATTCCCGAATTTCCACCAATTGATTGGGGTCGAGTCCAGAGGTTGGCTCATCTAAAATTAATACTTCGGGGTCGTGAATAAAGGCTTGTGCGAGCCCCACCCGTTGCTTGTATCCTTTAGAAAGCGCGCCAATCTTTTTATGTTGTTCTAATTCCAATCCAACCATTTGGATCATTTCATTCACTCGATTCTTTAAGTCTTTTATTTTATAAATAGACCCCACAAAGTGAAGATATTCTTTGACATACATGTCAAGGTATAAGGGGTTGTTCTCTGGAAGATACCCAATGATTTTTCGTGTTTCAAGGTCGTCAACATCTACGGTTATGCCGTTCACTTTTATTGAGCCTGAACTTGCAGGTATGTACCCTGTAATCATCTTCATTGTAGTGGATTTTCCTGCACCATTTGGCCCTAAAAATGCTACGATTTCTCCTTTACCGATTTCAAACGAAATATCGTTTACTGCGGCTTGTTCTCCAAAAAACTTAGTTAAGTGCTTAACTTCAATTGACATACCTGCGAAATTAGTAATTTTTAGTGGTCCACGCGGTTCTTGCGTTTTGTCCGCATAAAATCGCAATAAAAAATCCGATGAATGATGCTCCAGCCTGTGTTTCAAGACTATCCTCTAAACACATGGTGAAAAATACAATTACACTAAAGGCCAAGAGAACCAGGTGTTGTTCTTTGAATCCAATCCATCCGAAATAACAGATACCCCATAACAAAAGTAATACCCCGATGACCCCAACACCCATCCAAGTGGTTAAATACATGTTGTGACTGCGGTTTCGGTTTTCGGGTTTAAGTGACGAGCCTGTTTCGTTGTATTTATTTTCCATTTCACGGTTGATGTCTCCGATGCCAACCCCAAGCCACGGATGGTCATTAATTACCGCCCATGCCGTTTTCCAATAGGCGAAGCGTTGCAGCAGCGAATGTCCATTTGGGTCTTTGGCTTCATGCAGTTCAAATTTTAATTCTTCAAGGCGACTCCAAATCCCTCCATTAGCCGAATGCCGGCTGGTAAAGCCATTTTCAATATTTAACACGTCTTCTTTACTTAGTTTTTGAATAGATGTTGCCGTAAGTGCCACTTCGTTAGCACATAAATACCGTTCTGCCGTGCGTGTTAGTCCCTGTCCTTTTCGGTCTAAACTATCTAAGGGAAAATCAGAGCGCAAGGCCCACGCCTTACGTGCCTCGTCGTCGGACTCAAAGGTTCCACATGCAGGATTAGGTGTAGCAATAAACTTAATTGTAACGGCTCCTGCAACACCCACGACAACTATAAATCCGATACCAATTATACGTGAAAAACGCATCGACCGTATTAAGTCATATCCGATAACAAGTAGTACGAAAGAAGCGCTAATTATGGCACTAAAGGTTTGACTATAGATGGTATATATTCCAATAAGAATTAAGTAAGCAAAAAGCAATAGTGTAGGTAAAAACTTTTTTTTCCAAAGGTTAAAAGCAAGGATACCAGAGAACGATACTAAAATCCCAAATCGAATATGTGACCCAAACCAACTGAGTTGACGGATATCCAAGGCCAAATTATTCTGAATCAACACGCCATAATGAATCACATTTAAACCAATAACAACAACGATTGCAAGCATCAGGACCTTCGTATATGTTATAATTTGTTGTTGCTTGAATGAAAGTGTTCCAATATATAGTAGGGGCAAAGAAACAAGGGAAATCCGCACCCGAATTCCATCCCAACCTTCGTTAAGGTCAGCACTCCAAATAAGGCTCAATGCATGCAAACACCAAAACGCTAAGAGGATAAAAAGCCATTTGTTTGAAAGAAGTCGCTGCCAAAATTCTTTGTAATTCCCCACGATTATGAACAAAAAGGCATGTAAAATTAGCGAGACCGACATTAAAAACTTGCTGCAGGTCAAGCCAACTAAGAAGCTAAGACTTAAATAGAAGTAAATTGAATCTAAGTGTTTCTTTAAAAACCGCAATGCCCTGTTTATTTGATATGTAAGGTTGATTTATAGAGCACCTCATTGGTTAGAATCTCAACACTTCTCGTTACAACTTCATCTGATTTAAACGCATAAATGTTTTGCCCTTTTTGAAAATAGTAACGTCCAATGATCTCATGTTCTAATAAGCCCTTGATTTCTGGTTTATTCAACTCAAAATACGTGCTTGTGGCATTAATTAATTTGTCGTTTAATGCACTAAACTCTGAGGAGACTGATTGGAATTGTTGTTTTTTTTCTAATTCCACTTTAATTCGCTCGAGTGCTCTTAATTCGGGGGATGTGTAAACAAATCCTTTGTTTTTTAGGTAGCCTCGAAATTCCTCTATTTCGTCAGTTGACATTTCAAACGTTTCAGCAGAAGTAATCGATGGATGTGTATTGCGAAATGTTGTGGCATAATGAAAGATGTGATGTTTATTAATCAGGGTGCGGGTGTAATCACTGTAAACAGAGTCTTCGATTTTAATATCCGGTTCTATCCCTCTACCATCTATAACTTGTCGGCCATTTTTGGTGGTGAATTTTTGTAAGAGGCTGTCTGCAATTTCAGTAGGTTTACCACCATTGGCATCATCATAATATTCTAATCGTTGCACACAACGGCCTGAAGGTGTGTAATACTTTGCAATGGTTAGTTTCATTTTCGAGCCGTATTTAAGGTCGAAGGTGCGTTGAACCAATCCCTTCCCGTAGCTGGTGTTTCCAACCACAACGGCACGATCCAAATCTTGCAATGCACCCGCTACAATTTCACTGGCGGAGGCGCTCCCTTCGTCAATCAATATAACCAATGGCAATTTTTCTGCAATCGGAGCCTCTAAGGTTTTATACACCATGTTTTCTTGTTTTGAACGCCCTTTGGTGGTAACCACTACTTGACCTTTCGGAACAAAAAAACCGACAATCTTAACTGCTTCCATTAATAGACCCCCGCCATTTCCCCTAAGGTCTAGAATCATGTTTTTCATGCCTTTCGATTGAAGTTCTTGGATATTCTTTTTAACCTCTTCCCCAGCAGTTTGTGTAAAACTGCTTAAGGACACATACCCTGTTTTTTCGGAAAGCATGCCAGCATAAGGTATATCTGGGATTTTTATTTCATCGCGCATCACGTCAACCACAATTGCTTTTCCGTTACGCTCAACCTCTAGGCTTACCTGCGTTCCTTTCGGGCCTTTTAGCGCATTAGAGGCTTCTTCGACGGTTTTACCCGAAAACGATTTTTTATCGATTCGTAAAATTTTATCTCCAGCTTGCAATCCCGCTTTTTGTGCCGGATTCCCTTCATATGGGTCTGTAATGTAAATCTCATTATCCATGGTTCCAATTAAGGCACCGATTCCTCCATATTGACCGGTGGTCATCAAGCGATAGTCCTCAATGTTCGCTTCATGATAATATACCGTATATGGATCTAATTCTTTGAGCATGGCATCGATTGCCGTTTTTGATAATTTCCCGTGTGCTACTTCATCTACAAAATACATATCAAGATGCTCATAGATTTGGTCCATTAATTCCAAACTTTTAAGTTCTTCAAAGGATTCGGATTGCCCATAAGTTCCGAAGCAAAACAAAAACGATATGAAAAAAAGGCACTGATTTAGGAAAGTTCGCATATACGAGATATTAATTTTTTAATTTTTTGTTCGATGAGGTCATCCGCAGGGATTTCCTCCCAAAGATAAACGATACTGAATAGAATTTTAAGATTTTCACGCGCTGCGTGTGCTAACAACGGCGCTTTTTCTCTACGAAGGCTTTCACGGATTAAACGCTTAATTCGATTTCGATCGTGCGCCTTTTTAAATCTCTTTTT
>JBEIDV010000013.1:0-22215 GCA_040383285.1 Crocinitomicaceae bacterium | reverse complement strand
TTCAGAAAGGTTCGTTTCACCCTTGATGGCTGCACGAATTCCATTGCGATAATTTAATACGCGTTCCTCTTCTCTGTTTAATTTAAGGCGAAGATTATAGCCATGAAGTAGTAACTCCCGATTTAAGGATAAAAAAATTTGTTTCGACATGTAATTTAGGAATAGAAGCATTCCTACGGAAAACTATCCCCTACATAACATATCACCCAACTTATTACCTGAACGAACGCATGGTTTACTCCAGCACCTTATTCCTCCTTCCAGAGCAGTCCTCTAGATTTGGTATACGGAATTGGAACTTGTGCTAATCGCTCTTCTATTCCATAAAACGTGGTAAGCATTTGTTTAATTCGGACTGAAACCCCAATAAATTCTTCCTTTACAGCAGCTAAATTCGCTCGATGCGTATTGGATACCCCTGAGGTATTATCATACAACATATACTCCACCATGCCCAAACGTCCCGTCATACTCGGTGCTGATTCAAATTCATGTTTAGTTAACAACTCATCGCCGTACATAATAAGCTTACAAGAATCTAATCCAAGACTTAAGTTTTTTATTTCTCGTAACATGCTAATATCTGTATTTGGATAATTCAATAAAGCGGATTCAACTAACCCAAGCTGCGTGCTAAACTCCTGAATGATTTCTCCTACGCCGCTAACTTTTCTACTCACTTCTGCTACCTCTTTTCTGAATGCATTTAGCTCTTCAGGATTTTTTGCAATTAACGTTTGATTGCTCAATGCCTTCACATTGAATACATGCTTCTTCACCAAGGTGTCTATTCCTTTATTGCTTACCATATAAACTTCCAGCGAATAGTTACCAGCCGGCACTAAAAATCCATTGTTACCGCCATTCACTGTGGTTGTTGGATTACTTCTCAAATTCCATGTGACACGAGAAATACCCTTTGCAGGCGTTGTAGTAAAACGCTTAATCTCTTTACCTGCTTCATTAGAAATAGCCCAAATACATGTTGCTTGTGTTTCTTGAATCTCTGCACGCAATTCATTCATCGATGGGTAAGTCACGTCTTTTTTATCCTTTTCAAGCGCCTTCTCTTTTTCTTGACGTTTACTTTTCAGCGATTGAATGTCGTCTTTGAGGTAAAGGTTGAATACGGCACCAAAGGAAGGATTTTCCGAGGCCCACATGTTATGCCCTTGAAATCCTGTACCTTCCAATCCGAGCGGATCCGCTGGAACATACAACAAGGCATCTTCGGTATCAAAAAGGTGTGCTTTTTTATTCAGCACCTCTGTTGTTAAGCCCCTAAGCGGACTGTAGTTATCTAACACATAGAATCCACGTCCAAACGTTGCAGCGACCAAATCGCATTCCCGCTCTTGAATATCTAAATCATACACCGCAATGGTTGGTAAGCCACTTAGTTTTGTCCAATGTTGTCCTTCGTCGGTGGTAAAATATGCCCCAAACTCTGTTCCAACAAATAACAAATTGGGTGTTTTAAAATCTTGCTTAATGCAGTAAACCGTTCCTCGTTCAGGTAAATTACTCGAAATGGAAGTCCAAGTAGTTCCACGATCCGATGACTTAAACACATACGGTTTGAAATCACCGTTACGCTGGTTATTAAATGCCGCATAAACCACTTGATCATTAAATCGCGATGCCGTCAACATATTCACCCGAGTTTGAGCTGGAACCCCTGGAATGGCATCGATCTTTTTCCAATCCTTACCCTCATTTTGTGAAACTTGAATTAAGCCATCGTCTGTACCCGCAAAGAGTACTCCTTTTTTAAGAGGCGATTCATCCAAGGCCACTACATTACCATAAACGGTAGTAGATGCATTCTTCATGACTGCATCAATGCTCCAAACCTGACCCATGACGGGAACTTTATTGCGATCCAATTGTCGCGTTAAATCTGGTGAAATTTCGGTCCAATCATCTCCTTTATTGGCAGACTTAAACACCTTATTCGCTGCGAAATACAAGGTAGAAGCATCATGTTTAGAAACGAGCAATGGCGCATCCCAGTTCCAACGATACCCAGGCTGACCTTTAGCGGGCATTGGTTGAATCGGAACTTTCTCTCCACTTTGCTTATCGTAACGAACTAACCAACCGTACTGCGCTTGGGCATATGTAATGTTTGGATTACTCCAATCCGTTGCCGACTCAAATCCATCTCCCCCATTCGTAATAAACCAATCCGTATTTAATATCCCACTAACATTCGTTGTGCCTGAAGGACCACCCATGGAATTATTATCTTGGGTTCCACCGTATATGTTATAAAATGGATAATCGTTGTCTGTAGTTACCTTATAAAATTGCGTAATGGGTAGGTTGTCAAAAAACCGCCATTCCTTGGCATGACTATACGTTTCATAAACTCCACCATCGCAACCTACCAACCAATGGTCGGTATTCGCTGGGTCAATCCAAATGACGTGATTGTCGACGTGCTTGTGTGATTCACCCGTTGGCTTAAAGGTAACACCGGCATCTTCTGAATGATGCATGTAGGTGTCCATAGCAAATACTTTACGTTTATTTAATGGGTCACAAAAAATTTCTTGGTAGTAGTTTCCACTGGTTGAAAAACCACCTTGCTTTGCCCAAGATTCCCCTTTATTGGTACTCAAATAAACACCGCCTTTATCATTGCGACCTTCAACAATCGCATAAATCCAATTCGGATCAGCAGGTGATACTGCAAGGCCAATTCTTCCCATGTCTAATTTTGGTAATCCCGTGGCAATTTCACGCCAGGTTTCCCCGCCGTCGGTAGACTTATACAGCGTAGATTCAGGTCCTCCTCCGATATACGTCCATTCATGTCTACGCCGTTGATGTGCAGAGGCATACAGAATTTCAGGATTGCTTGGATCGATAACTACTTCTGCAATTCCTGTATCATCCGATACAAACAAGGTTCTTTTCCAAGTTTTACCGCCATCAACAGACTTATATACGCCGCGTTCTCCGCCTTTACTCCAAAGGGGACCATACGCCGCAACCCACAATACATTATCGTTCGTTGGGTGAATTACAATACTTCCGATGTGCTCGGATTGTTTGAGTCCCATGTTCGTAAACGACTTACCGCCATCAACTGATTTATACACCCCGTCACCATAGCTTACCGAACGTTGGTTATTATTTTCTCCCGACCCTACCCAAACGGTAGTTGGATTCGATGGAGAAAGTTCCACGCAACCTATAGAATAACTTCCGTAGCCATCGAAAATTGGCTGAAAGGTGATGCCATGATTCTTGGTGATCCATACACCACCACTCGCTGCCGCGATATACCATAAATCCTTATTGGCTGGATGAACGGCGATATCTGCTACCCTACCTGAGGTAAGAGCGGGTCCAACCATCCGAAAACTTAATGCGGATACTGTCCCTGCATCATAGAGCTGTTTAGCAACTTCTTTGGGCTCAGTCTTTTTTTGTGCGAAAAATACTCCCTGAGTAAGCACGATTAAGATTAATAATTTTTTCATAACACGTATCACAATTAATTAAAAAGCCATTCTTTCGAATGGCTTAATGTTCTTATTTCACTTTCATTCCTCGAACAAAACGATCCTTGCGTTTCACTTTCTCGAGTTTCTTTTTGGCTACTTTTATATGTGCAGAACGAGGACTACCTCGCATGACATCGATTTTATATGTAACCCCACCATATTCAATTCTCGGACCACCCGCTTGATTCCAATCAACATTAAAATAATATCTTGAAGTCGATTCATTTTTAGTGTTGAAGCTGAGTACTTTCCCCTCGCCAGTTTCAAAGCGAACTAATAGCTCATCTTTTGTACCATATGAATCAAAAACACACGGTGTACCTGCCTGAATAATAACCGACTCTTTTTTTGTACTTGAACTGTTTATTAGTGTTCCATTAGATGTTGTGGTAGAATTTTCATTTTTCACTTCTTCATCCATTACAATGGTATGGGAAATATAAAATTGAACCTTAGCCAATTTTTCTTCAGAATCAAGGGAAAATTCATCTCGAACTAATTTAGTGTACGGAACCTGAGTTGCACATGCGGAAAGAAGTAATAAAATCGAAAGATACAAGCAGAATTTTTTCATGTAAGTTTTTTTACAAAAATAACAAAAGTGACCTTAAAATTTTCCAAGAAATGGTTAAAATTGTCCTACAAAATGAAACTCACTAAAAAACTCAACGCGGTTCGACTAATCATACTTATGATGTTGTTAACTGTTGGATGCACATCAGGTTCTACTAAACCAATTAAGCGGTTCGAAGCCATTCAACCGACACATAAAAAAAACAACCGATTAAATGCTACAAAACCCGATACACTTAGTACATATTTAGCCCGATACACCACGGACAGTATAGGGTTTACCTTTGACTCGATTCGTTTAGAGGGAAGCGCTCATTTTTTAGACCGGTTCACTGATGCGAAAAATCCAAGATTCAGTCACTTTCGATTATCAGATGCATCCGGACAGACATTCTTTGGAGAATGGAAGTTTAAAGACAGTAGTGCTCGAAAAAATGCACTGTTTAATTGGTTAGATCATTTTGGACCTCAAGAAAAACAAGTTGAATGGTATGGTAAAAAGAAAATTTCAACGGAAAACACCTTAATACTAGTTAATAAAACTTCCATTATTCAGGTTAATTCTACGAAACGAATTGAAACAAGAAAATGGGAGAAATATCAAACATATTATTTCCCAAAAGACTCCACAATACTTGTTATTGAGCAAATTCAAGGAAAACCCTGCAAGTGGACAAAACCTAAATCTTCCATAAAATAACCCTATGAAAACCTTAAATCGAGCATACTTAATTGTAAATCCAACAGATAAATTTTGGAATCTAATAGGTCCCAGTATAGAGGATAAAGATTTTATTGCTTTTCATGAACCTACCCTCTATTTAATTGAAGAGGAAATTTGGGATGAAGAACTAATCATCACGAAATACATGAAAAAAATCACGAAGAACGAAATCAGTCAAGTTACAGACCAAGACATTTCAACCATTCTGATTGAAACCTCAGAAGATTTCCTGAGCTACTTTACTATTGAACTCGGAGGTACCGTTGTCGATTGCATCTCCGCCCCCATTGAAAGGCTATAGCTGATTTATTAAATTAACATTCAGGTAGGATGGATCAGATGTAACTTCTTCTCCCACCCATGGGGGTAATGAAAACTGTTCATCAATTTCTGTTAATTCGATTTCTGCAAGTACCAGACCCCCCAGTTTTCCTTCAAAAAAATCAATTTCCCACGTATGACCTTCAACAGGAACCTCATATCGGCATTTTGAGAGGACCCGAGGACATGCTTGAAGTAAGGATTCCGCATCATTAATTGGGATTTCATATTCATATTCGGAACGAATGAGTGCCGATTCACCAATTTTTATGGTTAAAAATCCGCGATCGCCTTTGATTCGAATTCTAAAAGATTTTTCTGATGTAGCGAATAGATATCCTTGTTTAATAGCCTTTCCATTCGCTAAAAAAGGACGTAACGTATCGAGATTACTAATTAAATATTTTCGTTCTATTTCAGTCATTTTTTATAATTTCAAAAATATTGAATAATTTTAAGCGTTGAAAGCAACAAATCCCTTGGTAAATTCGTCATGGGAACGTATAAAATTAATTAAAACACTTGCATATGTTACGTATTTCGCTGATTGGGTTCTTTTCAATGCTTACATTTTTCGGATTTACTCAAAAAATCAATGCTACATCCATTGGCAATCCAGAGATTCTCTATAATGAAAATGGAGTGAAAATCACCTCGCAACTTACTGAATGCAATAATGTAAGCCGTGGAGAAATTATGAATTTCAAAATTTTAAGTATTGTGAATTCAAATGCAAATCCAGCGGCATTGAAAATTCGTCAAGACATGTATTATGATACGGACGGTGGAAATTGCCGAACGTGTGAGAATCCGGAATATACCTTTACCTTTAATCTTGAGGCCGGAGAAACAAAAGCCGGGAATTGCTACGGAGATACAAATCCTGCCTTAGCCGTTTTTGTTTCGATGAAAGATGGGTACATTAAAGAAGTATTAAGTGACTTAAAAATGAACATCGTTCGATTGCATTAAACAAGCACAAATTCATTGAAAAGACCGCCCACGCGGTCTTTTTTTTTACCTTTGATTTTATGTTAAAATTAAAAACGGCAACACCTCGTTGGATAATCATACTTATTGATTTAATCGTTTCTATTTTTTCCTTAGGACTTGCATATTTTATTCGCTTTGATTTGAATACTAATTTGTATGCAATGAAAAACGAATGGATTGAACATTGGCCCGAATTCATTACCTATTTATGCATTAAAGGACTCATATTTTATCTCTTTGGCATACATAAAGGGTTAGTTCGATATACTTCAATTCAAGACTCACAGCGCATTTTAAAGGCAAATCTAAGCGCTACATTGATCTTTATAATAATTAGTGCTATCCGAGCCAATGCATGGAATACAACCTATCTTTTCCCGAGTTCGATCATATTAATGGAGTTTATAATAAGTTTGATGTTCTTGATTGGAAGTCGGTTCGTAATTAAACTTTGGTACATCGAAACAGTAAAATCTATTGAAACCAGCGAACGTGTATTAATTTATGGAGCCGGAGCAATGGGATTAATCGCAAAACGCACCATTGAAAATGATAATAGAATTCAACAAAAAATCATAGGGTTTATTGACAATAACCAGGCATTGGTAGGAAATAGAATTGATGGAATCAAGGTATACGACGCAACACAACTTGAACAATTACTTGACACATTAACCATAGAAAAAGTCATTGTAGCGATAAGAAAACCAAACCCGGAATTATTGCGCACCTTAGTTGATATCTGTCTACTGCACCAAGTAAAAATTCAACGTGTACAAGACCCTAACACGTGGGTTAATGGAGAATTAACCCCTAAGAAAATTGGAAAAATTGACATCTCTGAATTATTAGGCCGAGCACATATCGAATTAAATCAAGGACGCTTATCAAACGATCTTGATGGCAAAACAGTCATCATTACCGGAGCCGCGGGTTCAATAGGAAGCGGAATCGCAAGGGAACTGACTAAATATAATGTGAAACACTTGATCCTTTTAGATCAAGCAGAATCGCCGTTGTATGATTTACAACAAGAATTAAAGATCGACAACTTGGATTTTCACATCCAATTTAGAATTGGTGATATACGCAACAAAGAGACCATAAATAAACTTTTTAATGAATTCAATCCACAAATAATATTTCACGCAGCGGCTTATAAGCATGTTCCGCTAATGGAAGAAAATCCGTATGAAGCGATAAGCACCAACATAATTGGAACAAAAAATCTAACAGAATGTGCGATTCAATATAAACTTGAGAAGTTTATATTCATTTCAACAGATAAGGCAGTGAATCCAACAAACATTATGGGAGCGAGCAAACGAATCGCGGAAATGATTGTTCAAGAAAAAAATAATAATGGAATCACTAAATTTATTACTACCCGTTTCGGAAATGTACTGGGTTCAAATGGTTCTGTGATCCCACTTTTTCAAAGACAAATAGCACAAGGAGGACCTCTTACCTTAACCGACGAACGAATCACTCGATTTTTCATGACAATTCCAGAGGCATGTCAACTCGTACTGGAAGCATTCTCTATGGGTAACGGTGGTGAAATTTATGTTTTTGATATGGGCGAGTCTGTTCGCATCATCGACCTAGCTCGGAAAATGATTCTTCTTCACGGGTTAGAACCAGATAAAGACATCGAAATAAAAATTACAGGCTTACGACCCGGTGAAAAATTATACGAGGAACTCCTAGCTGATTCAGAAACCACCTTACCGACCCATCACCCTAAAATTCTAATCGCGAAAACACGACAAATCACAGATGAATTTGAGCCTCTTATGGAAGAACTGATTGAAAAACAATCAAATATAATGCTGAGTGTTTCCGTGATGAAACAAATCGTACCCGAATTCATAAGTAAAAACTCCTTATTTCAGCAATTAGATGCAAATTAAACCCTATGATGTCCAGGTGCGTTTTTCTGATATCGATATGCTCGGCCATGTCAACAACGTAGCTTATTTTAGTTACTTTGAAATGGCTAGAATTCATTATTTCTATCCGATTCTTGGCCCCTCATGGGATTGGATGAACCAAGGAGTTGTATTGGTTAAAAATGAAGCTACGTACATTAGTCCAATTTTCCTTCACGACAAACCTAAGATCATCCTGCGCGTAACCGAAATTGGCACAAAGAGTTTCACCTTAGTATACGATGTGTATGTGGAAGAAAAATTATGCGCTTCCGGATTAAGTAAATTGGTTTGCTACAATAATAATTTAAAACATTCCATAGAAATCCCAGAACAAATGAAAACCGCCTTAAACCAACTCATCCTATGAAGAACCTCTTAATCCTTTGCTTATTAAGTACCATCAGCAGTGTATTCGGACAAGGTAAAAGCCCATGCGGAAATATACGTAAGAAGTCAGAACCACGACGTTGTTTAAATTGCTATGATCAAGTTTCATATGATGAAGAAATAAACACTTATGTATTGACTAAGGATGGTTTCACACCGTTTAATGGCACCTGTCAAACATGGAATAGATCGGGATATGTTTTAGAGGAGCTCACCTGCACAAATGGTAAACGAGATGGCATTGATACGTCATTTTATGGTTCAGGGTGTGTTCAATCCACACAGGGATATATTCTAGGAATTAAAAATGGAAAACATCAGGTGTTTTTCGACAGTACCGGTCAATTAAGAAAAGAAGAAAATTATCTTAATGGGAAACTTAATGGATTAGTGCAAGAATACAATCGTTCAGGTGATACCCTATTATATATGAACTATGCACAAGATATTCCCCATGGGGTTCAACGCACCTATTACCCGGATGGAAAAAGATTCAAGGTGATTTCTTATAAAAACGGACTCTTGGATGGGTCACACCTCACCTACACCGCTGAAGGAAAGTTAGAGCTTAAGTTAAGTTATAAAGAAGGTAAAAAAGATGGTGTTTTTATTTTCTATCACGACAACGAAAAGGAGGCCGGAAAAGAAACCTGGAGCCTAGACCTTAAAAATGGAGAGTTTATTACATACAATGAAGAAGGCAAAATCCTAAAACAAGGTACTTACAAGAAAAATGTTGCGGTAGGAGAACACAATGTATTTGATGCGAAAGGCAAACTGATTCATCAAACCATTTATGACAAAAAAGGCATTAAAACCTATGAAATGGAGGTGGATGAATACGGAGATCAAAAAGTCCTGTATTCTACTACTGGTCCTGCGAAACCTTCTGGAATTGAAGAAGATGATGATCCAAAGAATATAGAGCCTGCGAATGACAAAAAAAACAAGCGGAAAAAAAGAAAAGAGCGGCGTAAAAAGGAATAAGTTTAAATTAAGCCGATGGATATGGATACACCAAGAAAAAACAGTCCAACAGCAACAAGGTATTGAATAAGATGATGGGTCATTTTCTTAAGTAAGTAGGTGCCTAAAAACACGCCTAAGATAGACCCTGATGAGACGATCATTAATTGACTAAAATCGACTAAGCGCCAATCCAACCTAGACCAATAAACAGAATTTCGTGCTATATCTGTGGCTAAACTAATAAAAGCCGTTGTTGCCACAAACTCTTTTATTTCCTTCATTCGGTTGATTAAAAACATACTGCGCAAAGCTCCCTGATGTCCACTCAGTCCGCCAAAAAAACCAGAAAGCACACCACCAATCCAGATAGGGAAGCTCACTTCAGTTTTTTTCATGGTGAATTCTATAAGCGCAAAGACCATCATCAACACCCCAATTACTAGATTTAACAGCTGAACAGGATGTGTTAGATTTCCGTGCGTTAAATCAAATAGAATGATAGGTTTTAACGCCAAGTTGCTCAACAACATAGAACCCAAAAGTGAAGAAAGAACAGACGGCAAACCGAAGGATAAAACGATAACCCAATTAACGCGCCGATTCAACAAAGATTTAACCGCAGCATTTAATAAATGAACCATCGCGGTTAAGGCTATCGCTACTTCCGGAGGATAAAACCACAACATGGAGGCCAATAATATGGTCCCTAAACCAAATCCTGAAAAGAATGTGAGCAGGGATGCAAAAAATGCTACGGTAGGAATAATCCAAAACATTATTTTTACGCTTTAATCAAAGATAAGAGGAATGATTGATTTACGAAGCGATACAGTAACGAAACCAACACAAGCCATGCGTCAATTTATGGCCGAAGCCCCAGTTGGTGATGATGTGTTTAATGAAGACCCCACGGTGCTAGAACTCGAGGCGTATGTTGCGGCAATGTTTGGAAAGGAAGCCGCTCTTTTTTGCGCATCAGGAACACAAACAAACCAAATCGCGATTATGGTGCATACTACACCCGGAGGTGAGGTGATTTGCCATGAAGAAAGCCATATTTATAAATATGAAGGTGGCGGCATTGCAAGAAACAGTATGGCTTCTGTTAAGCTATTGAAAGGAAATCAAGGGAGAATCTGTGTTGACGATTTAACGAATGCCATAAACAATCCAGCTGATGTTCACCTTCCCTTAACTCAATTAGTATCCGTTGAAGATACCGCTAACCGAGGTGGCGGAGCTGTGTACGATATCCAAGAATTAAAAAAAATAGCCTTATTTTGTCAAGCAAGGAATTTGCCTCTTCATTTAGATGGAGCCAGGGTGTTTAATGCGTTAATGGTAAATCAGCAAAATCCCACACAGTATGGTGAGCTATTCGATTCAATTTCCATTTGTCTTTCTAAAGGTCTAGGTGCACCTGTTGGATCGGTTTTACTTGGGTCAGCCGATTTTATTTTACGGGCCAGAAGAATCAGAAAAGTACTTGGAGGCGGCATGCGACAAGCCGGAATAATCGCTGCAGGCGGGCTTTATGCCCTCAAGCACCATGTAAGTAGGCTTTCCGAAGACCATAAACATGCAGCTGAACTTGAGGCTTGTTTAATCAGCTTACCTTGGGTAAAAGAAATATATCCTGTAGAAACCAACATTGTAGTTGTGGTATTAACTGTGGCATCGGATCGTGACCATTACATAGATAAACTGAAACAACACGGTATACTATGTATAGCATTTGGTCCGGGTATGATACGATTTGTTACGCATCTAGATATTTCTGAACAGGACATTCAACAAACAATTAGCGTATTAAAATCGCTATAAAATGTAACCTTTATGGTCGTTTTCGCTTAAAAGGATTGGATAAATTTCTTTTATGGCAAAGCGATACTTTTTTCTATTCTTTTTGTTCTCCGTTCATTGCATTCACCCGGTTTGGTCACAAAAGAATGCATGCGTTACAGAAGATAAAAAACTACTGAAAGCAATACAACCACTCAAGGATGAGCTTGACTTAGCAAAAGCGTCAATATTATTTAAGGAACTTGCTGAAAAATATCCTGAAAATGCTGAATTATCATTCATCATGGCAGAAAAAACGCTGAAGCAGGCAAATAAATTCGCAAAGGATTCAAAAAAACAAGAGGAAGCCAAAAGCTATCAAACGCAAGCATTTCTTTTATACAATTCAACCTATAAGAAATGTCCGACCTTTCATGCCGATGTGTTATACAACTTGGCTTCAATGCTGGTTTCAAATAATCAAGAAGAAAAAGCAATTCCATACTTAAAAGAATTTATTGCGTTTCCAGAGGATGATTTCACACGAATAGCGGCTGATCACAAAGAAAAAAAAGCAATTGCAACATCTTTTATTGCTCGAAAAGAAGTAGCCAAACAGTTTATTGATAACCCAGTACCTTTTGAACCTACCTTAATCGAACAGGTAAGTTCAAGTTTAGATGAATATTTCCCGATGATCTCACCAGACAACGACCTGATGTTCTTTACGCGAAAGATCAATCGCAAAAACCTGGGTGACATTTCTGATAATATTGTTGAAGAATTCACCGTATCCGATCGATTATCTCAAGATAAAAATGAATTTACTTACGGTTCCCCCCTCCCCACCCCATTTAATGACGGCGCATTTTTCAATTACGGTACCGCTACCCTATCTGCGGACAATAAAGAAATGGTTATTTGTGCGTGTAAGAAAGAAACCGTTTATAACCAAACATATCTAAATTGTGACCTATATACCACCACATACAAGCGCACCGGAAAAGGTGGAAACGACTATCAATGGACTCCCTTAGTGAACATGGGAGATCAAATAAATACAAAAGATGGATGGGAAGCACAACCTTCGCTTTCCGCAGATGGTAAAACCTTATTCTATGCAACCTACCGAAAAGGATCAAGAAACAATGATATTTATATTGCCATTAAAAAGGATGACGGAACATGGTCTGAAGGCAAACCCTTCAATGAAATAAATACCGACGGAAAAGATAAAAGCCCATTCTTCCATCAAGATGGTGAAACCTTATACTTTGTATCCGAATGCAGTGATGCGCGTCCCGGACTTGGCGGACTGGATATATTCTATACTCGAAAAACAGAAAATGGATGGTCAAAACCGCAAAATATAGGCTATCCTATTAATACAGAAGGAGAAGAACTGGGAATCTTTGTATCCACCCAAGGGAAACTGGCATATTATTCGAGCTATCAAGAAAACAACTGGAACATTTATGGATTTGATTTATATTTAGAAGCTCGTCCTAAAGCAGTTGTCATCCTAAAAGGACAATTAACTGGAGATAAAAACGAACCCATAACGGATGGGAAAATTGAAATCGCCTATGGAAAGGATGGTGAGAAAATAACCTACAATGTAAATCAAGAAGATGGGAAGTATGCCGCAGTAATTAAAGTCGACCCTAACACGCCGGTAACTGTTACGTTGAAAAAAGAGGGCGCAGCCTTTAATTCAACGATACTAACCAGCGAATCATTATCAAACAACTCGGCGAAACTGAATATTAAATCAGAAAAATTAAAGACAGGCCAAACATATAATATTAATGACATCTTATATGAAACAGATTCCTATGAATTAACTGAAAACTCCAAAATTATATTATCGAGATTCTCAGAATATTTAAAGGATAATGCCAGCTTAAAAATAATGATACAAGGACATACCGATGATTTAGGTGATGATAGCAAGAACTTAGCATTATCCGAATATCGTGCAAAGCAGGTGATGCAATACCTTGTTAGCATTGGAATTGAAGCCTCGCGCATTTCAAGTCAAGGATTTGGGGATAAAAAACCTAAGTTCCCAAATACCTCATCAGAAAACAGAGCGAAGAATCGTAGAACTGAGTTCTTACTTATTAGTGAATAAAAAAAGGGCCCAAAGGCCCTTTACATATAAAATGAGGTTGATTAAGCTTCTTTTTTGAATTGCTTTTTCTCGCGAATTCTTGCTGACTTACCTGTTCGCTCACGGAAGTAGAATATTCTTGCTCTTCTAACATCACCGCGCTTAATAATTGCAATACTATCGATAAACGGAGAATTAACTGGGAAAATACGTTCCACACCCACATTACCTGACATTTTACGAACAGTGAATGTTTCAGTAGCTCCAGCGCCACGACGCTGTAAAACTACTCCTTGAAATTGCTGAATTCGCTCTTTATTTCCTTCTTTAATTTTATAACTAACTGATATCGTGTCACCTGACTTGAAGGAAGGAAGTTCGTTTATTGCGATAACTTCTTTTTGAATTTCACTGATTAAGTTCATTTTTCTTATATTAAATTCTCTACATTGGGGGTGCAATATTACGATATTTTTTTGAAATCACTCAACTTTAAGAACTAATTTATCAGATAAATTAATAAAATTAAGAATATTATTACCCCATAAATGATGTAAAGCGACTTGTTTTCGGCTCCCAAATTAGCTTCTTTAACCTTCGGACGTTTTACTTGTTTCTCAACCGCCTCTTGATTCATTTCAACTTTAACTTTTGAAGGTCTAGCCTTTGGCTCTTTAGTAGGTTCGTTAATTCGATATTTCTGCCAATTGAATCGTATCTTTTTGCCCAAGGTGACCATGTCCCCATCTTTCAGCAAGAGAAAACCCTGTAATCTATCGCCATTCACATAAACCCCTTGTTCTGAACCTAAATCCGTAATGAACACATTACCTTCCGCATCTGCAAATAACTCCAGATGTTCTGTTGCCACATCCGGATGATTCAATATCACCTGATTTCCCTGCCCACTACCAACCCTAATCTGCAACCGTTTAGCCATTTACTCAAATTGTTTTAACAAAATTAAGTAAATCCGTTGATAAAAAGGCAATTTATCCCCTCATTTACACTTGCAGAACCTACATGCAATACCTATTTTTGTACTATGGCGAAAACGATTGCAATAGCGAATCAAAAAGGTGGTGTTGGCAAAACAACAACAGCAATAAATCTAGGTGGCTGTTTGGGCGCGTTGGAGTACCGAACGCTAATAATCGACGCAGATCCTCAAGCAAATTCAACTTCTGGAATGGGTTTCGACCCCCAACAGGAACGCAGTATTTATGATTGCCTAGTCAATGATATCAATCCCGCCGACATTATACTGGAGACGAATTCACCGAATGTGTTTTTGTTGCCCTCACACATAGATTTGGTAGGTGCAGAATTAGAAATGATTAACCTAGAAGAACGAGAATTTCGCCTCAAAAAAGCAATTGAAAAAATCACTGATTTATTTGATGTGATTTTAATTGATTGTTCACCGTCACTCGGATTAATAACCGTCAATTCGTTGGTTGCTGCAGATTCCGTTCTTGTTCCTGTGCAATGTGAATATTTTGCGTTAGAAGGATTATCTAAATTAATCAATACGATTAAAATTGTTCAAGGACGTCTTAATCCGCCACTTGAAATAGAAGGCATGTTACTAACCATGTACGACACCCGACTAAGATTAGCCAATCAAGTGGTAGATGAAGTTAAAACACATTTCCAAAACCTTGTTTTTGATACCATCATTCATAGAAACACGACCCTGTCTGAATCGTCAAGCCATGGCCTCCCAGTTATTATGCACGATGCAGCATCCAAAGGCGCAATTAACTATTTGAATCTTGCCCGTGAAATTCTTCAAAAGAACAACTTGACAAAAATGGGGAATCAAGACAAACAAATCGATTTCGATACAACTCATGACACTGAATAATAAAAAAGGTCCGGCGTTAGGCCGCGGACTTAGTGCCCTATTATCTACTAACGAATCCAAGGTAGGCGGCACAACCTTAGTAAGCATTGCTATGATTGAAGCTAATCCCTTCAATCCAAGGACTCATTTTGAAATGGAAGCCCTTCAGGAATTAGCCGCATCTATTCGGGAATTAGGAATTATTCAACCCTTAACACTTCGCCAGGTTAGTCCGGAGAAATATCAATTAATTTCAGGAGAACGAAGGCTCAGGGCCTCACAACTCGCAGGTTTAACCGAAGTTCCCGCGTACATTCGCATAGCCAATGATCAATCGATGCTCGAAATGGCATTGGTTGAAAATATCCAACGAGAGAATTTAAATGCGATTGAAATCGGGTTATCGTATCAACGTCTTATTGAAGAATGTAAATACACCCAGCTTGAATTAGGTACAAAAATTTCTAAATCAAGATCAGACATTGCGAACCATTTGAGATTACTTAAACTACCCGCAGAAATCCAAGCAGCTGTTCGTGATAACGAAATATCTATGGGGCATGCCCGAGCACTACTTAGCATTGGAGACGAAAGCGAGCAACTTAAGGCATTCCAAGCGATTCGAGGTCAACAACTCAGCGTTCGAGCTGTTGAACAATGGGGAAAAACGGAACCGACAAAATTCACCCCAACAGGTAAACCCGCTAAAAAGTCAGCACTCATCCAAACGATTGAAAGCCAACTGAAATCAGCACTAGGTCTTAAGGTACAGTTACTTCAAGATGAAAAGGGTAAAGGAAAAATTACCGTGAGTTTTAATTCTAACGATGAATTAAACAAGCTGCTGGAAACCTTGAATAGAAAATGAAACTTCTCGTCGTTTTATTGATGATGCTATGCATACGGCTTGGTTTTAGTCAAGACGTAGTCAATGATTCGATAATTCCATATAAAAAAGCTGCCATCCTTTCCGCTTGTATTCCAGGCGCAGGACAAATTTATAATTCAATTCATACTTCTGGAAGAAAAAATGCCTATTGGAAAGTGCCTCTAATTGCTGCAGGTATAGGTGGCACAACCTATCTCTTACTTCAAAATCAGCGACTTGTTCAAAGCATTAAAACCGAATATGATCAACGCATAGTAACAGGCCCCTCCAACCCACTGTGGATTGATTACGACAATTTAGCCTTAGTATCGTTGTATGATCAATATGCTCGACAACGAGACCTCGCCATACTTGGGATTGGTGCTGTTTATGTATTCCAAATTATGGACGCTGCGGTTGAAGCACATTTTTTGCATTTTGATGTTTCAAAAGACCTAAGCCTCACGATTCATCCTTCTATGGTATCAAGAAATGTATTGGGAATGCGCGCATCTTTTAGTTTAAGATAAGAGAGTAACTTATGAAAATTGCATTAATTGGATATGGTAAAATGGGCAAAACAATAGAACGCCTTGCTATGGAACGCGGACATGAAATTGTTGCTCGCTACAATTCCGAAAACCCATATAACATAGATTCAATTTGCGATGCAGACGTTGCTATTGAGTTTTCCCGTCCAGACCTTGCTGTTAAGCACATTAAAACAGCTATTTCGAATAAGTTACCCCTTGTTGTTGGAACAACCGCATGGAGCGAATATTTGAATGAAATACGCACATTTATTGAACAGCATCAAGGCAGCTTAGTATACGCCTCAAACTTTAGTATTGGGGTTAATATTTTTGAGCAGTTAACAGCGCGCCTTGCTAGCCTGATGAGCACGCAGGCACAATACACGCTAAGCATTGATGAAACCCATCACCTACAAAAGCTAGATGCTCCAAGTGGAACCGCGGTAAGCCTTGCAGAAGCAATCCTTGCCAATCATAGCGCTTATTCTCAATGGGAATTAACACCGGTGTTGAATCATGAATCGCTACCAATTACTGCGCACCGACTTCCAGATGTTCCTGGTACCCATGTTATTAGAGCGGTATCACCAATTGATACAATTACCCTGACCCACGAAGCCCATAACCGAGATGGTTTTGCGTTGGGGTCAATTCTTGCAGCAGAATTCCTGGTAGGAAAAACTGGCATATTTACAATGAAAGACGTTTTAAATTTAAATTAATTATATGAGCTTTATTTATTTCTACTTATTGATCTTAATCAACCCAATCCTCGGACAATGGGGCAAACTTTTTGCAAAGTCAGGACTGCCATCGCGCAATGCGTATATTCCGCTATACAACTATTATTTGGTGTTCAAACTAACCAGTAAAAAACCATTCTGGACAATCATCATGTTGATACCCGGAGTTCATTTGGTTATGATGATGGTTGCGAATGTTAGCTTAATTCGTCGTTATGGTAAATTCTCATTTACAGATACATTGCAGGGAATCTTTTTTCCGTATTGGCTGATGCACCAAATAGGATCTGATGATAAACTCACTGCGTTATCAGAAACAAACTGGAATAATGCCAAAGAATTGGAAGCACGAAAATGGGGCGATCATTTGGTGCTCTTTATGTGCCTACCTGTAATCGGGCATGCATTAGAACTTTTATTTTCTCTCATTAATAAAAGAAAACCAGGAAGCAAATCCGGGGTAAAGGAATGGGGAGATTCACTACTCTTTGCCTTAATTGCAGCAACAGTAATTAGAACCTATGTATTTGAGCCTTTTCAAATTCCAACGGGATCTATGGAAAAAACCATGCTTGTCGGCGATTTCTTATTTGTTAATAAATTAGCATTCGGACCAAAAGTTCCAATTACCCCACTCTCCTACCCGCTCGTACACAACAACGTTCCATGGGTGAATATTCCATCGTATTTAACGATTGAGAAAGGATCCTATTTCCGGCTACCGGGCTTTGGAAAAATAAAACCCTATGATATTGTGGTATTTAATTACCCATCCGGAGACACTGCAGTGTATGATCCAAGGATTCCAAATGGGCTTATGGGACATGATTATCATGGAATCATCAACAACGAGGCAATTTGGCAATTTAGAATTAAAAATAATCTATTGGGAAATGCTGTAAATGCAGCTGATTCACTCAAGTTCCTATCCTTTATAGATAATATAGATTATTGGAGAGCGATTGCACGAGAGAATCTAAAAAATGGCTTGTTTCCTATTTATTCTGCAGAGAATGCTGAGGGCTTGACCCATGGCGGATTAATTTACCGTCCGGTAGATAAACGGGAGAATTACATCAAGCGCTGCATCGGAACACCTGGTGATGTTATAAAAATTGAGAATGCCACAGTATTCCGCAATGGAAAACCTGCTAAGATCTTTGATAACATGGCGTTCAAGTGGGATGTAAGCAAGCAAACCGCAACGTTTAATGCGCAAGAAATGTTCGAACGTTTTGGGCTCGAAAATGCCCCGGATCGTTCTCGGTTTGATTACGAAGAGGGCGATTCAACCAATCCATACGTTCTGAATATTACCCCGCTTGAAAAGAAAAAAATACAAGCCGCTTATCCTACCGCAAAATTCACGGTTCATATTGATCGACCATCGTATACCTTGGAAAAAAGAACCCCGAGTCCAGAGGAGTTGATTGAGAATTTGGAGTGTTTTCCAAAAGATTTGTACGTGAATAATACGATGACAGATTTTACAGAATTTAGAGTACCGAAAAAAGGAGCTTCAGTAAAGATTAATGCAGAGAATATCGCATGGTATCGGAGAATCATTTCCGCGTATGAAGGACACACGCTTGTCGAAAAGAAAAACGGCACGATTCTCATCGATGGTAAAAAAGCAAGTACATACACCTTTGGTATGGATTACTATTGGATGATGGGGGATAACCGATATAATTCGGCAGATTCAAGAGTTTGGGGATTTGTTCCTGAAGATCATATCGTAGGACGAGCTTCCTTAGTGTGGTTATCAAAGAGCCCTTACAAAGGCTTCCGAATGGAACGCATTCTCAAGAATGTGAGTCAAGAAGGTTCATTTAGCATACTTCAATTAATAGGCTTTGCATTAGGAATTGGTGCATTGATTGCTATTTTCAAGTATTTGGCATAAATGATTTTCCCTACGGCATACTTTCCTAGCATATATTATGTTAGGGAACTCTGCACCTATCAACATGTTGCAATAGATCTGCACGAACATTGGATTAAACAAAGCATCAGGAATCGGTGCGAAATTTTAAGCGCTGAAGGCATTCACAAATTAATCGTGCCTATCACACACCGTGAGCAGAAACAATGCATCGCTGAAATAACAGTATGTCAAGATAGCTCCTGGGAGATTAAACATTGGAGAGCAATTAAATCCGCCTATGGCAAAGCTCCTTATTTTGAGGCCTATGCTCGAGAAATCGAATCGATTTTATTAAATCGACCAAGATCATTATGGCAATTAAATCAAGAGCTTTTAAACCTATTTATTGATGCCTGGGATTTACCTGTGCATGTTGAGTATACGAATGAATTCAACCCGTATACAGAAAAAGACCTTCGTCGTGCGCCATGGATGGAACGAAAAGACGTTAACTCATATCAACAAGTATTTAGCTACGACAAGCCATTTTCGAGCAACTTATCTGCGCTTGATTTATTGATGTGTGAAGGACCAATGGGTAGACTTTATGTAATGGATTAACGACCGAAGACTAAGCCTTTACCCCCTTTAGATTGCCACAGCTTATTCCAAGAAATCCGAACGATTGAATTCTTAATTAAATCTTCATTAGAGATTAATAAATCTCCATTCTGCGCGAAGGTTAATCCGGTTGGATTAGGAAACAAACTAGCATCTAATTCTGAATAATTCTTAATTACACCAAATTGATCAAACACAATTAACGAACGATCCATACCAGATAAAATATACACTTCATTGGTTTTAGGATGAATGGCTATTGCATTTGGAATTATAGTTAGCCCATGAACCGTATCTTTCAATTCGGTAATTCGATTTGCATGGATACGAATTCCGTTTTCAGCAGCGAAACGTTCGATAGCATCAACATCGTAAGAGAATAACGGGTTAGAAGCAAATCGATTCTTGTTCACATTAAAGGTATAAACAGCACGCAATCGATTTGACGCTGGATGCTCTACTTCGGGGTTAAAGTAAATACGATGGGTAGACGGATGAAAACAAGCCGAATTACTCTGCCAATTAGGTTCTGCTTCTGCCAGTTTACGTGTTGAGGTAGAATCGAAAGGAAAAGTGGATACGTACACCCCCATATTATCGTCGAATAGATATAATAAACTATCAACTCGAACAAACGATGCTAATTGGATTGATGAAGAAAGTGGGTTAACAACAGAAAAAGAACTTGAATCTGTATTCAGTAATACTAATCCGTTTCCTCCGTGCGGTTGCATGGCAAGTAAATGGACACTATCAAGGCTCGAAATCTCACTAAACGGCAAAAGTCCTGTAGGCAAGAATTGGATACTTGTTGGATGTTGTAAATCAAAATAGCCACTTTCCTTTTGGAAATGTGTCGCTTGAAAGCGATAATATTCATCCACCCCAAAAGACTCAACGGCCTTTGTTGCAATGAACGAAAGCGTAGCGAGAACCAAAGAAAAAGCCAATTGGCGCTTCATATAACAACGAAGTTATAAAAAACAAATCAATAATTTTAACTTCATTAACAAAACTTATAAATGATTTAATTTGTTTGGTAAATCATACTGAACTACATTTGTTTTAATCGAATTTAATATACTCAACCATGAAATTAACGCTCCCACTTTTGATATTAGGTTTTCGTTTTACAAGGCTATGCTCAAATGAGTATTTCAGCGGGTACAGGTATTTTGAACGGCGTTGGAACGCAAAAAAAATCATTTGGTTTTAACCTCGGACTTGAACTACCAAGATCAAGCGACTTAACCTTTTTTATTCGTGCTTCCGCATTTTTACCCAATCAAGACAGCACAACCCGTTACGCAAACATGACGGCAAATGATGTAACAACCACGCCCTATACGCTTTCAGTACCTTACAACATTAAATCCCACACATTTTACCTGGAAGGCGGAACAAGATCTTACATGCTAAATGATTATGACAATGGATTTGCGCTTTACGGGGGAAGCGTCTTTGGTATCGGAATAAATACCACCAGCGCTAAATTCTCGAAATTTGATTATACCAAGCAGTATGAATGGGAAGGCTTGTATTCCCTCCCAAATGCAAATCCCACCAAAGGAAGCATCTATTATTTGGCATTAGGCATACAAGGAGGCTTTAAATACACTATTCCCGTACGAGGCACCCTGTTTTTCGATATTACAGGAACTTACTCTGTATTAAATCTTGCAAACAATAGTGCAGGAGAGAATAGCCACACCTACTCTCGTTTGAATTTTTTATTCCAACTGGGGTATCGACGAGATTTATATTAATTCTCCGATTCGTTGTAGGTTCTCTTCTACCGTACCGTTGGCATCAATGATGTAATCCGCTTTTGTATAAATCGGCTCTCTTTGTGTAAGTTCTTCGGCGATAAATTGCATGAGTTCTCCGCGATTCTTGTGCTGCAGTAAGGGACGATTTGAGGTCTCATCTACAAGCCGTTTAAGTAAGATTTCTTTGTTAACGCGTAAGTAAATTGAGGTGCAATTTCTTGAAATCCATTGCCAATTTTTATGATCTAAGGGAAATCCACCGCCACAAGAAATAACCATAGGAGCTTTGTCATTCATTTCACAAGTAAACTCACGTTCCAGTGCCCGAAATGCAGGCCAACCCTTTTCACTTATTATTTCCGAGATCGACTGCCCATGTTTCGCTTCAATCCAAGAATCACTATCTACCCAAGAAATCCCTAAACGATCAGCCAAGGCCTTTCCAATCGTAGATTTTCCCGACCCCATAAAACCCAACAAACACAGATGTTTCTTTAAATCCACTCTTTTTTTGAATATATTTCTCAAAAATACCGAATAAAGGATTGCTAGAAGAATATTTTTGGTATATTTGCACCCTCAAATCAGCGATTCCGTAGCTCAGCTGGTAGAGCAATACACTTTTAATGTATGGGCCCTGGGTTCGAATCCCAGCGG
>JBEIDV010000012.1:0-22482 GCA_040383285.1 Crocinitomicaceae bacterium | reverse complement strand
ATTTTTGGGATCGATTCAAAAAATGGAACAGCCTCCGAAATTTGCATATTCAGCACATCAGAAATTGATTTTCCTTTGAATTTGACTTCAAGGGTTTCTGCATTGTAGCGTTTTCCTTGGCAGGTTTCACAGGTCACATAGACGTCAGGTAAGAAATTCATTTCAACGAGCCGAAGGCCACCTCCGTTGCATGTTTCGCATTTTCCGCCGGCTACATTAAAGGAAAATCTGCCTGGTTTATAGCCCCTGATTTGTGCTTCGGGCAGTGATGCAAATAAGCTGCGAATTTCATCGAATACCTTGGTGTAGGTAACCGGATTAGATCGAGGTGTTCTACCGATCGGACTTTGATCGATGTCTATCACTTTATCGATATGTTCTAGGCAAGCAATCGATTTATAGGGTAGGGGTTGTCCTAAGCTCTGGTAAAAATGCTTCCGCAGTGCAGGGTATAGGGTTTGATTGATCAGTGTAGATTTTCCACTGCCTGAAACTCCTGTTACGCAAGTAAAGGTGCCTAGGGGTAATTTCAAGGATACATTTTTTAGTGTATTTCCCGAAGCATTCGTTAAGCTTAGGGTGTTTCCATTTCCTTTACGTCGTGTTGAAGGAACCTCAATGCAATTTCCACCATTGAAATAGTTTGATGTAGTTGTATGTGATGTTAAAAGTTGTGGATAAGTTCCTGAGAACACTATACTTCCCCCGTTGATCCCCGCACCCGGACCAATATCTACAATATGATCCGCTTCGGCAATCATGTCTCGGTCGTGTTCAACCACCAATACGGTATTCCCAGCGTCTCTTAGTTTCTTCAGGGAGTTGATAAGTTTGGTATTATCTCGTTGGTGTAGGCCGATAGAGGGTTCGTCAAGAATGTATAAGACATTAATGAGTTCTGTTCCGATTTGTGTTGCGAGTCTAATCCGCTGCGCTTCTCCACCGGATAAGCTTTTGGAGGATCTCCCCAAGGTTAAATACCCTAATCCTACATCCAAAATGAATCGCAGGCGTGTTTTTATTTCTTTCAGTATTTCTGAGGCAATCAGCTGTTGTTCTTTGCTTAAGTTTCCATCGATCTCTTGCAACCATACGTCTAATTCAGATAAATCCATTGCAGAGATTTCACCAATGTGTTTTCCTGAAATTTTAAAATGAAGCGCTTCTTGCTTTAATCGATATCCTTGACAGCTCGGACAGGTAGTCTTATGCATAAATTGCTCTACCCAACGAAGTAGTACCGGGTCGCCATCTTCCTTATACCGCATCATGAACTGAATTATCCCTTCGAATCGTTCTTGGATATCCTCCTTACTTAATTGCATGTCTTCATTCCCGTAAAGTAAGAAGTTAATTTCCTCCGGACTGAATTGTGCCAGCGGGGTTTGAAGCGTATGCCCCATGGCAAGTACAATTTTTTGAAGCTTATCAAAGAACCAATTATGCTTAAAACTCCCTAGGGGTGCAATTCCCCCTTTTTGAATCGACAGGGAAGGATTTGGGATAATTTTTTCTAAGTCGACAGCACTAACCTCACCCAGCCCGCTGCATGGCGCGCATGCGCCGTAAGGTGAATTGAATGAAAATAAGTTCGGTTCGGGATCAGGATAAGAAATTCCACTGCTCGGACACATTAAACTTCGACTAAAGTACGCGGCTTCCATGGAGGACCAATCCATGGCCATCATGATGCCCGCTCCCATTTTCATGGCGGTACCTACCGCCTTGTAAACGCGATCAATATCTGAAACCTGTTCAGTAAAGCGATCAATTACAACCTCGATATCATGGGTTTTATATCGGTCTAATTTCATTCCCGGCGTGATGTCACGCACTTCTCCGTCTACCCGTACTTTGGTAAATCCCTGACGCGTAATTTGTTCGAATAGTTCCTTGTAATGACCTTTTCTTGCCCTAATCTTTGGGGCGAGTATGGCGAATTTTCTTCCCGCATAGCGACTACAAATGAGATCGGTTATTTCTCGTTCGGTGTATTTAACCATCGGTTCATTGGTAACCATTGAATAGGCCGTTCCTGCGCGCGCATACAGAAGCCTAAAAAAATCATAGAGCTCGGTAATCGTTCCTACTGTTGAGCGAGGTGACCGGGAAACGGTTTTTTGTTCTATGGCTACCACAGGACTTAAGCCATCGATTTTATCTACATCCGGACGATCTAATCCGCCAATGAACTGTCTCACATAGGACGAGAAGGTTTCAATATATCGCCGTTGTCCTTCAGCAAAAATGGTATCAAAGGCTAAGGAACTTTTACCGCTACCACTCAATCCAGTGAAAACAACTAATTTATTTCTAGGAAATGAAAGGTCGATATTCTTTAAGTTATGTGCTCGTGCACCATATACCTCAATCGTTTCCTGTTCGTTCATGCTTGTGGGTTCTATTTTTTAAACACCCCAAGTTCTTGTTTGTTTGCAGGGATTGCGATTGAACATGGAACTGCCTTAACTGAGAGTTGATTCGTTAGAATCCATGGATTTAATACCCGTATGTTTTTCAAGGTGGTTCCGTGTTTTCTTGCCCACAAGGCTATGTTTTTAATGGGCTGATTGATCTTAACTTCTTTCGTTTTAATTTGGGAATAACACGCTTTTTCTGGAATGTTATATCCATAGTCTGCGGGGTGTTCCATGATTAATTTTAATGCGATAATTCTAAAAACATAGCGTGCAGTTTCCGGATTCATTTCGGTATCAAAAAAGTGCTTTACGCCTTGAGATTTCATATCTTGCATGAGTCCACCCGGCCCACGATTATATGCTGCACAGGCATTGATCCAATCATTAAATAACGTGTAATTATTCTTGATTAATTGGCAAGCGGCTCTTGTGCTTTTTTCAAGGTGGTTCCGCTCATCGATTTCTGAAGTAATTCTAATGCCGTATTCAGGAGCTGTACTTGGCATAAACTGCCAGAAACCGCCAGCTCCAGCTGGGCTAGTCACGTTACTAAGGTTGCTTTCAATAACACAGAGGTATTTGAAATCATCCGGCACATCTTCTTCTTTTAATATGCGCTCTATTGTTGGGAAATAGCGTCTAGCACGTTTGATAGCAAGACTCGTACTGCTTTGGAAATATGTGTTTACAAGGAGTTCACGGTCTAATCGTTCTTTTAAATCGATATCCGTCATGGGAATATCTTGATTAAAAAACTTGATTTGCTTTGGTAGTATGGGGTGTTTTATTGCACCAACTCGACCTTGGGAAGTGTTTTTTACAGTTTCCTTACGGTTGCAATTGACAAGAGAAAAAACGATACTAATCCAAAGAAATATCTTTATTGTTCGGTGCTTTGTGCGCATGAGTATTTTTAAACAGGTAATAAAAAGCAAGAAAGAATGGAAATAAAAGTAAGGCAGAGAAATATGAAAACTGTTGTTGGTATAAAAACATGATTAGTAAGCCCATACATCCAAGTAGAAATGAGATAATCCAAAAGAAAATGAATGTTTGACGCTCAGAAAATCCCCGATAAACCATGTGATGCGTAGTATGGTCCTTTCCACCTTTTGCAGGTGATTTTCCTTGTTTAATTCGATTAAAGCTGACAGTGAAGGTATCAATACATGGGATTGCTAAAAACATAATCGCAACATAGATTGTCACCCAATTTGGTGTCGTATTTGGTGCTTGATCCCAGAGATAGTATATGCTATAAAATCCTACCGCATACCCGATTACTTGACTGCCCGAATCCCCCATAAATAACTTAGACGGTGGGGCATTAACGAATAAAAATCCACACAATGAACCGATTATTCCAATAACGATGAAGGTGTGTATGCCGAATATAGGGGTGTTGAAAAGTAGGTTGAATACCAAAAGAAAAGAAAAGATATTAATGGAAATACTGGTCGTTATTCCATCCATATTATCAAGCATATTTAACGAATTCATCAGTCCAACTACCCAAATTACGGTAACTACTGAATCCATCCAGAAAACATTCGTCAATGGAATTACAAGATCACCTGCTACTAAACTCAGCCCGCAAAGGATTTGAGTTACCAGTTTTATCAAAGGACGTGTATTAAATGCGTCATCAGCTAGTCCCATAAAGAATGCTATGGAAAGACCAAAAAAGAAAAAAAGAAAGCGTTCGTTCCCGAAGATGTTTTCCGTTGGATGGGAAATTAAATAAACAATCATAGCCATAAAAATGGAAGCAAAAATTGCAATGCCTCCTAAAGAAGGCTTTGAGGTATTACTCCATCTTACATGAATATCATTTTTACTTCGAATACCTAAGGATTTAGCGAAACCAAGCAATAGATATACAACGAGTAACGTGAAACTTAGCGTGCCTAGGAAATAAAAAAGGAACTTAAGTATAATTGGCATACGCTAAAACGGACTCTTAAATTCATTAAATAATATTCCTATTTCATCTTTAGGCGAGATTATAGCGGGTGAAATGGGCCAATTAATCGCAAGGTCGGGGTCGTCCCAACGAATAGTTAGTTCATCTTTTGCCGAGTAAAAGTCCGTGCATTTATAGACGAAAATCGTATCGTCGGTTAATGCCTGAAAACCATGAGCAAATCCGGGGGGGATATAAAATTGTAGTCCATTAGCTGCGCTCAATTCAATCATCACATGTGCGCCAAAAGTTGGTGAGGATTTTCTTAAGTCAACGGCTACATCCACTACGGTTCCTTGCAGCACTTGAACAAGTTTTCCTTGTGCACTGGGGAGGTTTTGAAGATGTAAGCCTCGAATCACACCGCGTTTCGATACGGATATATTGTCCTGTAAAAAATGAAGAGGTATGAGTTCCTTATACCGGTTCGCTTGAAAGGACTCCATAAAATGACCACGTTCGTCTTCAAATTTCCGAGGTTTAATCACTAATAATCCTGAGATATCAAGTTCACTAATTTCCATGCCTTTTTTTCTTGAATTGAAAGAGAGCTACACATTTTTTCCACCACGAGCGTTGATCTTCATCTGAATAATACCCTCCATAGCCGTATCCATAGCCATACCCATATCCGTAAAGTGATCCTCCGGATGGAACTGCGTTTAAAATAATATTGATTTTGTCAAGTTTTTGGATATCAAATAGTTCCATTAATTGATGTGCGAAAATACGTTTGGAATAATTGGCTTTGAATACATAAATGGGTATATCAGCCCTAGATAATATGTTAATGCCATCCGAAACAATACCGATTGGCGGATTGTCGATTAGCACGACATCATATGTTTTTTTAAGTGTTTCAATGAGTTCATCGAGTGCAACACTTTGAATCAAATCCGACGGGTTCGGTGGAATCGGACCTGCAGTAATAAAATCTAGATTTTGTATCTCTGAGGATTGAATGACATCGTTGAGCGGTAACATACCAGATAACACTTGACTCATTCCTTTTTGATTATTCACGTTGAATCCGTAATGTACTTTTGGCTTTCTTAAATCTAAATCTAAAATGATACAGCGTTTACCAGAGGTTGAAAACGTCGCAGCCAAATTCATAATAACAAACGTTTTTCCTTCTCCGGAAATCGAGGATGATACGGCGATTAATTTTGCATCCTTGTTTATAAAGTTTAAGTTTGATTTGATATTACGGATCGATTCAGAAATTCTTGATTTCGGGGCATTCGTAATAACAATTTGAGAATGCTTCATCTTGTTTTTGTAAAGGGGAATACTACCCAATATGGTGGTATTATTTGGTAATAAATTCTTAAGGTCTGCTAATGACGTAATTTCATTATACGTTAAGTAGTAAAATATCAACCATACTAAGCCTAACAATACACCAGAAACACCCGTGATTAAATACGTTTTAAGTTGGTTTGGTGATACGGGTGAATTCGCTTGTGTCGGTAAACTGAGCAAGCGGTTATCACTTGAAAAACCTGCGTTATTTATTTGAAATTCGATTTTCTTCTGGGTGAATAAATTGAAATACTCTCGATTCAACTCCTCCATATACTTTAGTCGATTAAACTCTGTCGTTTTTTCCGGTAATCCCAACAGCTTACCCTCGTATTTTGTTAATTCATTTTCAATAAGTCGTTTCTCGTGCAAAAGTCGCTCTTGTATGGCATTTAAGCTTTTTTTCACGCCCTGTATTCGATTAATTACCCGCTCATTGATTAGTCGGACCTTACTGCTTTCATAGGTGATGTCTTGCAATAAATCCTCACGGGTTTCTAACAGTTTGTTTAATTCTTCAATTTGACGGGTTATGGAGCCCTCAAAACTTCGACGACCAACCAATTCAGGGAGGATCCGGTAAATCTCATTGCGCGTGACATCCGATGAAATACGGTTGTTTACATATTTTACGGCATTTAACTCCTCGTTTACCTCTGTTAATCGCTTTGAATACAATCCAAGATTACCTGTAATATCCGATTCTTCGTATGCTAAACTCGGTAAGTTTTGTGATTTTTGAAAAATACTTAAGCTGTCCTTGGAATGATCCAACACCATGGATAACGAGTCTAATTGCCCATTGATAAATGCGATGGTTTGACTATTTTCTTCTAGTGTTTTGTTTTTTTCAAAATTGAAATAACTATTGATAATCGATTGGATCAAGTGGTGACATAATTTCGGGTTTTCATGTTGAAACAAAATTTCAATAGTGCGCGCATTTTCATCAATCGGTGTAATGCTAAGTCCTGCCTGAAGTTCGTTGACTAATTCAGTTTTGTTGTTGAATTTGAAATAGATTTCTCCCGACGTGATAATGCGAGTAAAGGCGGCTTTATTATTAGTTTTTATTTCAATATTGAAAAACTCAGAGTGAATTGGTGAACCAAGTTTTCCTGTTTTTTTATAAAGGTTATTCCTGTACTCAAATACAAGCTCAAAATCGCCAGTTTCTGAGGGTTTTATTTCAATTCGTGTATTGCAAAGTGACGAATCCAAAAGTTCTTTTACTAAGATTGAAAATGGAGTATATCCATATAAATTTTCGGTAAGTAAATTCCCTTCGTTGAACACACTCGTATTTAAGTTCAAATTTTGAACAGCATGCTGAAACAAAATAGGTGAACGTAACAATTCAACATCTTTTGAAAGGTTATCAGGTTGTGTCGTTGGCGCTTGTTCACCTAGTACTTGTTTAACCTTATTCGAGTGAATGATTTGTAATACTGCCTGAGAATTATACAGTGGTTTAGTATATCGTAAGTATATAAAAGCCGCTAAAAAAAGAAATCCAAGGAGCACCAGCGGTTTGTACCAATGCTTTATCAGAATATTCCTTAATATGACCGGATTAAATTGGTCGTTAACAATTAACTTTTCCTTGGTCATATTTTGCTAAATATTGAAAATATTGCAAGCCCGCTAGTCAGGATACTAAGCCAAGGCCCAACTTCTCTAAGGGAATTTTGAGCCAATCTAGGGTGATGATTTATTACTAGGATATCCCTGTTTTGAATGGTTATGTCCGCATGTTTAAGCTGATTGATTTCTGATAAATCAAATTCATATATTTTACGCACCCCGTTTTCTTGTCGAAACAATCGGATTTCATTAGACTTACCGTATTCCTTTATCCCGCCGCCTAATGCTAATACCTCGGCTAAGGTGGTTCCTTCATTGGATAGTGGAATCACTTGACCAGCACCTTTACCATTAAAAAGTAAAACACGCTGATTCGTAATACTGACCTCAACATACGGAGCTTGAATGGTCTTTTTTAGCTTGATTGCCAAGGAGTCTGCAACTTGATTCGCAGTTAAACCAACCGTTTTAATTTCACCAATTAAAGGAAGTTTAATGGTTCCTGCTTGATTCACAACATATCCCTCGGTTACTGTGTTTGTTACGTTATCTTCTTTAATGGATGCAATAGTTAGTAAGGCGCGTTCCCCTTCATTCGGATAGATTTTTATACTTAACTTATCACCGGGTTGGATTATTCCTGGGCCCTCACTGCCTGTAAAATTCTCTACCTTGTATGAAGGAATTTTTGAAGGTGAAAGGATTTTGTTTGAATTATAAACTCCACAGGAGGATAGGAGTAGGGTGAAGATTAAATATACTACGTACGTTTTATTCATTGGAAAGTAAAGTCTTATATAAACCATCTATATCAGCAACCAAGCGATGATATGTATATCGTTCCTTTACAAAGTTACGTGCATTTTGTGACATTTTTATCCTTAGTTCGCGATTTAAGTGCAATTCGATGAGGTGATTACTTAGTTCAACCGCTGAATGTTCGTTAAGAATTATCCCTGTTTCATTTGGATTAATTACATCCTTGACGCCACCCACGTTTGTGCTAATTACTGGAATCCCGCTTGCTTGTGCTTCAATGAGTGAAACCGGTGTTCCTTCATTGATTGAGGTTAGACAGACCACATCCATCGCCGGATAAAATAGTGTCATATCAGCAATCCATGAGGTGAAAATTACCGAAGATTTTAACCGCGGATAGGTTGTGGATAAATAATCGGTTAAATCATCGCGTAATTCCCCATCGCCAACCACATAGAATATGAATTCTTCAGGATGTTTTTCATAGGTTTCAGCCGCGGCATCGATAAATAGTCGGTGATTCTTGATTGGGGCAATTCTTCCTACAATAGCTACGGCTGTTTTATGTGTTGTGAGGTTCATTTGATGCCTCAACTCCATTCGATTTTCAGTGCTTTTTTCAAAACGTGATAAATCAAAGCCAAGAGGTATAACGACTGTTTTGTTTTTTGAAACTATACGGTATTTTGTTACGATATCTTGCTGTTGAGCAGCTGAAATAGTGATGATTTTTGTACTTACTTTACCAAGTATTCGTTCGATAAAGAGTATAGATTTAGTTATGATTGGATTAAAATATCCATGAAAGACATGTCCGTGATAGGTGTGTACAATTACTCGAACGCCCATTATTTTAGCTGCAATTCGCCCAAGTACTCCTGCTTTAGAGGCATGGGTATGAACTATGTCAGGTTTGAACGAGCGAATTAGTTTTAATAAGATAAAAAAGGTTTTTAAATCATTGAAAATTCGAATACTTCGTGACATGGAGGGGAGAACTTGAGCTTGTATTCCATGGTCGCTTAGTATGTACGTAGCATCCTGCTCGGTTTGAGTCGCACAGCCACCAATAAGTAGGGTTTCATACGTTTCTGGTAAGTACTTTGTAAGATAGGTTACATTATACACAGGACCTCCAACATTAAAGCGATTAATGATTCGCAATATGCGAGTTGGCCTTGTCTCTACCTTTGTCATTTTGAAGTGTTGAAAAGTACTTTTACCTGATTAATTATCAGCACAATGGATTTATCATCTTTGCACTAATGGTTCGGTTACAAAGATATAGTTTACTCTTGTTCTTTTTTAGCAGTGCGCTAATCGTTGCACAAACAATGGATTCCTTAGTGCAATCATTTGTTAGTACTCGAGCACTTTCCGGGGCTAAAATTTCTCTTTTGGCTATTGATTTATCAACATCAGATACCCTCTGTGCATACAACCCTAAATTGGCAACTGCCACTGCATCAACAACAAAGTTGTTTTCTACTTCGATGGCCTTGGAAGTGCTGGGGCCTAATTACCGATTTGAAACGGGATTTTATACGGACGGGCAAATTGAGCATGGGGTATTAAAAGGTGATTTATGGATTAAAGGCGGTGGAGATGTTTCTTTTGGAAGTAAATACTTTAATGGTGAGGGTAAAGAATTCGATGCGATAGATGCGTGGATTGATAGTCTTCGACAATTGGGGATAAGCAAAATTAATGGACACATTTATGTAGATGCCTCTTCTTTTGGATATGATGGCACCCCATCGGGTTGGTCTGCTTGGGATGCAGGGAATTATTTTGGGGCTTTCCCTGCAGGGTTGAATTTTTATGACAATGTAGTAAAATACTATTTTGAAACAGGTAAGCCCGGCAGTAAGGCGAGGTTAATAACCACTTCCCCTTATCAACCCAAGCTTCAGTTAACGACAAAAATAATTAGTGCGAATATAAAAGGTGATCAATCAAATTTACAAGGTAAAGCATATGATGAACATCGGATTGCAACCGGAAAATTGCCAGCTTATAAATCCAGCTATCTAGTGAAAGGATCCGTGGCTGATCCAGAATTTAATTTCGCTGAAGTATTCAAATCTCGATTGATTTTGGATTCGTTTCAGGTCAGTGGTGGTGTTCACACATCCAGAGGTATAAGCGTCCCAGATTATGATTGCTTATTTCGTTTGTTTTCTTATCACGGAAGAAGTGTACAGGAAATTGCAGGGTGGACTAACCGCAAAAGTGTTAATCTATTCGCAGAAGGGTTACTGAATGGTGTTGGCTATCACCTCACGGGTTCCGGTACGAATGCGCAAGGACTTAAAATTTATAAGCAGTTTTTTGGGACGAGAATTGATACCGTTGCACTGCGCCTATCTGATGGAAGCGGCTTGTCCCGTAATAATCGAATTTCAGCGTCCCACTTTTGTGACTTATTGGAGTATATGACAACGAGCCCAATGGCTAATGAGTTTTTTGAAACCTTACCCGTTGCAGGTAGAAATGGAACAATAAGTGACTTATGTAAAGGTTCGGCTGGCGAGGGAAGAGTTTTTGCTAAAAGCGGTACCATGACCGGAATAAAATCCTACGCGGGTTATATAAAAACAGTCAATGGGAAAACCTTAGCCTTTGCACTTATCGTAAATGGCTTTAGTTGCAGCCAATCAACGGTTAAACAACACATGGAAGTTCTTTTAAATGCCCTTTCTAAGCAATAAATCGGTTTCTAATATTGATTTCCAAAAATCGCTTATACTAATACCCGCTTCAGTTAACATTTTTGGAACAATACTCTCTGAAGAAAATCCAGGAGTCGTGTTTACCTCAATTACATAGGGTGTTTCTCCCACTAACATAAAATCAATGCGCGCAATTGATTTTAAATTCAATACGTGGTATATCTGCTTGGCTTGGTTTTGAATTGAACTTGTTTGTTCATTTGAAATTCGGGCAGGTGTAATCTCATTCGATTTTCCTTGGTATTTTGCCTCGAAATCAAAAAATTCGTTTTCAGATACAATTTCTGTGAGGGGTAATGCGCATAGTCCATTCTTAGTTCCATATACTCCACAAGTCACCTCGATACCATCTAAAAAAGATTCAAGCACAACAGTGTTTCCTTCCTTAAATGCACTATGTATCGCATGACTTAGGTCTTGTGTTTGTTTTACTTTGGAAATGCCGTAGCTCGAGCCGGAATCCGTTGGTTTTACAAAAAGTGGCAATCCTAAGGCCTCAATTAGTTCTTGTTCGTTGATCGAATCCCCTTTTCTTAACAAAATCGCTTTCGCAACGGGAAAATCAAAGGATTTTAAGAATTGATTGCAATACCATTTATCGAAGGATAAGGCAGAGGATAGCACATTTGCATTCACATAAGGAATATCTAAAATATCTAATATAGCTTGTACCTTACCGTTCTCTCCGGGGTTTCCGTGGATATAAACAATGGCTCCGTCTAACCTTAATGGGCCTTGATCAGGAAATTCTATATTTCCTGTATTTAAATTGAAAATCCCTTTCCGGTTATTCATTTCTACATGCCACCCGGAAGGCGAGAGAATTATTTTTATTCCGTTGTAGGTTTCCGGTAAATGGTTCAAAATCGTTGAAGCACTTTTTATGGAAATTTCATACTCAGAAGAATAGCCGCCGCAAATTACACCAATGTTTTTCATGAAACGAAACTAAAGTAATTTTCAGCCAGTCCTTCGTTGGGTTTGGGATTTTTTGAAAGGCTAAATGTTGATACTTACCCGCTATTATCCGTAATTTCGCGAAGTATGAGGTTTCTTTACTTATTCTTGTGGTTTGCTTTTCAATATTCCTTTCGCTTATATTTTAGGAAAATCAAAATTATTAACCCGAGCGATTATTTATTTGGAAGGACCATTTTTGTTAGTAATCATCAAGGGTCGTTCATGGACCCACTTATTATTGCATCGCAACGAAAGCCGGTGGTGTATTTTATGACTAGATCCGACGTGTTCAATAAATTCACAAGACCAATCTTGTGGGCGGTTCATATGTTGCCCATATACAGACAACGCGATGGCGTAGATACCAAAGAAAAGAATGCTAAGATTTTTGAGAAAACAAACCAAGTGCTGTTTCGAAAAAGAAACATTTTAATTTTTGGAGAAGGGTTTACCGACGACCGCATTCAACGGAGATTACATCCAATAAAGAAAGGCCCTGCCAGAATTGGTTTTTCAGCCTTGGAATATTGCCAATGGGAAAAGGAGATATTTATTCAAGGACTAGGAGTCAATTATACAGATTTTAATTTAAGAGGTAGTGATGTCCTGATTGCAGCAGGCACAAAAATTCGCTTGAATGATTTTCGAGAAGAATTTGAAGAGAATTCAGCCAAGGCAATTACAGAAGTGACTAGATTACTTGAGGCAGACATGAGGACATTGGTTACTGATGTTCATGATCCGGAGTTGGCAGATATTCATGAGGATTTGATGATGCTTACACGCAAAGGAATGCATCCTACCTGTTTTGACCGGCGATTATCGATTGAGGCCAGATGGAAATACTCGATTAAGTTGGCAGATTGGATGAATTCGCTAGGCGAAGATCAATTAGGTTCTTTAAAGGCATTAGGTATAAAATTAAACCAATACAAAACACAATTATCTGCATTGAATGTAACAGAACAAGAGCGTTATTTGTCCAAGTCAAATGCATGGAACGTGTCATGGAAATTCATGCGGTTTGTTTGTTTATTACCGTTTTTTTTATTGGGTGCCGTTCATGCCGGCCCCTCTTATTTGTTAATTAAACGTTGGGTTGAAAGCAAGTTTAAACGCCCGGTATTCTGGGGTTCCACTAAAAAAGTCACCTCGATATTTGCTGCATTTTTTATAAACCTACCTGTACTTTTTATTCTGCCTTTAGTTCTTCCATGGGCTGTTGAATTGAATTGGACTATTTCAATATCTTATTTTTTATGTGTAGGCTTATTTGCCCAAGTGTTTTTACTGGGATTAAGTGACCTTGCTTCTATTCAACGATATCAAAAGGTTAAATCGCTTGATTTAAGCGGATTAAATCGTTCGCATCAAGAGCTTATGGACGAAATCCACAAGGTGCTGCCGTTGTTATGATTTTTAACCTCAACGAAGATTGGACTATCGTCTTGAAAGATGAATTTGAGAAGCCTTATTTTACGGCGCTTGAATCGGCTATTCGTGACGCGTATCATTCCTTTCCGAATCAAATTTTCCCAGCAAAGCAAGAGGTGTTCAAGGCATTAAATGTGGCTCCATTTGCACAGGTCAAGGTTGTGATTTTGGGTCAAGATCCTTATCCAACAAAAGGCCATGCCCATGGTCTTAGTTTTTCGGTAAATAAAGAGGTGGTTCCACTGCCTAAGAGTTTACAAAATATAAGTAAAGAACTTAGGTCTGATGTGGGTTCAGAGTTAACGAATAATGGGGATTTGACGAAATGGGCAACACAAGGTGTTTTATTATTGAATACTATTTTAACCGTTAAAGAAGAAAGTCCAGGTAGTCATGCAGGCTTTGGGTGGGAGCAGTTTACTGATGCAATCATTAACCGGTTGAGTTATAGAAAAGAACCCCTGGTTTTTATACTTTGGGGCGCACATGCCAACACAAAAAAATCATTTATTCACGGCAGTCAGCATCTCATTTTAACATCCCCTCATCCCTCACCCTTATCCGCCTACAGAGGTTTTTTTGGCTGCAAACATTTTAGTAAAACCAACGAATTTTTGGAATCCGTGGGTAGTACGCCCATTGATTGGTAGCATTTAACTATCTTTGATGCCATGAAATTGATGAACGATTTGTATCTCAAAGCACATCGTGGGGAGGATATTCCACGCTATCCAGTTTGGCTTATGAGACAGGCAGGACGTATTCTGCCTGAATATAGAGCAGTAAGGGCTAAATTGAGTGGATTTAAAGAACTCGTTGAAACGCCAGAATTGGCAGCCGAAGTTACCATTCAACCTGTTGATTTACTTGGTGTTGATGCAGCTATTTTATTTTCGGATATCCTGGTTGTGCCTGACGCTATGGGATTGACCTATGAAATGATCGAACAACGCGGTCCTTACTTCCCAAAAACCATTCGCTCAATAGAAGAACTTTCACTTTTAGATAAAAATCCGGATGTATCCGATCGCTTATCCTATGTCTTTGAAGCAATTCGATTAACCAAAAAAGGACTTGAAAACAGGGTACCACTCATTGGATTCGCAGGGGCGCCATGGACCATATTTTGCTACATGGTGGAAGGTAAAGGGTCAAAAACATTCTCGGAATCCCGAAAGTTGCTTTACACGAATCCTGTTTTGGCACATGAGTTGTTAGGTCGTATCACGGATTTCACGATTGAATACATGAAAGAACAACAAGTTGCAGGTGTTGATGCGTTACAGCTATTTGATTCGTGGGCTGGGATTTTAGGTCGTGAGCAATATGAAACTTTCGGTTTGACGTATATTCGAAAAATAGCAAAGGCCTTCGAAGGATTCCCGTTTACTGTTTTCGCGAAAGGCGCCATTGCATCCTTACCAGAAATCACCGAAATCCCTTGTACAACCATCGGGTTAGACTGGAATATGGATATTAAATCAACGCGAAGTTTGGTCGGAGAAAATCGAACCTTGCAAGGAAATTTAGACCCATGTCTTTTGTATTCGGATAATAAAACGATCGAATTGGCAACAAATAAATTACTTAATTCATTTGAAAGTCAAAGACATATTGTAAATTTGGGTCACGGCGTATACCCGGATATAGACCCGGAAAAAGTAAAAGTGCTAATTAATACCGTAAAAGAATATGAAACGAAACATTTTTAATAGCTTAATCTTGTGTGTAACAATGGTCTCTACCTTACAGGTTACTGCGCAAGGAAAAAAGGATGATAAAACAAAGGCCTTTTTAAATTTCACATTTGAGGATTTACTAGAGGGTGATGATGCCGATATTTCTGACGCCGGAATGATCTATTCGGTTAAAGGTTTGGGTATTTCTTCACTTACTCCTGCGGATTTATTTCATGCAGGCAATGATTTTGGGGTGAATTCAAACGCGTATGGTTTTGCCAAGCCGATTGATCCTAAAAGTGAGCGTTTTGAGGGTGGGGATGAAAAATTGTTTGCAACATCAAAAGAAACTGAGAAAGGGAATAATACCTATGCCGGGATCATTACCTATAAACCAGGGAAATTACAAGACGAACGTTCATATATTACAATTCCTTTTACGGATAAATCAGGGAAACCGGTTACCATGATTGAAGGAAAAACGTATTGCATTGAAATGTCAATTTCCATGGCAGAGGCTTCTAAATATGCTACCAATAATATCGGTATGATGTTCGTGGATAAAGTAGGTACGTATCAGTTTACTCAAGAAGAGGTAGAGAGTTGGGAGGAGGGTAAAGAAATAAAAACGTATATCGCATCAAATTCAAATGTGATTTATAATTACAAGAATAAAGTGTATGATTCGTATGCCGGATGGGATAAGGTTTGTAATGTTTATAAAGCAACCAAAAAAATGGATGGCGTGATTATTGGTAATTTCAATTCAAACGATCCGAAAGTTACTAAGGTGCTACAGCAAACTGTGAAGAAGAAAATTGAAGACGGTGCGGATGAGGTTGCTTTGGAGCCCATGGCATATTACTACATCGACAATATTCGAATCAAGGAGGTACAGAATAAAAATGAATGTAATTGTTTCAAGCAAGATACAAGCGCTGCAAGTGTAGAGTTTTCAAAAGTTGTGATTTCCAAAGAACCCATCATTGATGAAGACCTTAGCGATGCAGAAAATCTTGAGGCTCAAGTGATCTATTTTGGATTCGGAGAGAAATCGTTGGACGAATCAGGAAAACGTTGCATTCAAATGTTGTCTGATTACATGAAAAAGAATCCTACACACAACATCCAGATTATTGCGCACAACGACAAAGGAGAAGACTCCCTAGCTCGTGAATTTGAAGAGTTTCGCACGCAACTTGAAGATTTAGATGTTCAACGTGGTGAGTTTATTCAAGGGTATGTTTCGGAACGTTTTGGAATTAATAAAGAGCGTTTTTCTGTAGATGCACGTAATGCATCCGAGCCAAACACAGAAGCATTCAATTCTGATGAGGTTCAAGTAAGCGAAGAGGATTTAGAGCTTCAATGGGCTTACAATCGAAGAGTCACCTTCAAAATCATAAAGAAATAACAAAGTAAAAGGGGCGAGAGTCCCTTTTTTTATTTCAATAAATCCGTAAGAACTGCTTGTAATTTTTGGGTAGGCAAACCTAATACATTGGTATAAGAACCCGCAATGTGACCAATAGCAATTAAACCAATCCAATCTTGAATACCGTAAGAGCCGGCCTTATCAAATGGTTTGTCTGTTTCAATATACTGTTCGATTTCATTTTCAGTTAAAGTTCGCATACTTACTGCTGTTAGATCTGAAAAGTAATACTCCGTACCTTGATGTAAAATTCCAACACCCGTAATCACCTCATGGGTTGCTCCTGATAATTCGCGAAGCATTTTTTTTGCCTCTGCTTCTGAGCTCGGCTTACCTAATGAGCCTTCGTTAATAAATACCAAGGTATCTGCACATATTAATATATCCTCCGCACTGCAATGTTCTTTTAATGCGGTAATCTTTTGACGAGCGATATCTGATGGAATCTCTCGATAGGGTAGAGTTATATTAATTTCTTCCGTAAAATCAAAGGAATGTACCTCAAAGGTGTATCCCATTTGTTTTAAAAGCGCTGCTCGCCGTGGTGAATTCGATCCAAGTATTATCTTCATAAGGTATAAAAAGTAAGTGTACCGATGATCATTGAAGCCTTCAGGATCATGCTAACCCAGGATTCTTTAATACCAATTAGAATCGATAGCAAAGCAAGGATGCCAAAACCTATGGAGGTATAATAAGTTATCTCGGAAACAGTAGTTTCATTTGTCTTAATAAAATAATAGGCGGCAACCGTGAGCGGAAGTATGTGGAATTGGGTAGCGATTGCCCATCGCCGAGCTATTTTTTTTCCCGATACAATCGCAATGGATTTTACGTGCCTTATTTGGTCTCCCTCCATGTCTTGTATGTCTTTGATGATTTCTCGTGTGAGATTCGTTACGAAAGCACCTAGGATAAGCAGTATAGGGAAGCGCATGTCTACGATTAAAAGGTCTAAGTCTAGCATGGTTTTATATCCTAAAACGGGCACTAAGGCGACAAGGAACGAAATGCTAAGGTTGGAAATAAAGTATACGCGCTTTAAGAAAATGGAGTATACCCACAATAAGGTAGTTGCGAATAAATGAATAAAGACATAAAACCAGGAATGCAAGTGAATACTTAAGTAAACCGAAATGACTAAAGCAATCAAATTGAATCCCCAATGTATTATAATAGCCCAGCGTTTTTTTATGGTCTTCTCAATCACCTGTCGATTGGGTCGGTTAATTCGATCAGCCTTGACATCGAAATAATCATTTATTGCATTACCAGCCCCAGCAATTAGGATGGTAAATAAAATCATTAGGAGGTAACTAATGAAATTTGAGTTGAGGATAAGTGAATGTGCCGAACCGTACCAAACGCCGATTAAGGTAAGAACAATAATGAATAGGTTGTTTATTCGTATCAGTCTAAAAAATCCCATCAATTCATGATTCTATATACGGTTCTCCTGTTTTTTTGATGCGCCTTCTCTTTCTCCGCATCAGATGTTAATTTATTTATCTCTGCATCACTAAGTAAGGGCTGTGTTTCGCCATAACCAACAAAAGATAATCTTGAAGCATCTATTTGCTCAACTTCAATTAAATAATTATATACGGTTTTAGCACGTGCAGTGGATAGTTTAAGATTTTCATCTGCATTCCCGCGGGTATCCGTATGACCACCTAATTGAATCTTAATTGAAGGTTTTTTACGCAAGAAATTAGCAAGATTTTTCAATTCCACACTGGACTCACTGCGTAAATTAGCACTGTTTAGGTCGAAGTAAATATTTTGTAAAATATTATCAGTTGAACTCGTAATGGGATTCATTGGGATGTCTAGGTGATACGTTGTTTTATTTTCATCATAGCGTAAATCAAACCCGAGTGAAGTTGGGACGTAACCCTCAAAACTCACTTCAATTACATATTGACGATTTGAGGGTAATGGTACTGTGAACGTTCCATTGCTTGCATCAGCGTCGCTTATAATGACCGTTTCGCCAGAAACAATATCCTTGAGTGTAAAATGACCTCCGAGTGGATTTGAAGTTGTGGCATCAAAGACTTTTCCGTCAAAATAGTAGGTGGTGTTCGGTTGAAACTCCTCAGGGAGATCAAAGAAATAGATGTCTAAATCTCCAAATCCCCCTGTGCGATCTGAAGCAAAAAATGCAATGGTTCCCTCCGCCGAAACGATGAGTGAATTTTCATCGAATTTAGTGTTTATTGGGTAGCCAAGGTTTCTCGGTTTACTCCAGTTACCGTAATCATCTAACTGACTAACATATAAATCTGATCCACCCATTCCGATATGTCCTCTTGAAGCAAAATACAAGGTCTTACCGTCCGGATGTATACAAACAGATTCTTCCGCATATGGGGTGTTTATCGTATTTGGCAGTCGCTCTGCAGCCGACCATTTACCATTTTCGCCCAGATGACTCACAAAAATATCACTGTTTCGTTGATCCACGCCTCTTCCTCTGAGTCCTCTGATGAAGTAGAGTGTTTTTCCATCTGCAGATAGTGACGGCTGTGTTTCCCAGTGGTAGGTGTTTACATCACCTGGAAGATTCATTGGGTTTAACCACTTGCTTCCAATCTTTTTCGTGTAAAACAAATCACAACTTCCCAAACCTTTCCGATTTTCACCGTATTGACCAGATTCATCCGTACATGCAACAAAAATTAAACTGCGCCCGTCGGCTGAGATGGTAGGGGCGCCTTCATTATGGTCTGTATTTACATTTGTTGGCATGGGATAGGCCTTGGCCCAACGTTTATCATCGAATTGGGAGATGTAAAAGTCTTCTTGTATTTCTTGTCCATAAGGTAATGCGCGTGTGAACATAAGTTGTTTGCCATCTACTGTAAGTGTTGGGTAGTATTCAGCCAGCGAAGTATTGACACCTGACCCCACATTAATCGGATTAAAAGGCTTTGGATTCTTTATAGCGTCTATGGCAAATAAGGCACTTTCTTTTATGGAAATCGCCATACTCATATATTCATCATTGGCATTTGGGTGCTTTATAAACTGTTGGATGTATCGAAGTGAATTATTGTAGTCTCCTTTATCCATGTATAGATCGCCGAGCCTGTAAAAAGTCATTCCAGTTCGTGAGTGTTCCGGTGCAATTCGAAGCGCGCTCTCATAATCGCTGATGGCCCCTTCCGAATTCTTTATATTCAAATTGAATTCGGCTCGCAACAAATATGCTTCGTAAAATTGAGGGTCTTTCCCGATCGCCTTATTAAGTAAAGCAATTCCCGCTTTAAAATCTGGTAACCTTGTAGCCGGGTCTAATTGCGTTGTGGGTAATACCTGTGCGTCTTTAAATAATTTGATGGCTTTCTTACTTTTTGAAGAAAATTGGGCACTTACCCCATTACCAATCAAAAGTAAAAGGAGTGCAATAAAGATTCGTTTCGTAGGATTCATGGAATGTTGATATACTTATGGGTTTGTAACGATAACCTCCAGCGAGGGTTACGCGTAATGAAATCAATGATTTGCTCTTGAAGTTGTTCTTTTTTACTCCATTCAGGCTGAAGGTACAAAAGGCACTGGTCGTTCACCTGCTGGGCATGTTCTTCCGCCCATGCCAGGTCTGAGGGATGGTAAATAACGACCTTCAACTCATCGGCCTTCTCATACGCTTCAGGATGAGGTTTTTTAAATTTTTTAGGCGAAAAGGTATACCAATCTACGGTGCCATTCAATTCATAACAACCCGAGGTTTCAAGGGAAATATATTTTTTTTCCTGGTGAAGCATGTCGGTTAATGCCCTTAAATCATGCATGGCAGGTTCACCCCCTGTGAGCACAATAAAATCGAAGCCGTTGATCAGAACCTTGATTTCCTCCAATGAATAGGCTTTTCCTGCACCCAAATCCCAACTTTCCTTTACATCACACCAAACACATCCAACGTCACATCCCGACAGCCTGATAAAGTATGCTGCGCGCCCTGTATGGTACCCCTCACCTTGTAAGGTCCCAAAATGTTCCATCACTTGATAGGAAATATGCTCCATGCAAACAAATTTAAGCTTACTTTACCTTGTTTGGTCAAAATGGTTACCATTTAATCTATCTTTTTATATTTGTTAAAATTAAATGAACAACCTATGAGAAAGATTACCTTATTTTTTAGTTTATCCCTTGCTTTTATCTATTCAGCTCAAACCCAAATTGGAAACAGTGATTTGGAGCAATGGGAGAATGTTGGTGCGCCTACTGAAGAACCTGTAAACTGGAATAGTTTTAAGACAGGATCAGGAAATTTTGCTGGGTTTGCGAATAAGCAAATTGAGCGCTCTGCAAATGTCCGTGCCGGTGCTTCAGGTATGTATTGCGCCCGTATTTGGTCTACCAGCGTACTTGGAATTGTTGCCAACGGAACCATGACCTGTGGTCGAATCAATATGGGAAGTACAACGCCAGCCAACGCAGCGAACTATAACTATTCTTCTATCGCAGATGCAAACTTTTCAGAGGCATGTGTTGATTCTCCGGATTCTATCGTGTTTTGGGTTAAGTATACGCAAGCAGGTGGAGGAAGTCAAAATGCGCGTATTCATGCTATTTTACATGATGCCTTTGATGTGCACGATCCAATTGATGCAAATTCTCAGTCACACATTATTGCAACCGCTGAATTAAATTACGCCGCAACGGGTGGGAATTGGGTGCGTAAGTCAATTCCATTTACGTATTTACCTAATTTCGGATTATTACCAGGGTATGTCTTGGTAACCTTCGCAACCAACTCAACTCCGGGTGGTGGTGCAGCGAATGATGAAGTACTTATTGATGATATTTCACTCGTTTATAATGGTGGTGTTGGACTTGACGAAGCTTCAATCGCGCCGATGCATGCAAATTATTCAAATGAAGAATTGAGCTTGTTTGGACAAACTAAAGGTACCTTAATGGTTTATTCCATGAATGGTGCTGAAGTGTTTAACGGGTTAATCAATGGAAAAGCTACAATTTCTCTAACTGGAGGAATATACGTGGCTCGACTTATCGACCTTAACGGAAATATCTTCTCAACAAAGTTCTCGGTTAACTAAGAAAATTGAAGTACGTATTGATTTTATTGGGGCTTGTATCAACCTTGGTTGGTTACAGTCAGTCCACCGTTAAAGGAATCGTTCGTGGGGAAAACAATGAACCCATAGAAGGGGCAACGCTTGTATATCGAAAGGACATAACCATAGGTGCTCAAACGGATGCTAACGGAGCCTATGAATTATTCCTTCCGTCAGGTGCGGTGAAAGTAGTGGTGCGGTTTTCAGGCATGCGCAACGATACCTTGTCGTTAAATTTAGTACCCAATGAGGTGGTAGAAGTGAATGTTACCCTGAAACCATACAGCATCAAGAAAGATCAGGTAACGGTTTCGGTAGGGAAATTTGATAAGCCGCTAGAAGAACAAACCGTAACTATGGTGGTGATGAAACCGTCGCTCATCGAAAACAAAAACACCCGAAGCATTGAAACTGCTTTGGATCAAACGCCCGGTTTAAATATTTTGGATGGTGAGCCTCAAATTAGAGGTGGAAGTGGGTTTACCTTTGGTGTAGGTGCTAAAGTGGCCGTAATTGTTGATGATATGCCAATGCTTTCAGGCGACGCAGGTCGACCAGAGTGGGGCTTTGTTCCAGTAGAAAATATTAGCCAAGTGGAAATCATCAAAGGTGCAGCAAGCGTACTTTCGGGAAGTTCCGCACTTTCAGGTTCTATTCACATTCGGACAGCATATCCAACATCCAAGCCATTGAATAAGGTGAATTTTTATTCAGGGTTTTATTCCGCTCCATCCGTTCCAGGGGCTAAATGGTGGACTGATTTCCCCTTGATTTCTGGTGCAAATTTTATTCACGCGAAAGCGTATAACAACTGGGATGTTGTGGTTGGTGGAAACGTAAATTATGACCATGGATACATCGGTGCGCCAAAGCCTGGACAATATGTGATTGATACCATCTCTAATTTTACTGATCGGCAAATGGCCATGAAACGGGCTCGGTTAAATTTTAATATTCGACACCGTTCTTCAAAGATTACTGGATTAAGTTATGGCCTGAATGGAAATATAATGCTGGCGCAAGGCAACATGTCTTTCGCTTGGTTAGACGACACCTCTGGCTTATACCGTGCCTATCCAGGGGCTGTGTTTTTACAGGATCAGACTATATTTAATTTAGAT
>JBEIDV010000011.1:0-23345 GCA_040383285.1 Crocinitomicaceae bacterium | reverse complement strand
TTCGGTCATGCGGGAATGGGGCAGGGAGGATTTAGTGGGGGTGGAATGAATATGGATGATATCTTTTCACAGTTTGGAGATATTTTCGGTAGCGCCTTTGGTGGCGGTAGTTTTGGTGGTAGCCGCAGCGGTAAACGCGTAGTCAAAGGATCTAACCTTCGTGTAAAAATGAAATTAACATTGGAGGAAATAGCCACCGGTGTTAAAAAGAAAATCAAGGTCAATAAATTAGTTCAGGCTGATGGTGTAACGTATAAGACATGTGCTACATGCAAGGGTTCAGGTCGCATCACGCAAATGGCTCAAACCTTTTTGGGCGCTATGCAAACCCAATCAACATGTAATGTGTGTCAAGGGGCTGGACAAATGATCGACCAGAAACCAAGCGATACCGATCAATATGGTCTTCGCAAGCAAGAAGAGGTTATTGAAATAGAAATCCCTGGTGGGGTTGAAGATGGAATGCAACTTTCCGTTCGTGGAAAAGGGAATGCCGGTCCATTCAATGGGGTTAACGGTGATTTAATTGTAGTAATTGAAGAGGCGGATCATGCGGAATTAAAGCGTGAAAATGAACACATACATTTTGAAGCAGTGGTTACTTTGACAGATGCAATTCTCGGAGCATCCTTGGAGATTCCAACCATAAATGGCAAAGTAAAAATTAAAGTAGATCCGGGAACTCAAAGTGGAAAAATACTTCGACTAAAAGGAAAAGGACTTCCTAACATTCAAGGGTACGGCACTGGGGATCAATTTGTTCATATTCATGTTTGGACTCCTACCAAACTAGCTAAGGAAGAAAAAGAATGGTTTGAAAGCAACCGGGATAATATCAATTTTAAACCGACAGCGCGTGAAAAAGAAGGTGGATTCTTTAAGCGAGTGAGAGATATGTTTTCATGAGTAGTTTTGAATCTACTTGGGATACGGGTGATTATCGACCTGTAAAGGTTTTAATGACCTTTCTGCTGGTAATTGGTGGATTCATGCTTGGTAATTTTCCAATCTTGATTTTATATCCTTTGGATCGCGGTAAGACCATGACGGACCTGGTCTCTTATTTTGGTTTTACTAGGCTTTTCATTCTTCAAATGATTCCTTTTTTCTTTGGGGTAATAGGGTTCTTTCTTAGCGCACGATTCATTCATAAGGTAACACTTATCACTTGGTTCACAACGCGACCAAAAATCGATTTTAATCGGATCTTATTTTCCTTTGTTCTGTGGTCTTCCTTGATCATTCTTCCAACGTTGGTAGATTGGTACATAAGCCCTACAAGGTATACCTGGCAATTTGAATGGAGGTCGTTTTTTACCACGTGTTTATTGCTTGGTGTTTGTCTTCCTTTTCAAGTGCTTTTTGAAGAATTATTGTTCAGAGGATTTTTGTTTCAAGGCTTGGCTAAACGCACAAAATCTATCATTTTCACTGTTGTACTGAGCGGAGTAATGTTTGGACTCATGCATATCGGGAATCCGGAAGTTCGTGCGCAAGGCTATGGGTTGCTGGGAATTTATATCACACTAGGCATAACATTATCCCTTATCGCGTTTCTTGATCAAGGTATTGAAATACCTTTCGGTTTTCATCTCGCAAATAATTTTGTAACCGGCATTCTTGTTACTTCGTCGGACCAAGCGTTTCAAACGAAAGCTTTGTTGAAAACGGATTCCCTTGATTTCACCATGGCCTCCTTTGGTTGGTTGTTGGTTTCTCTTGCCATTTTTTTATTGCTAGTCTCTCGTCGATTTCGTTGGAAAGAGTTGCGGGTAAAACGAAATAATCATTAGTTTCGTTGAATGATTGAGATAATCGAAGTCAACAAGTTTTTCAATCAAAAACAGGCCTTAGATGGAATAAACCTAACCATTCCAAAAGGTAGTGTTTTTGGTATAATTGGTCCAAATGGAGCAGGTAAAACCACTTTGATTCGAATATTAAACCAAATTTTAGAACCCAGTGCTGGTAAGATTTTAATAGCGGGAATTCCCTTAAACGCACAGCATGTAAGTGCATTTGGTTATCTCCCTGAGGAGCGTGGACTTTATCGTGAAATGAAAGTACTTGATCATCTGGTATTCTTAGCACGAATTAGAGGGTTGAATCGAGGTCAAGCCTTACACGCTGCAAGAACTTGGCTTGATAAATTTGAAATTCAAGCATGGTCAAATAAACGAATAGATTCCTTATCTAAGGGAATGGCACAAAAAGTACAGTTTATCGGGTCTATTCTTCATGATCCACAGATTATAATTTTGGATGAACCCTTAAGTGGATTTGATCCCCTGAATATTCAATTAATACTTGATCAAATCAGGACATTTAAAGCCGAAGGAAAAACGATTATTTTCTCTACACACAATATGAATAGTGTGGAAGAGATTTGTGATGAAGTAGCTCTAATCCATCAAGGAAAAGTCATTGCCCATGATCAAGTGGCTTTGTTAAGGGCAAAATATAAAACAGGTGCATTTAAGGTAAGATTTCAAGGAAATCAAATCGCTTTTGCCAATGCATTATGGACGGGATTCGAAATCATATCGACCATCGAACTTGGTAATCAATGGCATGAGGCTGTAATTAAAAGTAGGCAAGGGCAGACCTTTAATGATGTGTTTAACGCCTTGTCATCAGCGCTGACACTTCAATTAATTGAAGAACAATTACCAGGTATGCAGGATATTTTTCTAAAACTAGTAACTCAGAATAACCATGAATAAAAGTTGGTTAATCGCTGTGCGTGAATTGTTTGAACGATTGAATAATCGATCATTTAGGTTGATGCTGGTACTTGGACCCTTGTTAATTCTTGCCATGGTTTATGTCTTGTTAGAATCGGGGAATCAGGGGGTTACCTCGATGAAAGTACTCATTAGTGATCCGACAAATTTATTTGAGAACAAGATTTCATCACGTCCATCCGAACATGTAACCTATTATTTTTATGATGATTACGTAGAATTCGAGTCTTTTAAATCTAATCCAAAATTTAAATCCTTTGATGCCCTTATTGAAATCAATGAGAAGGTAATTATCAATAAAAAAGTGTTTTTATTCCATCGAGAAGACCCCAATCTTCAGTTAAAGATGAAATTGAAATTTGAGATAGAGCGAAGATTAGAAGAGGTATTGATCGAACAATTTACCAACCTTGAAGTGGAGGAGTTTCGCAAGATAAAGCAACCGTTGAATATTGATTTTAGAAGTGTTGAAGATCCGTTTGATACATCCGATGAAACAACGGCTTGGGTAGGATATTTTCTGGGGTATATCATGATTTTTTTTATTGCGATTTTCGGAACTAACATCACTAAAAGTATTAACCGTGAAAAGATAAATCGAATCTCAGAAGTTATTTTGGCCAGTGTTAAATCACATCAGTTAATGTTAGGTAAGATTTTCGGCAACTTACTTGCGTCTTTTGTACAACTGATTTTTTGGATAAGCATTGTTGGAATTGGACTGTTTGTCTTTCAACAATTCTTAATGGATGACTTGTTTACGCCCGAGCACTTAAATGGGGTACAGGTTTCGGACCAACAGCTAAAGGCCTTAGGAATGGAAACCGTAATGCAGCAAAATGAACACGTGGATTTGTTGTTCCATCGGATTAATTACCTGTGGCTGTTGCCTAATTTTTTAATCTTCTTTATCGGTACCTATTGGATTTTTGCCTCGTTTTTTACCATCATGGGTGCTATGAGTGGCGATGAATCCGATGGACAGCAATTTGTTATCCCCATTTGGATTTTTCTTGGGCTTACCATCTTTGCAGGCTATAATACAATGACCTATCCTGATTCCGGATTAACTCAATTCTTTAGTTATTTTCCTTGGACATCCGGTATGGTTTCTATGGTGAAGGTAACGGTGGGTGTTTCCTTAACTCAATACCTCATGATTTTAATTGCCTGGGTCATTCAAATACTCGTGGGTACCTTATTTATTTCCTTGGCTGCACGTATTTTCAAACATGGGATTTTGTCTTTTGGACATCGATGGAGCATGAAGCTATGGTTTTCTTGGCTTAAAAAATAGCCCCATGATTATTGGAGCTATTGATCTGGGAACAAATACATTTGATTTATTGCTTGCTCAAGTTACTGATGGTAACCTGAAGATTCTATACCGGGAAAAGCAATGGGTTGGTTTAGGGACTGGCTTGTACCCATCCATGGAGCTTCAACAAGACGCGCTTCATCGGGCCACACAATGTCTAATTCATTTCAATGGAATCGCCAAAGAATATCAAGCAAATGTATTGCGTGCATGCGGCACCAGTGCCCTTAGAGATGCAATTAATGGCAGGTTGTGGTGCGCTGAAATACATGAAAAAACAGGGATTTCCATCGAAGTGATTTCAGGAATCCAGGAGGCTAAGCGTGTTTTTTCTGGAATCAAGAATTTAACGAATATTCCGTCCGAAGGAATCATCATGGATATCGGAGGCGGAAGTACGGAACTTATCGGTTTCCGAGAACTTCAATTAGATCATGTTTTTTCACTCGATATCGGAGTTACACGCTTACTCAATGCGCTTGATTTTAATAATCCGTTAACGGAGGAAGAAATACTACGATTTGAAATGTTATTCAGCGAGGAATCAAAGCAGCTGTTGCCAACGACAGACACCTTAATCGGAGCTGCTGGAGCCTTTGAAACATTCTTTTGGCTCATATATAAGGAATCAATTCCAGATGGGATTTGCGTTTCCTTTGATAGGTTGAAGTTAGTTCAGTTGTTAGATGAATTAATAGGTACATCCTATCAGCAACGACTTGCACTGAATGGGGTTCCTGATGTGCGAAGAAAATACCTTCATTTAGCTGCGTTGCAAGTTAGGTGGCTTATTAAAACATGCGGCATTAAACAGGTGATGGCTACCACAAGTGGGTTGTGCGAGGGAATTATTATCGAAGTTCAAGAATCGTTCGAAACGTCAGATTAACTCTTGGTTCAGTTATTTTCGGTTCTTTCGGTATGCAATGTTTAAATTGATGTTGAACCTGTTGACCCATTAGTAACAATGAACCAGCTGTTAATGGGATGGAGTACTGTTCAGTTCCTTCCGTTGATCGGAGCTTAAAGGTTCGGGTGGATCCAAAGCTAACGGAGGCAATTATGGGATTTTTACCAAGTTCTTTCTCGTTATCAGCATGCCACCCGTTGGAATCTTGTCCATTACGATAAACATTGATTAACACGCAATTAAAGGAATGACCGGTGAGCCTCTCTACCTTGGTTTTGATTTCTAATAGCTCCGGCGTAAAAGGTGCTGCGTTGAGCAGTTTGCCTGAGTAGGTGTAATTAATCGCTTCGTTGCAATGGAATGACTCCAACCTCGGAACAGGGACTCGTTTACCAAACAGTTTTATTTCTCCCTGATGTAGCGTATTTAGGCTAAAACAATGTTCGAAAAAAAAGCGGCATTCATTTGTAGTGAAAACAGCATCCCACATGGATATTTCATCTGTAATGGCTGTGAAAGTATATTCCGTATTCATAACGGCTGAAATTTACTACTTTTGAACTGATTATTTAAATTGCTATGCTTAAAACAGACACAATTCTTGGGTACAAATATGTCGATATACTCCAGTATTTATCTCACGTAGGAATTAATATCATTTTGGCCATAATGATCTTGGTGGTTGGATTTTGGTTATCCAATCGCATAGGTAAAGTTATTTCAGGTATAATGAAGCGAAGACGGGCTGATGAAGGCTTGATTTCCTTCGTTGCAAGTTTTTCTGCGATCTCATCAAAGGTACTCGTGGTGCTTACCGCGATTAGTCAGCTTGGATTCGCAATGACATCCTTTGTAACGGTACTTGGTGCTGCAGGTATTGCCGTAGGTATGGCATTTTCTGGGACCTTGAGCAACTTCGCCGGAGGAATCTTAATTTTAGTTATTAAGCCGTTTAAGTTGCATGACACGATTACCGCTTTGTTGGTGACAGGGGAGGTAACAGAAATACAAATTTTTAATACCTACATAAAAACACCGGACAACAAAAACCATTATTCTTCCCAATGGCCCCTTAGTTAATGGTACGATCATCAATTTCACCAAGGAAGGGAAGCGGCGAGTGGATATAGTTTTTCCAATAAAGTATGGTTCAGATACCGCTTCGATTATATCAAAAATACACCAAGTACTCTCGGCAAATCAACTCATACTGAAGGATCCAGCGCCAATGATTTATTTTTCTGAATTGGAATCAAAATCTGGTAAATTTAATGTGAACTGCTGGGTCGAAACGTCCGATTACGGGGCAGTACATAGGGATCTTACAAATGAATTTTTTCAATGGCTAGAACCGATAGAGGATTAGCGTTAATTGATCAATATTGTAGGCATAATGCCTTTGTCGATCTTTTGGGTTTTGAATTTGAAACACATGAGGATGGTGTGGTGCGTTATTCTTTAAAAATTCAACCCAATCATTTAGCTACACCGGGGTTTACCCACGGGGGTGTGCTTACCACCTTGTTGGATGCAACCATGGGAGCAGGTGCCTTAACGCTAGTCGCAGATGAGGGTCAAGTCGTATCTACCATTGAAATGCAAGTTAACTTTATACAAGCAGTCCATTTGAATGATGTAATTGTATGTCGGTCAAAAGCAATTCGAAAAGGTAAAAAAGTTATCTTTATGGCCGCAGAGATTCGGAATGAACAAAATCAGTTGATTGCTGTTTCAAACGGTTCGTTCTATCCGTTCGCTGCAGAAAAAGCGGGATATATTTAAACTAATTACATATGTTAATAACTATTCTTTTATTGATTTTCACGGTGATTGTTTTGCCTATCGTTTCATTTTATTTCGGAACACCCCTTTCAGCTTTGCAGCACAGCATTTTAGTTGATCATATGGTGTATGTGGTAGGTGCCGTAGTCGCTTATTGTTTTCTTGTAGGAGAACTTTCTAGAAATAATTCTCAAGTGGATAAATTGTGGAGTGTTGTTCCAATTTACTATGTGTGGCACATGGCAGCGGTAGCTGGTTTTCCAGACCGAATGGTACTTATGGCTGTTTTAGTTTCTATCTGGGGGATACGTCTTACTGGTAATTTCGCTCGAAGAGGAGCCTATACCCTTAAATTTTGGGCGGGTGAAGAAGATTATCGTTGGGAAATTTTGAGAAAACGCCCCGGATTTTCAAACAAATTTGTTTGGATGATTTTTAATTTGTTTTTCATAAGTGCGTATCAAAATGTACTTATTTTTCTCTTTACCGTTCCAATTGTTACTGCAGTAGGAGATAAGCCGCTTGGAATTTGGGATGCCATACTTGCTGCAATTTATGTGATGTTTGTTGCAATTGAGTTTGTAGCGGACCAACAACAATGGAATTTCCAAAAAGAAAAATACCGCCGCATCAATGCGGGTGAGCCTTTAGGTGAATATGCACATGGTTTTGTTAGGACAGGATTATGGGGACTTGTACGTCATCCAAATTATGCCATGGAGCAAAGTATTTGGATCGTATTTTATTTCTTCTCTGTTGTTGCCACAGGAGAGTGGATTAATTGGTCTATTGCAGGCTGTGTGTTGCTTGTAATCTTATTTAAAGGTAGTTCTGATTTTTCTGAAGATATTTCAGCTGAGAAATATCCTGAATATAAGGAGTATCAAAAACGCGTTCCTCGGTTTATTCCCTTTACCAAGTTTTAAGAGCAACTAAACGTTCTTTGATTGATTCTAATCGATCAATGAGCTCTTGCTGCTTTTTCATTTTGTGTTGCCCCGAATTGGGTTTGTTTTGCTTGAGTTGTTGTTTGGCACCGTCTAAGGTGAATCCCTGAATTTTCACCAACTGATACACGTGATTGATGAAGGCAATCTCTTTGATGCCGTACATTCGATTTCCTTTTGCATTCTTTTTTCCTACCTGAAAATCGAATTCTTTTTCCCAAAAACGCAACAAGGATGCATTCACATCAAGCATTTTTGCTAACTCTCCGATCGAATAATAAAGTTTGGTGAGTTTCGAAATATCAATTTCTGCCATGGCAAGGGGTAAAGTGTTTTCAAAAATAGTTATAATTTCGTAGGATGCGAGTTTCGCTTATTTTTTGCTGCTTTTTCTTGTGTTGCTATTCCCTTGGTTTTAGTCAGGTGACTAAGGACAGCATAAAGGTTGTGCCTGTAGATAGCTTAACTCAAGGTGCTAAAGACTCCGTTGTGGTGAACGATAAAGTTGCTTCGATTATTTCCTTTGCAAAAACGTTTTTAGGTACACCATACCATTGGGGTGGGACTACCCCTTCAGGTTTTGATTGTTCTGGTTTTATAAATTATATCTTTGGTTCATTTGGCTTTTCCTTGGTTAGAACCAGTTACAGTCTCGCGGAATTGGGACAAACGGTTTCTTTGAGTGAAATACAACCTGGCGATTTGATGTTCTTTCGGGGCAGTAGTAATTCCGGTGGAGTAGGGCATGTTGGCATGGTAATAGAAGTAACTCCTGACGCAATTAATTTCATTCATTCATCTACCAATAAAGGAGTGACCATTAATAACTTTAAGACGAGCAAATATTATATTTCTCATTATGTAAAATCCAAACGCCTAGATTACGGAGTTTCAAAACAAGTAAAAAAGAATTAATATGCATTTTGATCGTAAAACATGGCTATTTATCATCTTATCTGGTTTGTTTGTAACAAATGCGGTTACTGCGGAGCTGATAAGTAATAAATTAATTTCGATTCCGATTCAAGGTGATTTTTTAGGGCTCAAATTTGGGCCTTTTGTTACAGTGATTGGTATTTTACCCTGGCCTTTTGTTTTTTTGCTTACCGATCTTTTAAACGAATTTTATGGATATAAAACCGTAAGAAAACTCTCTTGGATTACTGCAGGGTTGATTTTATATTGCTTTCTCATCGTAGGCATTTCTCTTAAAATACCTGCGGTTGAGTTGCCCGGGACCTCGCTGGCTGATGATAAGTCTTATACGATGGTTTTCGGTCAGGCACAAATGGTTATCGTCGGAAGTATTATTGCATTTTTATTGTCGCAGCTCATGGACGCCTATTTATTTAGTTGGATTAAATCAAAAACAGGAGATAAATACATTTGGCTGCGCAGCACCGGTAGTACCGTGATTTCTCAGCTGGTAGATTCCTATGTGGTCCTTTTCATAGGGTTTGTAATCACAGGCAATATGAGTTTTACCGATTATTTAATGATTGCCCCAACAAATTATGTCTTGAAGTTGTTAATTGGGTTAGCACTTACGCCTTTAATTTATGCAGGTCACTTCTCAGTACGTAAATATCTTTCGAAAGCTTAAACAGCTTGTATTGCTATTATCTTTAGTACTGTTAAATGCCTGTTCATTTTCTCAATCAAATAACCCAATGGATTCTACCGAAGAACTAGAAAAATTTGGAGATAAACTTCTCCCGAAAAATGTATGTCATGTGATCAAAGAAGGGGGAACAGAACGTCCCTTCACTGGAAAATATGTATACCATAAAGCAAATGGAACGTATTGTTGTATTGGTTGTGATGCGCCCTTATTTTCAAGTACCACTAAATTTGAATCGGGTTCCGGATGGCCAAGTTTTTATGATGTTATAGCAAGTGGTTCGATCAAAGAGGTTAAAGATCTTTCCTACGGAATGGAACGAATTGAAATTCGCTGTGCGAAATGTGATGCACACCTTGGACATGTATTTGAGGATGGTCCAAAGCCAACAGGGTTAAGGTATTGTGTAAATTCGGTTTCCTTAGATTTTAAGCCAGCAGAAGATGGTGTGGAAACGGAGGAAATCACTCTTGGTGCGGGGTGCTTTTGGTGTGTAGAAACCTGTTTTAAAGAATTAGAAGGAGTGATTGACGTGTATCCAGGATATGCCGGTGGAAAAACCCTTAATCCAACCTATGAGCAAGTGTGCAGTGGAACAACAGGGCATGCTGAAGTAGCTAGAGTTGTTTTTAATCCCGCGCTGATTTCTGTAAATGAATTACTCGAACTGTTTTGGTGGATACACGATCCTACCCAATTAAATCGCCAAGGAAATGATATAGGTACGCAGTACCGAAGCGTTATTTTTTATCACAACGAAGCCCAAAAAGAAATTGCCGCAGCATATCTAAAAAAGTTAGAAAAGGAAAAAGTATGGGATAAACCTATTGTAACAGAACTTACCGAATTGAACAATTTTTATCGTGCAGAACAGTATCACCACGATTATTTTAACCAACATCCAGAGAATCAATACTGTCAGTTTGTGGTTAAACCCAAGGTGGAAAAATTCAGAAAAGTCTTTAAAGAGAAATTAAAAGGAAATTAACGGATTAGGGTAACGTGTCCTACTTCCATGATCTTCTCGTCGTTGTTTAAGGTTTTGAATACAATCTTCCAAGTGTAAACACCGTCTGGTGCTCGACCTCCTTTTTTTCCTGTGGATCCATCCCAACCAAACTTTACGTTGCGCGTCTCATATACAATTTCACCCCATCGGTCAAAAATGTACATCACGAATTCATACGGATCATATCCAGAGAAAAATACGGGTTTAAATGATTGATTAAATTGATCGCCATCTGGTGTAAAGGTGTTAGGAACCCAATACACAACCTCTTCTCCTGTACAATCTTCTAACACTTCAATTTGTAAGGTATCTGTACCTTGACATCCCGCATTATTGTATCCAGTTACGATCAGTTCATTGGTTCCAGGACCTGGCATGTATGCCATTCCATTGCCTACCGGAACATTCCATACATAGGTATTCGCTCCCGTAGCATTTAATTGAATTGCGTTTCCAAAACAAACCACCTTGTCTGGTCCTGCATCCACTGTTGGACTTTGAGAAATCGTAATTAAGAAATTATCGATGCCTGGACAAACTGCTGCAGGTGAAGTGTAACTTACTAAATAACTTCCGATAGATGAATTTGAAAGATCAATATTTCCAGTAGTTGGATCAATGCTTAAGCCCGGTCCGGCACTTACTGTTCCGCCTAAGGTGCCACCTATGGTCGCAATGGGATTTGGATCGGATAAACAATAAACAGAGTCGGGATAGGTAATACTCGCAGGTTCAGGACCCGTGTAGTTCCCTGTGAAAGGATAGGTACAACCTGCATCATCAGTAATAGTAAAGCCAAACGGACCGGAGGCAGTGAGGTTATTCATGATGATATTTCCACCGTTTGTAGTTGTATTCACTGCAAAGCCAGCGCTTGCAGGACTTGGGTTTGATCCTGTAAATTGGGTGCCATTTAATGAAGGCGATCCACCACTAACTGTAATGGTTGCTGTTGTATTCGCGCAGTTTGATGTATATGTGGTCGTAACGTCTGGTAAGTATTGAACCGCGATTGGGTCACCGAGGTCATAACATTGCAAGGCCGGTAATGTTACGTAACTATAAATTCCATTGACAATACTATACATAGTGATTGGAACAAAATAAACGGTATTGTCGGTAAATGTGCCAGCAGGAAAAGAGTTGATGAAGGATAAATCATTAACATCAGTTAAATTACCGTCACTTGTTACAACTGTAACAAAACAAGGGTCGTCCGGAATATCTAATCCTTGCTGATTCGCTAAGAATGGGGTAAGAGCAACCGTTGGGGGACATGAATAAGCCAGCCAAACAATGCCAGGATCATAAGGCGGTGCCGTTGGATCGTAATTTGGATCATTTGGATTGGTAACTCCAGGTATCTCAGCTGGAACGCTAAAGTTATTGTTGGTTGTAACACTGAATTGATCACCAAAACAAATTTTGTTTATTGTCGGTAATCCCTGGAGGGTTGTTGTAAAGGTACCCATCATCGCGTTGCAATTACACTGCGGAGGTGTTGGATAGGTTAGCGTAGCAGTGCAACTTGGGTCAGCCGAAAAAGTCGCTGTAATTACGCATGTGTTTCCATTTGCAACGCCAGTTAAACTGAAATTCGCTGAGCTACCAAAAGGAGCATTATAGACTTGTGATCCTCCACAAGAATTTGTTAAGGTGAGCGTTCCAGAGGCAGGTGCGTTAGTGAAGTTAATGGTTCCTGTAATGGTATACTGATTGGTTGCGGCATCACAATTGGTGATATTTCCTGTGAAATTTCCAAACGAACAAGGCGTGCCATTACACGGAGCAGGTGCAGTGTAATTTTGAGATGTATTACAGTTGGCATTTGCAGAGAATACCGCAGTGACTAGACAGTTTGATCCATTTGCCGTTAGCCCTGTTAGGTTATAGTTGATAACGGTGCCAAAAGGAGCATTAAATACTTGTGGCGCACCACCACAATTGCTACTTATTGTTAAGGTGCCTGAGTTTGGAGGGTTGTTAATGTTTAAGGTTCCACTGACGGAATATGTATTACCGACACATGCACTAGGAACTGCCGTAAATCCAGTTACACCACACACAAAGGAACAATCTGCCGAACCTGTTCCCCCTGTTTGAGAAAAGCTAATGGTACCCGGTTGATTGGCAAAGTTCGTTAAAAGCAAAATATAGAATTGACCTACTTGTGCGTTAGGTATAGCGGCTGTTTCTTGTGCTGCGGTAGAATAACTACAATCTATGGGCGAACCCACAGGAAATGTTCCACCACCACATCCTGCAGCTAATGAATTGTAGGGACCCCACAATGCAAAATCAACATCGATTCCTGAACCTGCAGCCGTTTGCTGACTAATGGTGAAGTTCATCGGACCATTTTGATCGATTTCCATAAAATACCATACCGGATTAGGGGTGCTCCCAAGGCATCCAACGGAACCCAAATCCGGCACATTAGTGCTGTTTGGGAATGAATAATTGGTTCCGGTACAAAATGGATTGGCCTGGTTGCATTGTGCATTTGAATTAATTAGTAATCCAAAAAGAAAAAATATTAGGAGAAACTTTTTCAATGCTTGGATTTTTGAGTTAACCAGGTTCGCTTTTCATGGGTTAATAAACGTTTGTTATTGAGAGCCCATTTTACGGCTAAACGTTTATTGTCTTCAAAACTTAAATCAGTGTCGTATGCCGGGAAATTACGTGGTATTTTACCCCGTTTGAAATATGTTCGCAGCGTTTTAATGTCTAAAATGTAGCGATCGGCAGCGGGAGAGCGTTCCCCACTAGCTCCAAAAATTACAGGTATTTCAGGCTGCGATTGCGACGGAGGATTAATTTGATGGGGAACTGAGTTAAAGCCTTTCTGTTGGTTAGTGGTTTGACTATTAACATTAAAAAATGTCAGTAGGACAATAGATAGGCTAAGTAGTTTGAATTTCATTTCTGTTCCTTGACGTCAAATATAAGTAAAAGTTGCCATCTTTGAGGAATTAATAAAGGGTTGTTGGGTTTAATAATGAACAATGTTTTTTTGAAATCTTAATACTTTGATAATAGAATCCATCGCATATCATTTTCCTGAGCATCAAATTAGGGTTTCAGCTGCTAGTTTTGACGATGAACAGCAATTTAATGCACATCAAACATTTGTCGGCACCACGGTCTTATATCAAGCGTTAGCTCATCAAACCGCCAGCGATTTAGCCTTAAAAGCGGCTGCTGAATTGGTTTCAGATGTGGATTTGTCAACGATCGATTTCTTAGTTTTTTCCTCTTTAACGCTGGATTATCATGCGCCTTCTACCGCAAGTATATTACATAAGAAACTCGGGTTAAAAGCATCTTGTGGTGTGATGGACTTGCCTGTTGGGTGCGCGGGCTTTCCGATGGCATTAATGATCGCTAATGGGATGTTTAATACCATGGGCATTCATCGTATGTTGGTGCTCATGGGGGAGGTGCCGACACGTGCCGTTCATCCAGAGAATAGTTCGGTTAAAAACGTATTTGGTGATGCGGGTGTAGCTGTTTTGTTAACCTCATCTCGTTTTCCACTTGCGTTTGAGTTTGGAAATGACGGCTCAGGTTTTTCTAGTTTGAATGTGCTTCGTGGTGGGGCGCGCTTACCAATGGATGTTGCATATCTTGAATCTAATGTTAATACGCCTTGGTTGAATCAATTTGGTGAATTAATAATGGATGGACATGGAATTCTGAAATTAACCTTGACGCATATTCCGAATGCTGTTTTTGCACTCTTAGATAAGTATGGTCTGACATTGGATCAAGTGGATCATGTTATTTTTCATCAAGCGAGTAATATCGTTATTGATGCCCTCCAGCGTAAACTAAATCTTCCAAAGGATAAGGTGCTTAATTATCTTGCCGATGGAGGAAATACAATTTCTTGCGGAATTCCAATCGCTTGGGCCAAAGCTCAAGAAGCTAATCGATTCAGCCGTGGTGATAAGGTGTTGATTTTTGGGTTTGGTGTTGGTTTTTCTTGGTGTGGAAGTATTTTAAAGGTTCATTAAATTAAGGTGATTATCTTTGAGTATGGAAATCAATGAGTTTTTAGGGCATTTAGCTGAAGAGTTTGAAGACTTGGGAGTGTTCGAATTAACCCCAAGCACAATCCTTAAAAATATACCAGGATGGAATAGTATGCATATTTTGCTATTGGTATCCATGATCGATTACCGTTACCATGTTTTGTTATCAGGTGAACACTTGAAAGCTGTAGTTACGGTAAATGATTTATTTGAATTGGTGAAAGAAAAACAAGGTGAATTCTAAAGTTCAGCATACAAAAATAGAAGCGATTTATGCGTGTGTTCCTGAGCAGGAAGTTTTAACGACTGAATATTCATTGTTCGCTCCAGAAGAGGCACGCTTATTTACTAAAAATACCGGAATACATGCCCGGCGTGTCGCGCCAGATAACATTACCTGTTCCGATTTGTGTTTTAATGCAGCTGCCCAACTCCTTACTGATATTGACATCGCTGGTGAAATTGATTTACTTGTCTTCGTTTCTCAGTCGCCGGATTATTTCTTGCCCGCCACTTCGATTATTCTACAGGATCGACTAGGCTTGCGCTCCGATTGTATGGCATTCGATATCAGTTTAGGCTGTTCCGGCTATGTTTATGGCTTACAGGTGGTAGGGCAGTTTATTCAGTCTGGTGCTGTGCGCAATGCGTTACTTCTTGTTGGAGATAAATCCACGATTTCTACTGCATATCAAGACAAGAGCACCTTTCCACTTTTTGGTGATGCTGGTACGGCAACCTTGCTTTCTTTTTCAACAGATTCAAGCCCGTGGTTTATAAATTCCGGTTCAGATGGTTCGGGTAAAAACTCAATCATTATTGAGGGAGGACATTCAAGGAATCCGTACGGTACCTACACGGAGGAGTTGCTAGATTTTAATGGTAATAAACATTCAAAGAGCCACTTGCATTTAGAAGGACTTGACGTATTTAATTTTGCGTTAAGCCGAGTGCCGTATTCTATAGATCAAGCCTTGTCAGAAGCAAATAAATCAATGGATGATGTTGATTACGTTGTTTTTCATCAAGCCAACGGATTAATCACAAAATCTCTATCAAGAAAATTAAATATACCGTTAACCAAGTGCTTGACCTCCATAGAGCAGTTTGGTAATACCAGTTCAGCTTCAATTCCATTGACTTTAGTTTGTCATGGAAATGATTTATCCGTTCATAAGGATGTATCGCTGATTTTATCTGGATTTGGAGTTGGGTTTTCGTGGGCTTCTATGTTTTTAACAACAGGATTTCCAATAACAAAATTGATCACACATGCTTAATTTGTCAAATAAACGAGTGTTAGTCACCGGTGTTTCATCGGTAATTGGTGCTGAAATTGCACAAACAATTATTGCGCTAGGGGGTAGTGTGGTTGGAACATCTAGAAATCAAGATTCTACTTTGGTGACTCAGCTTTCATTGCATAATGCGTTTGAGTCTGTGCATTGGGATGCATTGAATGATCCTGATTTTCTTGATTCAAATACGGGGTTTGATGGGTGGGTTCACTGCATTGGAGCGATTCATCCTCAACCTATCAAGTATTTAAGTGAAGCGGGTAATGAAGGCTTGTTTCAAGTGAATTATTTCTCAGCTACGCGAATGGCTTCAGCGTTACTGAAACTTAATTTGCTAAAGCCAAAGGCATCCGTGGTGTTTATTTCTTCGGTGTCAAGTCATTATCCGTATCGAGGTGGTGCTACATATGCCGCTTCCAAAGCAGCCCTTGAGACTTTTGCTAAAGCACTTGCGCTAGAGGTTAGTACTAAGTCGATTCGGGTGAATACCTTGGTTTGTGGGCTAGTAAAGACGCCTATGTTTGATGCGTCAAAAGAAACGTTTTCATCCAAGGAAGTAGCGCATGTGGAGGCGAGGTATCCATTAGGTATTGGCGCGCCTTCGGATGTAGCTAAACCGTGTGCTTTTTTATTAAGCGATTATGCAGCGTGGATTACGGGTGCTCAACTCGTGCTTGATGGCGGGTTATTATTGAATGTTTAATTTTAGCAAATGAACGATCAGGTTACTGTAGTTATTCCAACCTATAACAATGCGGATGGAGCGATTGAAATGGTTGAATTATTGTCGAAACATTTCCCAGCCTTTCAATTAGTTGTTGTAGATGATGGTAGTCGGATCCATCATTGGGAGCAATTAAAGGCTTATCCTTCGTCTCCAAGGCTTAAAAAAATTCGCTTAGCAAAGAATTTTGGACAACATGCGGCATTGTTTGCTGGGATGGGTTATGTTCATACCGATTATATGCTAACGATGGATGATGATCATCAGGAATTAGTGTCTCATATCCCTCGCTTACTTGATATAGCATCAAAGGATCAGCGCGCCATGGTTTATGGGTTGTTTAATGTTAAGCGGACCAACCTAAGGTTGTTTTTAACGATGGGGTATCGCGCGATTTCAAGTCTTGTGGGGGCTGATCACGGAAAAGGCAGCGGATTTAGGTTGATGCGTAAGGAGTTGCTTGATCCCATTCGTTCTTCAGCAGTAGGTGTCCAGTTTTTAGATGAGCGCATTCGATGGTATACCAATGATATTGGGTTTGTTCCTTTGCCTGTCAGTATTGCTCCATATCAATCTAGATATTCCCTGAGAAATTTACTTAATTTGAGCATAGGAAAGGCGTTTTATGCGACGGATTTCCCATTGCGGTTAATGGCTGCTCTCGGCGGATTGATGGCTTTAGTGAATCTGGGAATAGGGACATTTTTTTTATATAAAAAACTCATAGATAAGATTGAGGTCCCTGGGTTTACTTCATTGATTGTTAGTGTTTTATTTTCTACCGGTTTATTGCTTTTTGGCCTGGGGATTTTGGCTACTTACTTACGTCAGATCTTAATGCGTATAAATCACGTGCCTACGTTTCATGTGCAGGAGGTTATCGAATGATCTTGTCGGGATTTGGTGTTTCCTTGCGGCGCATTACCCAAGCGGATATTGAGCAGGTACGTGCCTGGAGAAATCAGGATTTTGTCAGGAATCAAATGTTTCAGAGTGAATTAATCACCGAGGTTCAGCAAGTGGCATGGTTTGATACCGTGAATAACCCGTTTAATTATTACTTCATAATTGAGGAGAATGATAAACCAATTGGCGTGATTTATGCGAAAAACGTGAATCCTGAATCCATGGTAGGAGAAGGGGGTATTTTCATTGGTGAACAGCCGTATTTAACTACCGATTTTCCCGGACGAGCGTCGATTTTGCTTCTGTATTTTTGCTTTAATAAATTAGGCCTAAATAGCTCATTAATAAGGGTTAAAAAAGGTAATGAAGCGGCATTATGGTATAATCAATTCTTAGGGTATAACGTAAAGTTACATCAGGGCGAAGAAATCGTACTGAGCTTAACTAAAGAAGCTTTTGAAGATTCAATGGTTGTTTCTCGTATCCTGCGCACATTAAGACGAGAGTCTGTTCAGTTAACCGGTACTCCTTCAGAAAATAATTTAAATCGAATTAATGAGCTACTAAGAGTTAAGCGGTAAATACCCTTTTTTGTACGCTTCAGCCCATTCAGTTTTCGTTGCGATCTTCAATAAGAAGGGGTCTTCTATGTGTTCAATTTTATATCTACAAATTTCGTCAGGAGTATATCCCCACAAGGGATTTGCAATATCGAACATTAAAACGATGCGATCCGCTGCACTGTGATTCCATGCGCTGTGTTCGTATGAATCGTCAAATATGAGCATTTTTCCTGTTTGGTGATATTCAATGTCAGTTCCAACTTGAATTGCACAATCGTTTCCTGGTGGAACGATTAAGGGAAGGTGTCCTCGTAAAATCATCCGTGAGTACCCTTTATGAGGGCTAATGGTTGTGTGTGGTTTCATCCGAGAGAAATCGCACGAAATGAGTTCGGGTATGGAATTTATAAGTTTTGCTGTAACGGGACAAAGCGCTTGATTTTGAAAGTGATTCATTCCAAAAAATTTAAATGTGAAAACATCCCACGCTTTCGGGTGCTCGCTTTGCACATAAGATGGAAAAGTCTCAAGCCATGAACTGCGCGTAGTTAAAGATCTTAATTCATTAAGTTCCTTGATAATGTGCTCAAGCGAATCAGTTAATGGGCGCAGAAATTCAAACGTATCACAGTCGTAAAAAAAACGTGGATTTTTCGTGTCCTTCATTCCGTTAAAGATAGATTTTTTTCAGTCAACTTCTCGTTGTAAATTTGACCTAATGAAGCGTTATTTCTTTTTAATCATGATGTTTTGGGGGTTGGCTATTCAGGTGATAGGTCAAAACGACAAGCTGACTCGTGGTTTTACAGAATTAAAGGCAAAGAATTATGGGCTATCATTTCAGTATTTTCGAACCTTAGATAGCAAGTATTCAAGCATTTCTGATTATGGAATCGCATGTTTGTACGGAAATACAATGGAGTTTGAGCACGTGGATTCAGCTATTTATTATTTGAATAATGCCCTGCTGTCCTTTGCGGGTTGCTCAGATAAATTGTCACGGAATCGAAGGGATGAGTTACAGCGTATTGGTTGGGATGAGCAGAATATGCAGCGCATGCGTCAAACCTTCTTTGCACGTAAATTCAATCAGTTGAAAAAGGAAAAGGATATGGAAGGCTTGAGTCGATTCATATCGAATACGAGTGATCTAGCACTTCGGAGTATGGCATGTGATTTTCGTGATAGTTTATGGTTGGCCAGCCGTGATATAAATTCCATGGCTTGCTTGTTGGAGTTGAAATTAATTTCTCCAAGTACAACATATATCGCAGACCTCAATGCGCTTATCGATGAACTTGGTTTTAAACGATGGGTGGCTAATGGAACGGAAGATGAGCTTTCTACGTATATTTTATATCACCCAAGGAGTCCCTACAAACGCTTAGCTGAGGATGAGTTGTTTCATTTATATATGGAGGCAAATGATACGCTTCGATTTAAATATTTTATAACGCATTATCCGAAAAACCAGAACGTAGAAAAAATCTGGCGTGCTTTTTTTCAGTTAAGTGCAGGTAATTATGACCCGGATCGTATGCGTTGGTTTATAGAGCAGTATCCAACATATCCATTTGCATCATCGGTTCTTGAAGAGCTGCATAGTTTTGGAAAAGAACTTTATCCGTATGCTTCCAAGGAGGGCATGATGGGATATATGGATGAGCAAGGTGCACCGGTAATTCCTGCATCCTATGATTGGGTAGGAGAGTTTAGGGAAGGATTAGCTGTGGTCATGGTTGGGGATAAATATGGTGTAATAAATAAACAAGGTCAAGTACACATTCCTGTGGGGTATGATTTTATTTCTGATTTTAATAATGGGTATTCAATTTTTGAATTGAATGCTCGCTTTGGATTGTTTAATCGTGCGGGTATTGTTGTCATCCATAATGAATATGCTGATTTGGAATGGGCTTTTGGGGATTTGTTAGTGTATGAGCGCGAAGGGTTGAAGGGGCTTATGAAAATTACTGGTGAAATCCTTTGTTCACCCAGTTTTGATGAAGTTAATCCGGTCAATGAAATATTAGCGATTGTTGAACGGGATGGATTCGTTGGAGTGATTAATTCGTCCTTAATGGAAATAGTTCCAATCCAATTTGATCAGGTTTTATTATCCGATAAACAATTTATCGTCAGCAAAGCAGGGAGGAAGGGTCTTTATGACGTTTATGGAAAGGAATTACTTTCGGTTGATTTTGATGGAATAGGTGATGAGTATCAGGGGTTTCGAGTAGTTAAAAAAGGCCAGCAGTTTTCTCATTTGAATTGCAAGAATTGGCACCTGAGTCAATCGTGGAATGAGGCGTATACAGCTGATCTGTTGTTGGGGAAAATATATAAAGGACAATGGATGGTACGTAAAAAGAGTAAATATCTTTGGATTGACACCTCGGGGAAGTTGACCAAGTTGTTTAATTTCCAACAGTTGAATTCAATGTCAGAGGTCTTGTCCGGAGTTAAGGATAAGAATGGGAAAATTGGTTTTTGGGATAGAAATGGTGTTGAATTGACACCTTTTCAGTTTGATTACGTTCAACACCTTCGGAACGATCAATACGTCGTAAAAATGAATGAAAAGATGGGCGTTTATTCAGAGAAAGGCGTGTTGCTGATTCCAGTTGAATTTGATGAAATAACCCCATGGTTAAATGGACAATATTATATGGTTCAACGAGGCGCTAAAAAAGGTATATTTACCAAGACAGGAGTTGAATTACTTCCACAAGAATATGATTTGATTAAAGAGTTTGTTGTGGGGTGCTGGATGCTTAAAAAAGAGTCGCAATTGCTTTACTTTTTTCCTGATTCAAAACGAGTTATAACATACAATTGAAATGAAGAGCTTGACCCAAAGGGATCGTATTGTGTTGTCGTTTGTGCTTTCATTGGCCACATTTGTTGGCTTGTTTATGGCCTTACAATTCTCATACTATGAGCGTTACATTCCCGTTGAACCTTTCTTCAAGCCTGAGGTCACTACGGTAGAAGAGGAGTTGCTAATCGATCAACAAGATGTATCCATTGTGAATGGTGATGATGACTTGAAAAGCTTGGCCAGAGATTTGAATGATTCGCGACCAAGTTCTGCTACCGACTACAGTCAGAATACTGCGTCAGGGGATCCCTATGAGCGGGCTAAGGCCTACGAGCAATCGCTTTTTGATGAAGCAGGTGGGGTGGTGGAGCGCGATAAAATTAAGCGAGAAATGGATCAAAGGAAACAAAATCAGCCTATAAAGACAGATGCTTCGGCTACAAAAGGTAATCACGGTTCAGGTGGCGATCAGCAGTTTTCAGGTGATGTAATGGTTGAATTTCGTTTGGACGGCCGAACGGCATACGATAATAATTTATGGCATGTTCGAAATCCTGGGTATACCTGTGGGTATGGTTCAACCGGCAAGGTTGTGGTTTCTATTAAGGTTGATAAAGGGGGGAAGGTGGTTGAGGCTCAGTATGAGGCATCAAAAAGTAACGGTGCAAATCAGTGTATGATTGAGCAATCGGTTCGCTACGCAAAAAAATCTAAATTCAATTTTAAAGATTCCGCTCCCGTTCAACAAAGTGGTTTTATTATCTACAAGTTCGTGGCTCAATAAAAAGATTAAAATTTAATCAATGTATTTGATTATTTTTTAAATTTGTTGAAAATCATGGTCATGTTTATAGGGGAAAACATTAAAATTTTACGCAAAAGAAAAGGGAAGTCGCAAGAAGAGGTGGCTGCCGCATTAGGCTTGAATCGGTCTACCTACAGTGGGTATGAGAATAACATTGCTCAGCCGAACCTAGAAAATATGTTGCAAATCAGTAAATATTATGGGTTGTCAATCGAGGAGCTTATCACTAAAGATTTTTCTTCGTTCAAAGAAGTCGATTGGCGAATTATTACTGAGCGTGCCGAACAACGGATGAAAGGTACCGAATTAAGAATCTTAGCGTCAATTGTAAGTTTGGATAATGATGAACTCATTGAGGTTATTCCGGAAAAGGCCAGTGCAGGGTATACCGCTGGTTTTGCCGATCCTGAATTTTTTACTGATTTCCCAACCTTAAGCCTGCCCTTTCTTTCTAAAAATAAGAAATATAGAGCGTTTCCAATTCAAGGGGATTCCATGCCTCCTGTAAATCAAGGGTCTATTGTAGTGGGTGAATTCATCCAAGATTGGACTTCAATGAAAGCGGGAGAACAGTTTATTTTAGTCACTAAATCGGAAGGAATTGTATTTAAGACGATCGGCTTGAGTTCAGAAAAGCCCGGGTTATTGACCTTGATTTCAACGAATTTAAACTATCAGCCTTATGAAATCCCATATTCGGAATTGTTAGAGGCCTGGAAGTTTGTTTGTTATATCAGTCGCGAATTACCTGAAATCGTTCCAGATGAACAAAGTCTGCTAAATTCTATCCGAACGCTTCAAATGGATGTAAAGCAATTACTTCATAGAAAATAAGTGCATGAAGGCTTAGTTTTCCCCCTGATTTTACTACTTTTGTAGCTGATTATGGAAGGAATTATTAAAGTCACCTTACCCGATGGTTCACAGCGTGAATTTCCCCTGGGTAGTACCGCATTAGATGTAGCTGTAAGTATTTCAGAAGGCTTGGCCAGAAATGTATTAGCAGCAAAAGTAAATGGAACGGTTCAAGATGCCATGCGCGCACTGCCGGCCCAAAGCGAACTTCAGTTATTAACTTGGAATGATGCGGATGGCAAGTCTACCATGTGGCACTCTTCAGCCCACCTGATGGCAGAGGCCTTAGAATTTCATTTCCCTGGCGTTAAATTAGCCATTGGACCGCCCATTGCGAATGGATTTTATTACGATGTTGATTTTTTAGAACATGCATTCACCGAGAAGGATCTAGAAAAAGTAGAGGCTAAAATGAAAGAATTAGCCAAGCAAAAGAATCCCTTTATCCGTCAAGACGTTTCTAAACAAGACGCCCTAGCGTATTTCACAGAAAAACAAGATCCCTACAAACTGGAATTAATTTCGGAATTAGAAGACGGTACAATTACATTTTACACGCAAGGTAATTTTACCGATTTATGCCGTGGACCACACATCCCAGACACAGGACACATCAAAGCCGTGAAGTTATTGTCTATCGCCGGAGCGTATTGGAGAGGAGATGAGAAAAATAAACAGTTAACGCGGATTTATGGTATTACCTTCCCTAAAAATACTGAACTCACCGAATACCTTGAGCGCCTTGAAGAAGCCAAGAAACGTGACCATAGAAAACTTGGTAAGGAATTAGAATTGTTTACCTTTTCCCAGAAAGTTGGACAGGGCTTGCCAATGTGGTTGCCAAAAGGTGCTGCATTGAGAGATCGCTTAGAGCAATTCTTGAAACGTGCACAAAAAGCGGCAGGATATCAGCAGGTGATTACACCGCACATCGGGAACAAAGCCCTTTATGTTACATCTGGACACTACGAGAAATATGGAGCAGACTCCTTTCAACCTATACGT
>JBEIDV010000010.1:0-26190 GCA_040383285.1 Crocinitomicaceae bacterium | reverse complement strand
GTGGGGATGATTAAGCCTTGTTGTTGCATTAATTCCATGTTACGGATGAGTTCATCCATATTTTTTTCGTTTTTCTGAAGGAATTCTACTTGTTGGTTGACTGCTTGCAACGCGAAAAACGTATTTGACACTTGGTAGTGAACCTCTTGGAATGCGATTTTCTCTTGAATTTCAACGATTTGCGAATTAATTGCAAGGGCATTCAATCCATAATTTAATTGTGGATTAAAAATAAATTGAGTGAGTTGAACTGTATTGCTTAAGGTATACGGAACGCCAAATTTAACTTCGGCAAAGGTACCTGGAGGTCCTCCAAAAAAGTCAGCCGGGACAATTTGACCCGGTATGATGGCGTTGTAACGATAATCACCTGTGGCTGTTATTTTAGGGTATTGGCTCGCTAAAAATGCCTTACGTTGGTTGGCATTTGCTGAAATTTCGATGCGTGCATTTTTTAAGCTTAGGTTGGCTGTATCAGCCATTTTTAAGAGGTCGGTAAGGGAATATACCTGTGCGCTTGCCCAAGTTGAAAGAAATAAGAAGAGAAACAGGACGGCTTTATTCATGAGGAATTATAATTTATCGTTTGGGAATAGATACCCGAGCACCATGTTTACGGCATGGGTTTTATGGGCGGTAAGATGTTCTTTATAGGTTTCGTTGCTAACCCCATGAATCACTTTCATGAGCGGTTGTGCCATGAATGGATATTGACAATTAGACATTATGAGTAGTGTGATTTGTACAATGTCCATTTGACGCATGTCGCCACGTTCTTGTAGTTTTCTAGCTTCATCAAATACACCCGATTCATTGACCATGTTAAGGACTGGAATAAACCCATCAATGGCCTCTGGGTTTCTAGCTAATTCGTTCAATACAAAATTTGGAATTTCTGGATGTTGTCCTAAAAACTCAAATTCGCGCTCGATTAGAATTCTAATTTTTTCACGAATGGGTAAGTCGGAGCTGAATACTTGCACCATTGATTTCAAGAAATCCTGCATCACAGATTCAAAAATCAGTGCAAATAATTTACTTTTCGATCGGAAATAATAATTTACGAGTGCTACGTTCATGCCCGCCTCACGTGCTATTTCTCGTGATGTACAGTTTGCAGAGCCTTTTTGGATGAAGACTCTTAGCGCTGCGTGTTTAATTTTTTCTTCTGCGGACTGGTTCATTTTTGCATTTCGCGGTGCAAAGTTAAACACAAATATTAAACACTTGTTTAAAACAGATGTGAAAAAATCTAAAAATCTAGGTTATTACGTAGTAAAAGACTTGTTGAACTATGGCAATTGTTGACCTTTCTCTGTCATCATCGCCTGGATTTGACGCATGGTATTTTCCATGCCTTGCGGGCTTCCGTCTAGGAATATTGTATTTCCTTTACCATATTCTGCAAAGTTCTTGATTGCTTCTGTCCACATGGAAAACAAAATAACATTGGTGTCTAGATTGGCTTGCTGCATTTGCTCTGCTGCTTCGGTCATACCCTTTGCCACTTCTTGACGGAACAAGGCAACCCCTTGTCCACGGAGCATTGCCGCTTCTTTTTCTGCCATTGCAGCAATTTTAATTGCATTTCCTTCTGCTTCCGCGGCTTTTGTTTTGGTGATGAGTAGCGCCTGACCTTCATTCTCTGCAGCTGCCTTAAGGTTATTGGATGCAACCACCTTGCTCATGCTTTCCATAATGGCTGAATCAAAGGTGATGTCGTTGATTTGTAAGTCTATCAGGTGATAACCCCATGTTTCCAAGGTTTGGTCAATTTGACCTTTAACACTATCGACCAATTCATGGCGTAAACCGAGGATTTCGGCTTGTTTTTGACTTGCGACATACGAGCGTATAGATCCTTCAATGGTTCGAATGAGTGCTTGCATTAAGTCTTTATTGCTAATAAACTTAAAGGCTACCTTTTTAATGGTTTCTTCATTTTCGTCCATTACGGAATAAAGAAGCATACTCTTGAAATACACATTGGCTTGATCAATCGTAACCGCCTGAAATTCCATTTCAATACTTTGGTTTTGTGAAGAAATACGCTTGTATACTTTTTCTATGAACGGAATTTTTAATCGCAACCCAGGAGCGGCGGTTCGTTTGTATTTTCCAAACAGCGTTATAACAACAATAGTCCCTTGATTTACGGTATATAGGCCGCTAAGAATTAGGACTAAGATTCCTCCTAAGATGTAATAAATAGGCATGTTTTTATTTATTTAAGGTTGATTTTGCTTTTGCGCAATTGCATCCACTGGAAGATTTGCATGCAAAAAGCCCCAGCGAAAGTAGGCATATTAATAGGATGCGGTTCATACTAATAAGGTTTTTGTCCAACATAATTACCTGGAGGGTCATAATTACAAACGAAGAAAAATGCCCCGGATTTACTAAGCGCGCTTCCACAACCTACTTCGGTTGAATTTTTCCATATTACTTGGGTGTAATGACCCGATTTGGCCCAATCATTTCCGATGGGTTTGTATTTGAAATATTCCTTTTCTTCGTTCCATAACGCAACACCTTCGGATAGTTCGTCCGGCATATTGGAAATCCATGAAATATTTTCACCATAACTGTCTGCCGGTCTATGATGAATGCTCTTATCTTCTTCGGCTAATTGAAGTGCCCATTCCTGCGCATAAGCAGCTAAATCTTCATTCCATGTTAAGTCACTTATATTTAAAAGTGCTCGTTCCTTGTTGTGTTCCTGTAAAATAGCGGCTTGATTCACTTCATCAATCTCAATAATTTCTTGAGCGTAAAAGCAAGAGATACTAACAATACTTATGTAAAAAAATAGTGTTTTCATAGGTTAAAATTAATGAATTTATTGGTTTCTAGATTTCGTTACAAGAAAAATATACATCTTTACCCTTCCAATGATATTTTCATGAAGCTATTAACGTTGTTATTCTTTGTTTTCGTTACTTTTTCTTTTGCGGCTCAGCGAAAACCAGAGGCATTTAAGAAAGGTTCATTTTATTTTTATTGGGGTTGGAATCGATCGTATTATTCTCCTTCAACTATTCATTTCAGTGGAAATAATTATGATTTTCAACTCTATGACGTGGTTGCTGTAGATCGGCAATCACCGTTCGACGCGGAATTATATTTTACTCCAAGTAAAATGACGATTCCACAATACAATGCGAGAATCGGGTATTATTTCAAACATAATTTACAAATTTCGTTGGGTGTTGACCACATGAAATATGTCATGTTACACGATCAGCCAAGTACCATTAATGGATATATCTATAACAGTAATACAAGCTATGATGGGGTCTATGTTAATCAACCCTTTACCATAGGACAAGATTTTTTGAAATTTGAGCATACGGACGGGTTGAACTATATAAATTCAGAACTAAGAAAATCGATGTTATTACTGAATGTCAAACATTTTCAAACCACCTTTTTATTCGGCGGAGGACTTGGTGTGTTATTACCCAAAACCAATACGACCTTATTGGCAAATCCGCGCTATGATGCGTTTCATTTGGCTGGGTATGGGGTAGATGGTGTAATGTCTTTGCAACTTAATTTCTTCAAGTACTTCTTTGTTCAGGGGGAGGCAAAAATGGGATTCATTCACATGCCGGATATTCGGACTACCATGAACGCAAGCGATCGCGCATCACAGATGTTTTTGTATAACCAATTCAATATTAATTTTGGTTTACAGTTCTCTCTAATTAAATATAGCGTGGCTAAGATTCCGAAATTACCTACAGATTAATCTTACTGCAACCAAGAACCACCTACCGATATTACATTGTGTAGCTTTAGGTAGTGTTCGTAGGTTTCTGCTTTAATGCCCCCGGTCGGACAAAACTTCACCTCTGGGAATACTTGTCCGTAGGTTTTTAGGGCATCTAGTCCCCCAAATAGATGAGCAGGAAAGAACTTAAAGGTATCCCAACCAAGTTCAAGCCCGGTAATAATTTCACTTGGGGTGGCTACGCCAGGGATAAAAGGAATTCCGCAGGATTCAAACGTCGGGGCAAGGCTTCGGCTGATGCCAGGGCTAACCATAAAGTCTACTCCTAATTCAGCAGCCTGTTTAATTTGCTCGCTTGAGACTAGCGTTCCAACGCCAATGTCCATTACGTGGCCAAAGGTTTCTTTTGCAAGGGCAATGGCCTCAAAAGAAATGGGTGTCCGTAAGGTGATTTCTATACAGTTTACCCCCTTAGCTTGTAAATGATGCATTTGAGGTTCAACTTCGGTAATTTCATTAAAGGTAACAACCGGTATAATCGGATGTTTTTCTAAAATGGCACGTATGTTATTCTGTTTCATTCGATTGTATAAAAATATGAATTGCTATTGAAAACGGATCGATTTGACTTTTTAGCGCTGAAATCCAACGATGAATGCCGTTTTTTCCACAGAAGTGAAGGATATTGGTGTATCGTTCTTGTGGAATCGAATTCGGATATAACTCTTGATGAATGCGTTCAAGTCGCTTTATCTGGGAATCAAGAAGTTGTTTTTCCTCCTTTTGCCAACGTTGTTTGTAGTGTGTTAAGTTTGCTGATATCCCAGTAAGTTGTGCTCCACACCATTTCGAAGCGTCCCCGTTGAAATGTTGAATTCCCGATTTAAGCTGAGTTGTTAATTCTTCAAAGGTTTCATCGATTTGTGCAAAAAGTTGGTCGCGGTTAGATTGCTTAGTTAATAGGTGATTGATTTGATCTTGTAAAGGCGTGAAATAAGGTTCAATATCATTTGGATCAGCGAATGTTGGGACAATAAACGCGCTTACCCTGGTTTGAAGTGAAGGGAATGGTACACCGACATGATTAAATGCGCTTTTTAACTGGGTCCAATAAGCCATTTCGCCACCACCACCAACATAGCATATGTTAGGTAGTATGAGTTCTTGGTATATTGGTCGAAAGAGTACATTGGGTGAGAAGCGTTCAGGATATTTATCTAGCTCCTCGAGTAATTCTTCCTTTTTCCATTGCAGGTTATCCGCAGAATAGCCATGATCATTGGCGATAATACGCGCTCGGTTTCCGGCGGATAAATAAAACAAGTTAATCGGCCGAACGTGTGCTTGAATAGTTTTGCCTCGTGCGATTAATTCTTCATTTGTTTTATGTACTTGTTCTTGGATGAATTGCTCCGTGAGTTCGCGTTTCATGAGCGGTGCAAAGGCGCGCTTGAGTTCGCGATCATCTCCATCTATTATTACCAGTCCATAGGTGCCAAAGAGGGTGTTGAGCATCAATCGAATCTGCGCTGCATAGTTGGTTTCTGTGACTTGAAATAGGTGATGTATATCCGCTAACTCATCTGAATTAAAGAATGAGCATATCACCTCATGAATTTCTTTCAGTCCAGTGGTGTTGAATTGTCCAACCGGTCCCGTTTGATCACTTTCCCACGTATGCGTTTTCTTAAAGAAGTTGGTTGATTGTACTTCTTTGAAGTCATGGTCTTCTGACGCGAGCCAATAAACTGGGATGAAATTACAGGTTGAATTTACTTGGTTTAATCGGTCGCACGCATTGATTACATGGATGGCTTTGTAGATCAAGAAAAGAGGCCCTAAGCCAAGTGTTAATTGATGACCTGTAGTAATGGTTACTCCATTTCCCTTCGCTAAAAGCTGAATGTTTTTGTTGAGTTGTTCAGGTTTTGGTAGCGATCCGTATTGTTTGGCAAGGCAAGAAACAAGCAGTTCTCGTTGTTCGTTTGAAAACGTCGCGCATCGTTTGTTTGCAGCATCTTGTAGAGATTCGATGGATGCATCAGGTGATAAAAAAGTCGATTTGTCTGAATTATCCCAGGTTTCAATCGGTGCGCCAAAGCCTTGGGCTTGGCTACGTGAAATGAATTTGCGTGTTAACGCAATCATGATTCTGATAAGTTTTGCAACTCAACAAACCGTGTGTATGCCCCATGCTTTAGTAATAGTTCTTCATGGGTTCCTTCCTCAATAATTTTACCTTCTTGCAACACGATAATTTTATGAGCCTTGCGAATCGTTGATAATCGATGCGCAATCACTACCGAGGTACGATTGGTCATTAATCGATCTAAGGCATCTTGAACTAATTTTTCAGATTCGGAGTCTAATGCTGATGTCGCTTCATCTAGAATCAGAATAGCTGGGTTTTTCAAAATCGCCCGTGCAATAGCAATCCGCTGTTTTTGTCCTCCGGATAATTGAATCCCACGATCACCTACTTGGGTTTCTAGCCCCTCGGGGAAGCTTTGAATAAAATCCCAGGCATTGGCTGCTTGGGCAGCTTCAATCAGTTCGTTATCTGTTGCTTCGGGTCGACCAAAACGTATATTTTCTTTAATGGTATCTGCAAAAAGCATAACCTCTTGGGGTACAATGGCAATATGCTTTCTTAAGTACGCTAGATCGATTTGTCGCGAATCGATTCCATCAAACAGAATACTTCCACCTTGTTGGTCATAGTAGCGTAGAAGAAGGCTTGCGAGGGTAGATTTTCCAGCACCAGAACTACCAACAACTGCTAAGGTTTGATTTTGCGCTATCGAGAAGTTGATACCATTTAATACAGGTAAATCTGGACGTTGTGGATATTGGAAATTAACATCATTCATAATAACATCACCTGTAATCGTTGGCTTTTCAACCCCGCTAACAAGTTCTTGTTCAGTTGGTGTTGCCATTATTTCGATAAGGTTTTCAACGGCACCGATAGATTTTTGAATGTTTGCATATAATTCAGGCAACGATCCAATACTAGCCCCCATCAGGATGGTGAAAAGAATAAACTGATAGAACCCTTCTTTCGGTAGGGAAGGATGAGCGCCCTGTGTCATCATCATTCCTTGCCAAATTATAAAAACAATGGCACCGAATAAACAGAATATAATAAAAGAGACAAACACCCCTCGCCAAATTCCACTTTTAACATTGAGGTCTCGCATTTTCTGCGTGTTCATTCTGAACCGTTTTAAATTGAACACTTCGTTTGTGAAGGCTTTAACATTTGCAATCCCACTGAGCGCTTCTTCAATGATTGAATTGGATTCAGCGGTAAAGTCTTGAGCGTTCTTACTTAATTTACGAATGTATCTACCGAAAATAACAGCGATAATTGCCATGACTGGAACCGTACCAAGCATGATTAAGGAAAGTTTCCATGAGATGAATACTAAAAAGGTGATTCCTCCAACGACAATCACCAATTGACGGAAAAATTCTGCGATGGTCGTACGCATGGTCTCTTGGATCTGTGTAATATCCGAGGCGATGCGGCTTGTTAATTCACCAACCTTGTGTGTATTGAAAAAATCCATTGGCATGTAGATCATGCGTTCAAAGGCATCATTACGCAAATCTCTCAAGGCATTTTCCGTGACATTGTTAAACAAAACCACTCTGAAAAATGAAAATAGCGATTGGATTCCGAAAAGTATAAAGAGTGCAAATGCAATTCCGTTTACTGAATTTTTGGATAAAACTTGTCCGATAGTATCTACTGAACTGCCGCTAGAATCTGCACCAAGAAGGCCTCCCATAAGGTAGGGGAACACTAAACCTGCCAAGGTGGACAGGACTAAAAAGATCCACCCGATGCTGTATGAAAATAAGTAAGGTTTTAAATAGGAGAGTAAAAAGCGCAGTTTCTTTGAAGCACTAATCTTCTTAATATTTTTTGGTTTCGATGACAAGGCGTTCAACTTTAATGGATTGCAATGCAAAAATACCTACTTTTAGGGGAGTGAGGAATAATTTCATTTTTTTTATCAAAACAATTTGAATTGGTAAAAAATATCGTATATTTGCACTCCGTTTTTCGGTAGATATTTAAAGACAAGACGATGAAAAGAACATTTCAACCTTCACAAAGAAAACGAAGAAACAAACATGGTTTCCGTAGTAGAATGGCTACCAAAAATGGTCGTCGCGTGTTAGCTGCACGTCGCAAAAAAGGCAGAAAGAAACTTACTGTTTCTGATGAGCCACTTCACAAAAGATAGTAGATAATATACCATATTAAATCCTGGCCGATCGTGTCAGGATTTTTTTTGCTCAAAGAATTTATATTTGCTTATGCGATTACTTCATTTCATGCTATGTTTTTTTTGGGCCTTTAACATGGTATTAGGGCAAGGCATTCACTTGGTTTCAAAAAAACATCCATCGAATTCATTCAAGTTGACTGGATATGGCGATTTGTATCTTGGAAGACATTGGGCAGGGTATAACAAAAAGGAATCATTCTTTTACAATCATAAAATCAACAATAAACTGCGAACTAATTTGTTGTTGCTTAAAGGTGAAATTAGCACAAATAGATTTCGAGCTACACTGGGATTAATGACGGGAGATTATAGTCAGTACAATTTAGCTGCGGAGCCGAATTGGGCTAAGCCCTTGAACGAGGCATATATAGGATTCAAACTTTCAAAATCAAAAAATCTTTGGTGGGATGCTGGGGTTTATAGTTCTTACATAGGTATTGAATCTGCGATATCTTCCGATTGTCCAACCTTAACGCGCAGTATGGTTGCTGAAAACTCACCCTATTATTTGAGTGGAACTCGTGTGGTATACGTGAGTGATAATAAAAAACATGAGGCTGGGGTGCATGTGTTAAATGGCTGGCAGCGGATTGGATGGGATCCAACTATTGTTAAACCGAGTTTGGGAGCGCATTATAAATATAGTATCAAAGAAAATCTTTCGCTCATGTATGGCGCTTTTTATGGGTCAATTTATGCGGACAGTTTATCCATAAATCGGTTTTATCAGCATGTAAATGTTGCTTGGAAGAACGGAAACTGGGAAACGTGGGGAACGTTCGATGTGGGCATAGAATCTGGTAAACTTTGGGGTGCTGCGCAGGTGATGAACCGCTACACCTTTAACTCGCATTGGAGCTTGGCGCAACGCCTAGAAGTTTTTTATGACCCGGAGAACCGCTGCGCCCGAATTGGTGAGTTAGATAAAACCATAATTGGAGGGCTTACCCTATGTCCTACCTATCAGTTAAGTGATCAACTTGCTATACGGCTCGATACCAAATTCCTTAAGTCTACAGAAAACATCCTGAAAGGAGAAAACTGGGATTTGCAGTTCAATGCAGGAGTGGCGTTTAAATTCTAGCACAGAAATAGCTTGTTAGTCTTCTAATTGATTTAGCTTTGGTTATGAACCATGTGTTATCCATTCCATGGTTTAGTTTAATATTATTAATTTTCACAAAAAAAAGTCATTATGGAACGTTTTAAAACCGTCATTGAATCCGAAACAATTTTTACCGAATTAATGGTTCCCGGTTACGCTAATTTCGGCGATAAGGTGCACGGTGGAATCATATTATCCATCATGGACAAAGTTGCTTATGCAACGGCAGTTAAGCATTGTGAAGGATATGTGGTTACGATTGGTGTTGATGCGGTGGAATTTCACAAGCCAGTAGAAATAGGGAATCTATTGACCTTAAAATCTCGAGTGAATTATGTGGGAAGGACATCCATGATTGTTGGAATTCGAGCGGAGTCTACGCATATTAAAACAGGCGAAATAACCCACTCGAATACGGCGTTTTTTACCATGAATATGAAATCAGAAAATGAACATGATCGAGTGCCTGGATTAATTCTTCAGAGTCAAGATGATATCAGGAGATTTGCTGAAGGTTTGTATATGAAGCAGATAGGTTCTGAAAAACGGAAAATTCTAAAAAGCGATTTCATTGAAAAAACTCAGGAGGAAATTCTAGCTCAGATTGCTTCGGAGCGCATGCAGTTAGCGATGTAAATTATTTTTTTAATCAAGTGTTTTGATCTGTTCGATTATATTGCCAACGGCTGTTGCAGCGCTGTAATATAGATTGTCTTCACCGGTTAATATGCGAATGTTAACGTAAAGCGTAATAACATTGGCCTTTGTTTTTTTATGAATCAAGCGTTGAAGCGAGTTGTCCATATTGAGTCCAATGGTATTTTGATCTAAACTAAAATCTTGAGTGACTTTAACTTGATTTGACCCTGTATATTGAACTTCGGATAATCCTTCAGTTACTTGGCTTATTACCTTATTTAATAAAGTTTCTGACGATAACGTAGTTTTTTCCGGGTCCCATCCGACAGTGTTTATATCATTTCCATACTCGAGAATGATATCTTTTCTACCTGAAGCCGCGGAGGATAAAATAATAAAAAATGTATTTTCATTAAACGAATCAATGTCCTGAAGAAATTCTAACAGTGTTGGATTGAACGGTGTGATATCATTTGCTAGAAAACGTTCATATTCTTTTGAGGTATTGCCACCGATATTCGCTCCATGTTGATTTAATAGTTCGAATTCCCGTGCGATGAAGTTTAGATTTAATCCAGTAGCTAAGGTATAGGAGAAATGCGAAATCCCACGTTCATTATGTCCAATCGCATTAATTAGCACGATATTACTTTCATCATTGAATTGACGGTATCCATATGCGCAATTCGATTTGAATGATTCAATAATGCGAATATCAGAAACGCTACGTTCAGGGCTTGATTTTAATGCACGAAATCTCAAACATTGCGCTTCGCGGATACATTCAAATAATTCACTTTCACTAAGTAAAAATTTACTTTGAATATAATCGGTAGATGCATATCGAGGGTTTGTTTTGTATTTAAAATGTTTACCTCCTCCAGTTTTTTTTGCAAAATGTTTTTCAATTTTTTTGATACGTTCATTAATTGTTTGCATTTTACGTTTTTCCTCCAATTGTTCAATAAATGCCGATGCAAGAAGCCCTGCAGGAAGGGCGAACAAAGCAATACCTAATAAGCCATTAATGGTAGCAATAACCTTTCCCATATCGCTAATTGGATTTTTGACCGCAATTGCCCCATAATCTCCCGTATACTTTCCAATGGACCAGATGAATACTTCCAAAATATTTTTGAATGAACTTTCTGTATATGCGCTTTCAAAATGGAACATTAGGGCAGAAAGGGTCAATGAAAGCAAGACAACACCAAGTAGCGAAGTGATAATATCTTCTTTTCGAGCATTGAATGCATTTGAAATTACACTAAACGAAGGGATGTAGCGGGCGACTCGCCAAAGCCGAAGAATTCGCAATGCGCCAAGACTACTTGCAAAAGGCACTGAAAAAACATCCAGTATTATGGGTGTTAAGCTTAGAAGATCTATTATACCTAAGAATGAGAATAGGTAAGATCGTGTTGCTGAGGGTGCGTATCCAAGTGCTTTTGCATAACTGATTCTCAGAACGAATTCTATGAGAAAGAAACCTGCAATAACGAATTTCAAGGGGTTATTGGAAATTAAATATCCACCTGCACCATTACTTAGAATATAATCCATTGTACTTAGTAGGATAGCGAGTATAATTAGGGCATTTCCAAGAATACTTACCTTTGAGCCCCATAACTCATCATCCAAAATATCAACTACTATTTGAGAAAATAGAGACTTTTTAGGTTGAGATGATCGAACGGAATATTCCGATAATTCAGTAAAAGGTAGTTCTAAAAAGGAACGTATAAACGTGCGTTTCATGAATTAGGAATTTGATATTGAGCAAAATTAAAGGAATCCATTATTGAAAATACCATGCTAACTTATTTCTTTACACAAAACTGAAGGTTTCTTTTATGGTCAACATAGTTATATAGCCTAAGCGTTGTAATTTTAACGAATGGATTCATTAACACAGATTGTTTTAGGAGGCGCAATTGGAGAACTCGTTGCGGGAAAACGCATGGGAAATAAGGCCGTTTTATGGGGTGCTATTGCTGGCACTATTCCTGATTTAGATGTATTCTTACGTGTTTTTTATCATCCGATTGAGGCCGCATTGGTACATCGAGGGTTTTCTCATTCCTTGTTGTTTGCGTTATTGGCATCTCCAGCCATCGCGTGGTTAATGAATATGCTAACGAAAAGAGTATATGGCTTTTGGTTATGGGCTCACCTTTTCTTTTGGGGCATCGTTACCCATCCGATATTGGATATGTTTACGAATTATGGCACGCAATTTTTGTGGCCTTTCGAAGCTCGAATTACATTTAATTCGGTGTTTGTGATTGATCCACTCTATACCGTGCCTTTTATGGTGTTGCTCATTTGGGCAATGCGGTTAGATAGAAATAGCGGAAAACGCAGAAGGCTAAATCGTATTGGGTTGATCTATTCAACGAGTTATTTGATGCTCGGTTTACTCATCAAATGGTACGTTTGGACAGATACACAATCTTATATAAAAGCGCATAATCTCAAGGTAGATCGTATGATGCTTACTCCCATGCCCTTCACATGTTTTTATTGGTTTGTTTTAGGAGAAAATAAGACGCATTATTTGGTTGCGCATCGCTCGGTATTTAATTCAACGATAATAGAACCACCAACACTTTTCGATCGAGGCCCTTGGCGAATCGATGATTTAAGGTGGTCGGGTGTAAATCACGGGGCGAATCTTCACCGTGTAACCAACGACTTTTGCTTAATTCAAGAACAAAATAAAAAGTTGATCGCGTATGATTTACGCTTCGGATATACGGGGAAGTTCACAAAAGAGAAAGTAAATGTTCCGTTGATGGGCTTTGAATTTGAGTGCAATAAATCACGTGTTGTAGATACCAAAATGCACCGTACGGTAGCCTGGGATTTAGTAGATTTCGGATATTACACACAGTGTGTTTTCGGAAGGACAACGGTTCCTAAGAACCCTTGAAAGAAAATAAATACCAGTTGCGTTTGATTTTACTGTGGTATAACTTGATGATAACTGCGGTAGAAAATCCCTGAAAATCGCGTTTACCAAATAAACAAAAAACCTGACCTTCGGACAGTGTTTAAAATGTGGGCCAAAGGTATGAATTATCGAACCAGCTGAAGGAGGATGTGGAGCGGATTGCTTTGGAATTAGAAAAATGAATACTTTATACATGACAATATTTTCATGTATAAATAAGTTTAATATCTTTACATGATGATACTTTCAGGTAAAAATATTTTACATGACAAAAAAAGAAATGAATAGAAAAGATAACGCTGATTTACCATTTAATGATTTGCCTTTATTGCCTCCTGCCAAAGAACACATTGAATCTGTTCTTATTTTGAAACAATTGGTGAAATCCTCAGTTGCACTTGCTGAATTAAAAGGAATAATTAATGTTTTGCCCAATCCAGAAATTTTACTCAATGCGGTTGTCCTAAAAGAAGCAAGAGCAAGTTCAGAAATAGAAAATGTTATAACAACGCAAGATAAATTGTACCAAGCATTGTCGGCAAAGGGTGATCAAATCGATACATCCACCAAAGAAGTATTGAGGTATAGGGAGGCAATGTTATTTGGATTCAGAACAATCCAGAAAAAAAACATCCTTACTATCAATACGATTATTGAAATCCAGCAAATTCTTGAGGAGAATAATGCGGGTATAAGAAAACTACCCCGAACTGCATTGAGAAATTCAGCAACGGGAATGGTTATTTATACCCCGCCTGACAACACGGATGTTATCAATTCGCTACTTAGCAATATGGAAAAGTTTATCAATCTGGATAAAGACGAAATTCCTCATTTGATAAAAATGGCTATTCAACATTATCAATTTGAGAGCATACACCCGTTTTATGATGGGAATGGACGCACAGGACGGATTCTTAATATTCTCTATCTCATTATGGCTGGTCTGCTCGAACAACCCATCTTATTTCTTAGCGGTTACATCATTGAAAATAAGTCAGAATATTATCGACTACTCCAAGAGGTGCGAACGAATAATAAATGGGAAGACTGGATTCTTTATATTTTGAAAGGAGTTGAAATAACTGCACACGCGACAATAAACCAGGTTACAGAAATTAATACGCTTTTTGAACAGACCAAGGAAAAGACAAGGAAGGAGTTTCCCAAAATGTACAGTAAAGAATTGATCGAATTACTATTTGAGCATCCGTACAGTAAGAGTGAATATTTGGAAAAACGATTGTCAATCTCACGCATTACTGCGGCAAAATACCTCAAGGCACTGGAGAATATTGGAATTCTTCAGTCAAAAAAGGTCTGGAAGGAAACGCTGTATATCAATTCGGCACTTTTTGAACTATTAAAGAAGTACTGAAATTAATTAGATTTTCTAAACGAAAAAGCCCCTAAAAAGAGGCTTTTTTTCTTGTGGTCCCACTTGGAATCGAACCAAGCACCTACTGATTATGAGTCAGTTGCTCTAACCGAATGAGCTATAGGACCAACATTACGTTACAATGACTTAGTTCAAACCTTATGTTTGATAAGGGTGCAAAAATAAACTTTTCTTTTTACAAGAGAAAATCGAGTTAATAAGTTTATATGTAGATGAATGGTGTTATAAAGTCTATAATCTACTTCATAAGTTGTTGAGTAGGTTAGCATAACTGCTGATTTGCTTTAGAAACGAAGTATCGCAATAATACTTGCTTATTTTAGGGCATAATTAAGCGCGTATTTCTTAGAGTATGAAAAGGAGGCGATGCCGGTTTCGTTGGAGTTCTCATCCGACTTGTTTTATTTTTTTATCGGTTCCCTTAGGTTCGATGGACCACGTGGCATTGGTGCAGCGCGTTGATAAAGCATGTCTTAATGCAGGGACGCTGTTTTTCATTTTATTCCATAAACCGGCAAAATAACTTCGAACTCAACATATGTAACAGCTCATGAAGGTGGATATGTCGGTATGGGTTTGGCTCACGTTAATGCGTTTGAAGGCCATGAATATTTCTCCAAAACCGAATATTCCATACTGACAACTCATCTTGGATTATTGGTACTTTGTGGATCAATTTAACAGACTTATTAAATAAAATATTTTTTTTATTTTTGTTAAAACCAAATCTAACACTATGTTGTTCCTCTACATTTTCCTTGCTGTAATTGTCACTGTTTTTGCAGTGGTTTTTTTGTTTGATTTTTCTCAAAAAAAGAATGCTATTACTCGAAATTTCCCGGTGATTGGAAGGATGAGGAATTTACTAATTAAGCTTGGACCTCCAATTCGTCAGTATTTTATTGCAAGTAATCGTGAGGAACTTCCTTTCAACCGCAGCCAACGAAATTGGATTGAAAACTCGGCATTAAAAACGAATAACTACGAAGGCTTTGGTACCGATAAAGATTTGTACCGTCCAGGCCATGTTTTTGTTAATCCAAAGATGTTTCCATTTAAAGTCGATGGAAACCATATTAACAATGAAGCCAACGACCCTTATTTTATGCCCTGCGCCAAGGTAATCGGCGCAAGCCGAAATAGAAGATTTCCATTTCGTCCTTATTCCGTGGTCAATATCTCGGCCATGAGCTATGGCAGTCTATCAGCTAACGCGCAAACGGCCCTCAATTTAGGAGCGAGCATGGTGGGTTGTTACCACAATACGGGTGAAGGTGGACTTTCTCCTTACCACATGAAGGGAGGTGATGTTGTGTTTCATATTGGTACAGGATATTTTGGGTGTGGAATTACCAAAGAAGACGGACTTCGGTACTTTGATTTGGATACGTTGAAAAATCTTGTAATTGAAAAATATCCGGGCAAGGTTAAGGCCTTAGAGGTTAAGTTATCTCAAGGAGCGAAACCAGGTAAAGGTGGCGTGCTTCCGGCCTCAAAAAACACCCTTGAAATTGCGGAAATCAGAGGGGTTAAACCCTATACGGACGTATTATCGCCCACCTACCACACCGCTTTTTCCAATGTTCGTGAGTTGGTTGATTTTATTGAATACCTTGCTGAAAATACCGGCTTGCCTGTAGGAGTTAAATCTGCGGTAGGCGACCTCGCTCAATGGAAAGAGTTGGCAGACATTATGAAGAACGAGAATAGAGGCCCTGATTTTATTACCATTGATGGGGGAGAGGGCGGAACAGGTGCTGCACCTCCATCCTTTGCTGATCACGTTGCTTTACCATGGGTTTTCGGGTTCAGCGAAGTATATAATGTCTTCATGGAACGAGGACTTACCAACGATGTCGTTTTTATTGGCTCAGGAAAACTCGGTTTTCCATCCGAAGTTTTAAAGGCTTTTGCCATGGGGGTTGATGTTATCAACATTGCTCGTGAGGCCATGATTTCCATTGGTTGTATTCAAGCGCAAGAATGCCATACCGGTCACTGTCCAACAGGAATTGCTACGCAAAGCAAGCGACTTCAACGCGGATTGGACCCTACCATACAAGCAATCCGATTTGGAAACTACATTAATTCACTTCGAAAAGAATCCCTTCAAATGGTGCATGCCTGTGGTTACGAACACCCAAGCCAGATGAAGATGGCCGACGTAGACGTGAGTTGCGGGGATAACAATAAGGTAATTACCCTCGAAGCTGCTTACGGGTATGAAAAACCTGAAATACCTTTCGGCTCCATGCAGGAATTGCAGGAATGCAAGTACCTTAGTGGATTAGGAAAGGAGAAAAATCGCTTGATCAAAAAGCCCTAACTCATTTTCCGCAGGAAGTCCCGTCGGTAAAATGCACCCGTGTTACTTTAATAAAAACTTTGGTGGCACCGTCAACCCAAGCCTTTTCTATGTCCGTCATGGTTTCGCCGGGTTCAGCAACACTTGTGAAATTTCCGGATTCCCATTTACCGGTTTTCTTTCCTTTAAAATCTTCGAAGTTGTTGTAGAAGTTCGCGGTCCAGCTCACCGCATCGACGGTTTTAGAAGAATTGTTTTTTAAGTTAATGTAGTAACCTACGTTTTGTCCTAAAATATTTTGTGAATAGGCTTTGACCACATCCACACCGCAAAGCCCAGAATGCGAAGGCGGTGTACTCATCCAAGTAAGGGGTAATAGAAGTACAATAAAGGAAACAAGTTTCATTGGCTTATTTTTTTTAAAACTATAAATTTTGATGACAGATCAAATAATTTTTTGTTTTTTTACCTATAAGTTTGTTGCATTTTTAAAAATCGCACCTCATCAAATACGTCACGACTCGTTTTTTAACTTGTTTTTTTCATCCAAAGCTTCACGCAAAGACTCAATGCTCTTCTTTAAGGCAGTGATCTCTTTTTGAAGATCCGAATTTTCCGTCTTTTGTCCCTGAGGTTTTTGATTTTTTTCTTTTACCAATCGGTCTTGAATTCCAGAGGTCATTACCGCTAAAAAAACGTTCAAGGTGATCATTACCGAAAAAATAAAAAATGAAATCACATAAATGTCCGTAATCAAAGGGTTGATGGCGTCGTAACTTCTCAACTCATTCAAAATGCCTGACCACCCATTGGTCATGAGCATAAAGAGATTCAGCATGGCTTCGTACAAATTAGAAAAATCCAGGTTTTCAAAACGGTGAAAACTGTACAAGTTCATGCCTAGAATAGCATAGGTATAAACGAGAAGAAAGATCAGGATTAAAAAAATGGAGATGGTTGGAATGACGGCCGCAATTTTCTTTTCGATGTTTTTGATATAATCGCTGATGCTGAAAATCCGAAAAATCCGAAGGATACGCAGAATTCGAAGCAACATGATCAATTCTGGATGGGTTACAAAGTGCTTGGCAAAGGCAATCCAACTGCCAAGAACCAGCAGCGTATCAAAAAGTAACCAAACCCACTTTTCGATGACTTCAATTTTATCATCTCTCTCCTTCTCATCGAGTATATAGCTAAAGTTTTTTAGGCGTTCTTCCTCATCCCCAATATTACTGACGCGATTGTGTTCTATTAATTTATACACGGATGATTTCAACTCGGAAACGGCCGGACGCAGTTTAAAAATACGAAAACTAATTTCAAACGTAAAGTACCCAACAAATACGATGTCTAAAATTATAAAGACCAAATCTGCGGTCAGGTTTCCACGGATGCTGCTTTCAACCCCAATAAGGATTACGTTCAATAAAATGATGATTCCAGAAATCCGGTTGAGTAATTTCTCCTGCAACTTCAGCTTGTCCTCTGCAGATATTGTCATGATTGTTTTTGTACGAATGTACTGATTTTCCTATATTTATTTCACGTTACACGTGCCTTGATTCATTGGAAATCACTAATTTCAAACAACTTTTAACAATGATCAAATTCTTTTTTTATATACTAATAGGGATGGTGTTGTTTTCTTGTAGTAATGACCCAAAAAGGCCGTCAACTAATGCTTCAACCAACAAGGTTACTATACCCGAGGATTCTACCGTTAAAAATCCAACCACTGCCTCCTGGAGAAACCCCGTGATGTCTCCTTGGGGTGCTGATGTTGGTCGGATCATTAGAGGCTACTATCTCGTAGGGGACTACCAGAAAATGCTTCAATTTGTGATCATTCCTCCTTGTTACACGCGCAAGCAAATCGAGTACATTCTGCGTAAATCGAAATGGGGCTATGACATAAAAATGAACAACTTGCAGTGGATGGAAGATAGTACGTTTCTTTTGAATTACCGCTCCACTAAACAAAATACCACTGGTGCGGAACAATATGTTGGGCGAATTGTAAACGATACGGCCAAATTGATCTTGTTTCCAGAAAAGGATCACTTGTTTCCTTATTATGGCAATGAAAACTTAGATGATCCATGCGAATTAAAGGCTGCTTTGGATCGCATTTATTTTGAATTTGATAAGACCACCATTCTTCCCAAATCGAACCCTGCCTTGTTAGCGTTGCTTAATTATTTAAAAACAAATCCTACATTGAATGCTCATTTTGTTGGGCATGCAAGCAGTGAAGGCTCTAAACAGCATAACCAACAATTAAGTGAACTGCGTGCGAAGGCAATATGTGATTATTTGATAAAGAAGGGAATTGATGCAGATCGATTGACTTATGAAGGGAAAGGAAATTCACAACCCTTGGAATCTAATAAAAAGGCATCATCCACTGATCGAAGGGTAGAATTAGTGCTCAAGGAGCAATAAAATAGCTTAGGTCAATTTAAAGTGTCGTGTAAGCTGAATGCCGTTTTTAAGGGTTTCTAAAAATGCATCTTTTGAAATTTCTATAGCGCCAAGCATCTCCGTATGGTCATTTAAATATTGTGAATCCAGCAGTATAAAGTCATTTGCACGTAAAATGAGCATTAGGTGATGAAACGCAATTTTGGAAGCGTTAGATTCTGTGGAAAACATGGATTCACCAAAAAATATACCGCCGAGATGAACGCCATATAAGCCGCCAATAAGGGTGTTTTTTTTATAGATTTCCACGGAATGAGCAAAGCCTTCGTGGTGCAATCCGATATAAGCAGATATCATGGAATGGTTTAACCACTGTCCGTCAAAGGCATCTCTTGGTTTGCTGCATGCATTGATTACCGCTTCAAAATTCTCGTTTATTTTTACGGTGTAATCTCCCGAATTCATCACGGTCCGAAGCGATTTCTTGGGTTTATAGGTGTTAATATCAAATACGGCTCGATGGCGTGGATTGTGCCATGTAATTCTTCCGGTTTCATCGGCCATAGGAAAATATCCGTCTCGATACCTGGCTATTAATCGCGCAGGGCTAAGGTGCGGTGACGTACTATTCATCCGTTGATTTCACCTTGAGGTTCATAAATGAAGGGCAGCATTGAACTTACCATTTCAATTGGAAGCCCACATTGGCATTGTAATAATAGGTTTCTATGGGCAGCGGTCGATAGGCATCGAAATTATGATCGTAATTAATAACTACCGCAATATGCTTGGTGATGGCGCAATATAATTTCAAATCGATGAACCAGCGCGGATTCATGAAATTAGTAAACTGTTCGTTTAACGGAAATTGAACAAAGGTACTTCCACTGAGGTCTATTCCATCTTTTAGGTGAATGGCAGCCTTTGCTGTAACATTTAATCTAGGCATGGCACGATACACTATATCCACGGAATCTGGAGAAAAAGCGAACGAGGTCATGAACGGGTTCCATTTTTCGTATTCGTAAAATAATCCAATTCCAGCATATAAATCGTCTTTTTTGTTTTCCCAAAACCTGAAGCGCGCATTACAGCCAGCAAGTGCTCTGTTTTGAAGACCCCAAACGCCATTCCATTGATATTGGATAAAATAATCGGGATACACTCTTCTTGAGTCGTTGTCACGCAGTCGCATCTGGAAGTATCCATTGTTTTCTAAAATCGAGGCACCGTTAAACGAGGCATCCGTGTGTGCGAGGGTGATCCATACTAACGGTTTTTTTTTAAAGAAAAAATCATTTTCTGCCTGGCTATTAAATTCAACGAGGTTTCTTCTCTGCTTGTCCATACTAAACCCAAAATTCAAATAGAATCGATTTCTTTTGAATACCGTGTCTTTAATGTTTTGGCGATCAACATTCAATATTTGCCCGTATAGGGATAGAAAAAAAATGCAAATTATAAAGCTTAAGAGGTATTTCATGTTAAGATTTCAAGAGGATTTGTGAAATATTTTCTTGTATGCGATTGCAGATGTCATCAAGTGGTAAATCATTCGTGTCTGTACCAAAGGGATCTTCTATTTCTTCAGCGAGTATTTCCATAGAAACAAGGGCGTAAAAAACAAAAGTAGAGATTAATACAGACCAATATTCGAACAATTCCACAAAAGCCAAAGGCATGGTTACTACATAAATGAAGATGAATTTTTTAAAAAACAAGCTGTATGAAAATGGAATTGGGGTATTTAAGATTCGTTCACATGCGCCCAAGCTATCGATGAGGTTATCTAGGTGTTTATTTAGTATTTCCCATTGGATGTTATCAATCCGGCCCTTTGTTAATAGAAGGGCAAATTCTTTTCTGAGTTGATGCGCAATCCACAGGGGTTGATTTTCCACCCGCATGGATTCCTCCATTGGAAAGGGGAGGGGGAGTTTAGCTCTCCGTAAATGTTCTTTCATGGATTGGCTAAAAGCAACTATATGCATGGAGTGGTGGTGTAATTCAGCTTCGGTTAAACCAATGGTACTTAGAATACTTGTTAAATTACGAGCGTCATTAACCACGGCGCCCCAAAGTTTACGTCCTTCCCACCAGCGGTCGTACGCGGTATTTGTGCGAAAAACCAGTAAAAGTGAAATAACGAATCCTAACAAGGAATATACTACGGTCAGGTTTTTTAGTACAGAACTTGCCGGATAGAAATGCAATTCTAAGGCGGTGATGATGGCGGTAAGAATAGCTATATAGATAAGTTCTTTCCATAAAATACGAATGGTATCACTTTTATGAAAAGAGAAAATAAATCCTAACCAATTCTTGGGATTGTAATTAATCATTCCTTGATTATTTGAGTTTTCAGTTTTACCTGATCTTTAGTTGCTTCAATAAAATAGACCCCCTTGGCTAAATCCTCAAGTGTTAATTGGGTTCCACTAAGCTTTGCCGTTTTTTCAACTCCTACTTTTTGCCCAAACATATTGAACAAGGAAATTTCTTCGGGATTAAAGTCTTCGATAAATACTTGGTCTGAACATGGATTAGGATAGATACTAATCTTTGAAAGCACTGTTTCTTCAAGCCCAACCCCAATCCCAGGAAGCTCTGTCCATTTAAAGATTTTAGGTAACCCTAAGGTATCGAAACTCATTTCCGCAATCGCTAATTTGCCGCCTTTACCTACCCACGAATAACTGTGTGTTGTATCAGTTGACGTGCTTACCAAGTTCCACGTAGGAGGAAAGATCGGTTGGGCCCAAATCGAATCGCTAAACACTTCCATCGTATGGATACGCAATACATCATAGGTGCCATGAGGCGTAGTAAGTTGTCCCCAGGCATCCGTCGTGTCATGAACAACTGAGGTGCGCTTGAAGTTAATTTGGCTCAACAATGGATTGATTGCCGCTCCAGGTACGGTCACATCTATCACATAAGTATCGCTGAAACTAGACCCGAAGGTTCTTGGGAATTGGTGCAGCGTTAAATCAGGGTTGAATACCGCGTTAATGACTCCTGTACCTAATAAGTCCCCAGAGAACCCTTGCGTACTAAAGGATTGAGCACTTTTATTGAAGTACAAGTAACTCACGTTGTCATTGGTCATGGCCATATTTGAATTCCCAAATTGATTTCCATTCGGAGTAGAAGCTACCGAAACTACAGATGTATTTTCAATAATGACGTAATTACTTAAAGTGGTAAAGTTCCAAACTTGGTTGGGGCCGCTCCCGCCAGGGCCGGGCAACACCGTCATGGTGTCACTTTTTCTAGGAATGTAATCTCCAACAGAGGGCATGTCTGTTTGGTCTAAACTGATTTGTCCCCAAATAAATGGACATGATAACGCGATTGATAAGAGTAGTAGATGCTTCATTGTATAAAAGTTAAGTTAGATGTGCTGTTTTTTAAAACGATAGGCACCCATGCCGAGAATGCCCAATAAGATGGTCGCAAAGACTAAGTGTGCCGTTTGCACCAGACCGGGAAGGTCGAAATAGGCCAATAAGACCCCTGCAATTAGTTCAATACTCAGTATTATAAAGGCCCACCGAATTATGGAAATCTTTCCTTCCGTTTCATTTTTCCACCCCAAATACACGAGCAAAATAAGCACCAACCAACTGAAGCTTCGATGGATTAAAAATTCCATACCGAATCGATCGCTCCATGCATCTCTACCCAACCCTTGCTTGGTTAATGCATCGATATACTCCCGAACTTGGGTTCCAAGAAACATTTGATAAAAGGTAATTGCGAATATCCCCCACCAAATATAATACACCAAGGGTTTTACCTTAATAGGCTCACGGTGTCTTGGAGAAATCCGATAGATTAGGTAGATCTGAATCAGTAAAATGACCAAGGCAAAAAACATGTGTACCGTAATCGTCCAGGGAACTAAGTTGGTAGCCACTACAATGGAGCCAAACCACGCCTCGATCCCCATGAAAATTAAGTTTAAAAATGAAAGGCCTAATAGCCAAGGAGAACGGTAGTAAACCAAACTCCAAACAAACCCAAGTAACATGAGATTTCCTGCCAGAAAACCAAGGAGGCGGTTTATATATTCCGTGTAGGTTCTCGCCGCATTAAATGGTTCTTCTTGCAGTAGGGTGGGGTCCTCTTTGATTTTCTTAGCCGTTTCTTTCATGCCAATTGCCGTTAAAAACTTGCAAAACTTCACTGCTTTTTTAGCCCGTTTTTCCTGAAAAATAGACAAATAATTAGAAGGAAGTTGCGCTTCTGCCGTAGGGGGAATCCATTGTCCAAAACACTTAGGCCAGTCCGGACAGCCCATCCCTGAACCCGTAATTCGAACAAAACTACCCGCAGAAATCACTAAAAACAGGCTGATTAATGCAACCCATTGAAACCGAATAAAACGCCTTGAATATTCCATAGTCAAAGGTACGGTTTTGATTAATTCTAACACAAAAAAAAAGGGGCCGAAGCCCCTTTAAATACGCTGAATCGTAGAATTATTCCACAATCAATTTTTCCGTATAAAGCGTTCCGTTGATTAGTATATTAACTGCGTACATACCTGCAGATAAACCATTCAAATTAAGAGCAATACTTTGTGCACCCGAAAGATTCGTGTATTCGCCGCTCGTAATTAACTTGCCATTCAAGTCGGTTAATTCAATATGCACTTCACTTTCCGTCGTTAAATTCATTAAAATTGCTGAGCTTCCATTCGCCGGATTAGGCGCTAAGGCTACCGGTCTACTTGATTCAAGTACTTGAGCAATTCCAGCATTTAGACCCGTTTCGTACCCGTTCGCAACTGCCGTAGTAATATCTGCAGAACCCGCATTATCAATTTTACCCGTTGGGTCGATTAATAGCCCGATGATTTGAATTTCGTTTTCATCCCACCCTGCCGGTAAGGTAAAGCTGTAATTAACGATGTGCGCATCTCCTGCATTAACCGTTGTTGGGAATATTCCGGTCATTCCAGTGAAAGAAGGGGCAATAGCTCTTGCCACGTGATCATACACCATCTGAGCTGCTGGAACTGGAGTTGGCAAGGACTCATAACCGCCCATCACGCCATTGTTTCCACCGGCATACGCATTGGATTGACTCCAACCTGCTCCGGTTCCTGTTACACCATCTTCAGTTAATACACAAGCAGATTTGTAGTTTCCGTTTGCGGCTAACGCAAAGTTATATCGAACCGAAACATTTAATACCCGTGAGGTTGCATCCCATGTTGCCCCATTTACGAGGGTAGCCTTTGGTGCGGTTTGAAGACGCGTAAAGAAATCAGATGACATTCCTGAAGGATCTACATCGCCTAACCGATCAACCAAGGCACTTGGATATCCACCGATTAAGGTTCCAATACCTGTGTCATAAGCTTCAACAGTCATTGGGTCACCGTTATGTACTGCAATACCGGCCCAGAAATCTTGATACTTGGTTTCGAACAAATCCATGAATACAGCACCACGCGGGCACCACTGACACCATGTGCCGGTAGCTTCTTCACCAACCACCATTTTACCTGGTGCGGGAACAATCGGATTAATTAGTTCGATTAAGGTATCGTTGCTTGACGTATTGTCACCTGCTCCACCATTTACATTGTACACTACGGCCGTGATCGGAAGAGATCCTGCAGCCAATACCGTACTTGGAAGGCTCACATTATAAACTCCAGCCGTTGCGATGTTTACACCCGTTACATTTTGTGTGGTGGTTGAACCGTTGTACGTTAAATCAACTTTCAAACTCGTTATCGCAGTACTTCCACCATTAACAACCTTAACGGTTGGTGTACCACTTTGGGTAGCCAGTTCAGCCCCCATATCAATATCAGCCACCATGGCATCCAATGCTGGAACCGTAAATGGTACATGATCAAACATTACATCGTCTATATACATCTGCGTATTTTGAACCGGGAAAAAGTCGGCGGATGCTACGGTATTCACTCCGTTTACCCAAGTACCCACTAAATTACCGTTTACATAGGCTTTCCATACGTGAAGGGTAAGGTTCGCTTCGATTTTTAATTCAAACCACGTAGCTTCCGGATAGGAGCTAACCACTAGGTTCGGTGTGATTCCGTCATCGATGGTTAATTGACCTGCGTTCATGTTTACATTTAGCGCCCAAAGGTTACCAATGGTTAAGGCACCTTGGATATTGTAGTATCCTTTTTTCCCCGCATTCACGTAAAATTTATTTTGCAAGGTAAATACACCGCTGTTGTAGAGCTGACCAAATTTCAACACAACATCTTGAGGACCGCCATTGGCTGCGGTAGAAGAAAAGTAAATAGCGTTTGGTGCTGAACTTGCATTCGTGCTGCTAATTTGAACGTCTTCATTTCCTCCTTCGGTACCAGACCACGTAGACCAAGTTAAGGATTGAGGCCCTAAGTACTGGCCCGCAGTGTAGGCATCAAAATTGTCGCTAAACAATTGCGCATTTAAATTAAAGGCAGCCAAACCAGCAACCAATAGGTAGATTTTTTTCATAATATAGGTTTAATTCTAGGTAAATATACGGATTATTCTTTGGTGCTAAGGTATCGAATCACCTCCGCTGCACCATGCAAGCCAAAGAGTGCCGGCATGTAGCTAATGGTGCCATAGAATGACTTTTTGAATTTCGTTCCGTCCGTCATTTTAAGGGATTTTTTATCTTGGAGTTCCGAAGAAAACACGGCTTTTATCCCCCGAAGCGATGCTCCTTGTCGTTTCATGCGCTTTTTAATATGAGCCCCTAACTTACAATTATGCGTATCGGCCAAGTTAACAACCTTTACCGTAGATGGATCGGATTTCCCTCCAGCGCCTAAATGGCTAATGATTTTAATTTTTAGTCGTTTGCAAGCAAGTAACCATGCCAGTTTAGGACTTACAGAATCAATACAATCCATCACATAATCGGGTTTGTATTCAGCTAAGAGCTCCCATACGCGTTCAGGTAGCACAAATTCTTCAATGATATTCAAGTTGACTTCGGGATTGATGTCCTTAATTCGTTCCCCTAACACCACGGCCTTGTTTCGACCAATCGTTGAATCTAATGCCGTTAATTGTCGGTTTTTATTTGTTGGATCAAACACATCTCCGTCGATTAACGTTAGCGTACCAATTCCGGCCCGGGCAATGAATTCACCCGCAAAAGACCCGATTCCACCTAAGCCAACGATCATGACGTGAGCGTTCGCCAATTTATTAAGCTTTTCTGACCCCACTAAGAGTTCAGACCGTTCTAACCAATGACTCATGCCCCAAAAATAGCCAAAAAATTTTGTTCAATTTGAGCATATACTTCTTCGAGTGGGGTGGAGGTGGCTTGGGAATAGT
>JBEIDV010000009.1:0-27640 GCA_040383285.1 Crocinitomicaceae bacterium | reverse complement strand
AGGAGATTGCTGAAGTTTTGAAGAATGCTTGAATCTCCAACTACATTGTAATTATCTAACTGTATAGTTCTAAAACCGACACCCAAATTAAACCAATGTTTGGCCGTTTCATATATTAACATGGCAGTACCACGATTCTGCAATCGCTGGTTTTCAAATTGATTCGATAGGGAATCCACCAATTGCGTATAGGCACCCGAAAACAAGCTAAAGGTATTTCGCGTTTGGTATGATGTTCCCGTTTCAAGGTAATATTCCAACTGTAAGCGCCATTTTGCGGCAAGTGGCTCTGTATAGGTTACTACTGCGTAGTTCAAAAAGTTCCCGTTGTCATTCTTTTTTTGCTGGTCCACACTGTCTACAAACCCTTGAAATATATTTTGGGTAAGTAATGAACCTGTAGTTGAGTTATCCGTCTTGTTTAAAATGTATTTCACTTCAAGTTCTCTTCTTGGTTTGTTAAATAGCCGCATGAGTGTTGCTTCCATGCGTACATTTGACCCTTTTGAATTGTTGTTCGTTTCAATGTCCGAGGTAAAGGTTGGTATTTTGTCCTCGGTAAGGAATTGATTGGTGGTGATATTTTGTGTTTCAGCCATGTCAAAGCTTACCGAAGGCTTGATTTCGATACTTGTGAGTGAATCTAGCTTAGCAACAAAGGAAAGATTCATTTTATGAGAGGTATTCGTCGATATGTTTGATATGGAATCTTTGGTAAAATATGAGGTGTCTTGCAAGAAATACTGAGATAAACTGCTTTGTGTGGCATTCAATTGATTTTGATTGAAGCTGTAATTAAATCCAATTTTCCCCCAGTCCTTAATGCGGTCATTGAAATATATCCCCGCCTTGGTGGTTTGTGGGATTCCTGTATTCGTGCGTTGACTGCTTTGGTCCCACATGCTCATTCCGCTGGATTCTCGTTCATTTTCTAAGCCAAATTTGCTCATGTCACCCAACCTGAAATTTGAACGCGGTGTATTTGAGCTCAAAAAGAACACCGAGAATTTCTGTTTTTTATCAAAGCGATTAAAGAGTAATTCACTTTCGTAAAACGGAAAGTTTGTTGTTGGATTACCAATAATCCCACCATCAGAAGCAATAGAAGCTTTCCCAAAATAGCCTCTTTTCGCATCGGCCTTGAGCTTTAAATCCATGACTTGAATTTTTTCATCCATTCCCGACGCATTGTCTTGGGCTTTCTTTTCATACACCTGCACCGATTCAACGCCTTTGGCCCCAAGGTTTTTTGTCGCAATTGTAGGGTCTGATCCAAAAAATTCATCCCCGTCCACAAGCACCTGACTTATTTCTCGCCCTTGAGAAGTAATTTGACCATTTTCATCAATTTTAATCCCAGGTAGTTTTTTCAAGAGGTCTTCAACCACTGCATTTTCGGCTACTTTAAAGCTGTCGGCCACGTAGATTAAGGTATCGCCTTTGTAATATACCCGGTTCTTATTTCCTTGCACCACAACTTCAGCTAGGTTTTTAACCTTAACTCCCATGCGAATAAATGGTATTTCTATCGATAATTCAGCAGGATTACCAAAGACATACATGGTTTTGGCTTCAAATTGAGGGTGCTCAATTAAGAGGTAGAATGTATCTAAGGGTACATTGAACTGGAATTGACCGCTCGTATTAGTTCTGACAAAATCAACCAATAAGGAGTCATTCAATCTAACCAAAGAGACCACGGCTTTATTAAGTGCATTCGTCCCGGTTGAGTCGTTCACTTGACCTGTGATTTTTAAGGTTTGTCCATTAAGCTGTGCAGTTAAAAGAATGAGCAGGGAGCATAGCAGTCCCTTGAGTACATTGGAGTTATTCATTGATAAGTTTTATTCCAGTTAATCCCTGGTATGAAAAGCCATTTTGCTCAGTAACACGAGTAAAATCGATTCGTAAGAGCTTGTTTAAATTATCTTTTTCATTTTTCACAAGCATTTCAGCGAGTGGGAAATCACGGTTATATGCAATGGCTGATTGATATGATGGTGTTTTACTTTTTGTACCAACAATAATAAACTTAAGAGTTTCCGTTTCCATACCTCCTTGAAAACGCGTTGCATAAGGTCCTCGTTGATTTACAATATCCAAGGCTTCTTTCGCTGAAAAATCTGTTTTCCGACATATCACTGGATTTTTTAACTCCAGTTCTTCTTCAGAATCAGCCATTTTCGAACCCGAAAAAATCACTTTCTTCTTATCTCCAAAATAAGAGAAAACCTCCATAAATCCTTTATTCTTTTTATTGAAGTCTTTGATGCGCTGCTTGGCAAAAAACATGAAAGCTCCGTTAAAGTAATACACCGTGTTAATTTGCATTCCTTTGACATACGTTTCTTCTAATTCAAGCTTTACTATGCTTTTCTTCCCATTGAACTTCCCTCGTGCCGTTCTGTTGTTTTGTAAGCCGTCTGAATATTCAAGGCTATAGAATTCAGTGAATTTACTTGAAGTATCAATCTGTTGCATTAATGAATCATAAGAAACTTGACCATTAAAAAAAAGCGTTTTCTTATCTGTTAAATCAACTTCCGTATCATCTAAGGATAAGGGCCTACGACCGCTGTTTGTACATTGAGTCAATAGGATGGATAAAAGCGCTAAGGAAAGATAAAAAACATGCTTCATGTCGGTAATTCTATATGCAAAAATAGACATTTAGTTACAACAATTCGTACTGAAGATTTGTTCTCGTTATCTTTGTGCATATGGCAGTATTAATCGGTATAGACTTTGGGTTGAAGCGCACAGGGATTGCGGTAACAGATACACTGCAACTTATTGCCTCACCTTTGGAGATGATTCCTACTGAAAATCTTATGGAGTGGCTAAGGTTGTACGAAACTTCACACAAGGTAGGAGGTATTGTTATTGGTTTTCCTATTTCCCTTTCTGGTGAAGACACACACATTACACAAAATGTGCGTTGGTTTAAAGAAGACCTTGAAAAAGTGTTCCCGAATATCCCCGTTTATTTTCAAGACGAACGCCATTCTTCACAACGTGCTGCAGAAACAATTCATCATGTTGGTAAAAAGAAACATGGAAGAAATAAAGGAATTATAGATAAAGTAAGCGCGGCAATTATTTTACAAGATTACTTAAATGAGCGAAGTTCTTATTAAGAACTGATGTATCTTTGTGACTAGTTATGATTCTACCAATAGTTGCTTACGGTGACCCCTTGCTTAAAAGGGAGTCTAAGGACATCACCAAGGATTATCCTGCCTTAGATCAATTGATTAAGGACATGTATGAAACCATGTACCATGCCAAAGGGGTTGGTTTGGCTGCACCTCAAATTGGACTAAACATCCGACTATTTATCGTAGATGGTGCTCCATTTGCAGATGAGGAAGGGGATGATCCTGATCCAAAAGCTGTCGGTATTGAATCCTTTAAGAAAGTGTTTATTAACCCGGTCATCGAAGAAGAATCCGGTGAACTTTGGGCATTTCAAGAGGGATGTCTTTCCATACCAAGGGTTCGGGAAAATGTACAACGAAAGTCGGATGTAGTCATTTCCTATTACGATGAACAGTGGAATTTCCATAAGGAACAATTTTCAGGGTATGCTGCACGGATAATTCAGCACGAGTTTGATCATATAGAAGGTGTATTGTTCACCGACCACCTCAATCCGCTCAAGAAAAAATTGATTCAGAAGAAACTAAAACAGATTGCAGACGGGACGATAAGTACGGACTATAAAATGAAATTCTATAAACTAAAACGATGAAGACATTCCATATCTTAATAACGTGTTCCTTGTTGCTTACCATAAGTTATTCGTGTAATCAATCATCAACTCAAACGGAGGATGCTGCCCCATTAACCAGGGAAGAATTAAAAGCGTCTATTCAAGAAATGGAAGATTCTGTGATGATGATTTCAAGTCAAAAATCTACCGGTGCAACACTTAGTTTAAGCCAGCTAGAGCTAATCAATCGATTGACAGCGTATTACCGTGTTTACCCGGAAGATCCCTATTCGGCTGATTGTTTATTTAAAGTACAAATGGCGTATTCTGGATTAAATGCGCACCGTAAAAGCATCGCATATGGAGACACCTTACTGACTAAGTTTCCAAGCTACAAGAATAAACATTTAGCGATTGAAAGTAATATTGCGGCCTTGGATGTATTCCTTGAACCTCGGGATACTGCGGCTATTCGCTCGTATTACAATATGCTATTAGCTGATAATGAATATCCAAAATCCAAGAAAGTTGAAATTCGACGAAGGTTAAAATATCTTGCGCTTCCAATTTTTGAGTACGCAACGATGAATGCCTCAAAAAAAAGTCCAACCAAAAAATAGCCTGTTAATGATGTGTTAATTTTTTTGTTATTCTCAGCGTGTCAATTACTTTTGGTACAGAAATTAAAACTCAAAAACTATGAAAAAATTATTATTTGCTCTTAGTGTTGTTTTTGCAGTTACTGCTTTAAACGCACAAACGTCCATTGAAAAAGGTCCAAAAATTTCTTTTTCTAAAGAAGTACATGATTATGGAAATATCAAGTATGATGGTGACCCGAATTGTAGTTTCGAATTTACAAATACAGGAGATGAGCCATTAATTATTTCTAATGCAAAAGGATCTTGTGGTTGTACAGTTCCAGAATGGCCGAAAGAACCAATTGCTCCAGGAGCAAAAGGAACAATTAAAGTGAAATATGATACAAAGCGTTCTGGTCCAATCAACAAAAGCGTTACCATTTCTTCGAATGCGGTAAACGAACCAGAAAAAGTGATCCGAATTAAAGGTGAAGTTGGACCGGCTCCTGAATCTGGAGTTCCTGTGAATAACAGCGGTGCGCCAACAAATAACTAAGAGTTACCTTGTGTTTTTTCAAAAGGCTCCTTCGGGAGCCTTTTTCGTTTTTATTGAATCCAAGCACTTGATTTCGGTAATTCAGCCGCTATGCACATAGACTCTTTTGTTATTGGATGTGTGAATACCAGTTTTGCTGAATGTAAACATATGGAACCGTCCTCATTAGAGCGTTTGGCTCCGTACTTTAAATCACCACGAAGTGGATGACCAATATGTGCCATTTGACAGCGAATTTGATGGTGTCTACCCGTTTCCAGATTTACCTCAATTAGCGTATAGGAATCAAATGCCCTGATGGGGTTATAATTTAATCTTGCTTCTTTCCCTTTCCCAGAATCTACGACGAAACTTTTGTTTTTTTGTTCGTTCTTTCTTAATTCATGCACCAATGAATCCCCATTGGATAATTTACCATGAACTAGTGCAATGTATGACTTATCCGTAAGCTTTTCTCTAAATTGAGCATTCATGCGCTCCAGCGCCTTGCTCGTTTTTGCAAAAATTACTACACCGCTGGTCGGTCGATCTAAGCGATGAATTACCCCGCAAAACACGTTGCCGGGCTTGTTGTATTTTATTTTTAAGAATCCTTTTATTTCATCTGCAAGGCACGCATCTCCCGTTTTATCGCCTTGTACCAATTGTCCTGCTCGTTTGTTTATAGCAATCAAATGATTGTCTTCAAATAAAATTTGATCCGGACTAAACGAATTCATATACTTTAATGCTACGTATTGGATCGTATTTGCTTATTACGCAACCATGAAAACACACTCAGTATAAGGAAGAAAACGATGGTCCAAATTAACCAGGTTGGAAATTTACCTAAGCCATCTCCTTGGGCGTAGGAATGCAAACCAACCAACATAAAGTTCACTCCGAAATACGTAAATATTATAGCCGAATACCCCCAGAAGGAAGCTAAATTAAAGGCAAAGGCACTCTTTAATCCCGGGATGAAACGGAAATGTAAAATGATGGCATATACTAAGACAGATACTAAGGCCCACGTTTCCTTCGGATCCCAACCCCAATATCGACCCCAACTTTCGTTGGCCCAAATTCCACCCAGGAAGGTGCCAATGGTCAACATAAATACACCAATCGTCATTGTCATTTCACTAACAGCGGTAATTTGACCAATTTGGTTTTGGATGTTGTGTGAATTAGTCTTTGTTTGAAATAAATAAAAACTCAAGTTGAGTAATCCGAGCACAAATGACAATCCCAAGAAACCATAACTCCCTGTAATTATAGCTACGTGGATCATTAACCAATAGGATTTCAATACTGGAACCAATGGAGTTATTTCTGGATCGAGTAGATTTAATTCAGATACAAAAAGCATCATGGCTGATAAAATCAGGGCCATCGGCATCACAACCTCTACTTTTTTCAAGAACACCCAGCCTGCAATAACTGTAACCCATGCAATGAATACAATCGCTTCATAGCCATTACTCCATGGCGCATGTCCTGAAATATACCATCTGAAGCCAAGTCCTGTCGCGTGATACAAGAAGATCAAGCCGCCAAGACCGAGAAAAACATTACGAATTATCCGGAGAACTTTTATTCGTTTTTCAGAAGGAGATCCAAAAATAGAAGCAATGAAAATAATGAGTAAGATAAATCCAATAAGTAAATAGCTTCGATAAACAGATTTAAAAATTTGAAGGGTATTATACCGTATTTCAAACGCTACTTTACTTGGCGAGGGAACCACAGATTTACCAACAGTTCGCTGGATTTGTTCCATTTTTCCTAACAGAAAGAGCGCATTGGAATAATTCTGATCTTGGGTCGCTTGGTCTAATGCGGCAAGATATTTTAAGGTTACAATCGAACTAATCGAATCTTCCCCCATAATTTCCATACTCATTGGAACAAACCACTTATTGTTTGCATCATTCTTTTTGGGGATAATCCGCATGTACTGCCAGCTAATTATTCCTTGGAATACCTCAAAACGTTCTGTGAGTTTAATGAGTTTTTTCTCAAATTCATCTTGAAATTTCTCTGCTTTACCATGTGCCGCAGCATATTGCGCTTGGAATTTGTATCTCCCATCCGCTTCGATCAGGTCGTTAAAGGCACAGTATTTTTTTAAGTGTAAACGCTCCCTCAAGGCAGAAGGCACCAAGATCATTGGTTTTTTCATCCAGTACTTTCCATACATGTGTAAACTAAGAATCGTTTGTACGGCATTGTATGAATCAAAGGTTGGTTCCCCATGTATTTTTCGGAGTAGTTGGTCGCACAAGGTATGCATCGGAATAATCCTACCACTTTCATCTTGAACAAGGAGGGTAGCTAGTTTTTCCGAATGTTTCTCATCGATGACGCGATAAATTTTGGAATAGTCGGGTTCGTTTCCATGTTGTGCTTGAACAGATAGTCCAATTAACAAGAGCATTACTGTAAGCGACTGTTTTTTAAGTTTCCCTAACTGGTCGCTTAATGCACGGAACCTGCCTTTTGGAGCAAACAAGGAAAGGATCATGCCTATAGCCATCAAAAGGTAGCCTAAATAGGTTATGTTTGTTCCCCAAGCATCATGATTCACGCTGAGTCTTGTCGCCTCTTCATTTTCCGGCGTTGCTGGATTGTCCAAATCATAGGCGGATTGGAAAAATCGATATCCGTCATAGTCGGTAACATGATTCATGAATATGTGACGGTCACTTTTATACTTATTCCGTGGATCCATTATGCTCAAGTAACTTTCAAATGAAGAAGGGGATTCGGATCCCGGGTATTTTGATAATTTAAAATCTTTACAAAGAACACTAAAGGGGAGGGGGCGTCTGACTGAACCGTATTCAAGCTGAACGAGAATCCCGTTGATCTCAAAATATTCCGGATCTGGAATGGCATTAAGCCCGCCTCTTAGTATCACCGTTTTATGCGTCTTTCCAGAAGAAACATCCACCGTAAGGTAATCGGCACCCTGATTTTTCATCTTAGCTTTCATGCGCGTCTTGTATGCATGGTAAAATACATTTTTCAATACGAATTGATTGGTCCCGGATTGATATAAGGTTTTCAAGTTTGCATCTATCCATGTGTTTTTTGGGATGATCGTATACGCTGAATCAGGAATCGGGGCTCCGGATCTTCTTGCCTCTATCATCATCGTCATAGGAAGCATACGCAAATCAACCGTAGTTTTTAACTTGATTTTTTCACCAGATAATTTGAACGTGATCCCGTCTTTAGCACTCGTACCGAATGACAAGGGCATCGTTCCTGCCATTAATTTATCGCCTGGTACCAGATAGTTTGATTTCATTTGTCCAACGACGATGTCTAATACGGCTCCCGGTTTTGTTTTATCAAAAGCAATCGTATCAATTGCATTTGAAATGAAATCTTTATAGGTAATCGCTAAGGTTTTTGAACCTTGCTGGATTTCGTGATTAAATGAATTGTTGACTATGTTCCAGTCCGACATCCAAGCGGGATACGCAAGTACTTTGGGTTCTTTCGGATCGCTTATAGAAACTAAGAGTTTTGGATCTGAGGTGTAGATGTAATCAACGGCTGTCCCTTCTCGGATAACAGCTAACCCTTCATATCCTGTATAGCGGGTGATTGCGGCCCCAATCATGATAATTAGAAAAGCGACATGAAAACTGAGCTGGGCTACTTTTTCGCGCTGCCACATCTTATAATTAATGATGTTTACAATCATTGCAATGGAAAGATAGGCGAGAAGTATAGTGAACCACGTGGCATTGTAAATAAGTATTTTTGCCGCTTGAACACCATGCATCGATTCTATAAACGTAGCAATACCAATGGCAGCTAGGAACACAAATAAACCAAGTGCCACAAGCCGCATTGAAAATACTATTTTTGTAATTCGTTCCATTGGATTTTATTTGGTGCAAAAATACGCAATGCCTTGCTGATTGCCATCCTTTTCCAATATTTGTACTATGAAAATCTTCTTATTTTTCTTTTGCATTTCTATTTCTTGGATTACCTCAAGTCAAGTGAATCCATTCGTTTGGAAAATCTCGAGTAATCAACCCACCTCAGGTAAACTCTTTGAATCCACCCTCAGCAACGGTTACCTTAATGGACGAACGATACGCGTTTGGGTACCCGAGCACTATGATAGATCAAAGAACGCATACGATGTTGTTTATTTTCATGATGGCCAAATGTTATTTGATTCAACCAGCACCTGGAACCATCAGTCGTGGGATCTAGCCAATTCAGCGATGAAATATCTTTCAAATAAACGCTGTATTTTGGTTGGGATTGATAACGATCCCAATAATCGATACGCGGAGTTTTTTCCTTCGCCTATTTATTCAACCCTCCCGGTGGGTGTTCAACTCACCTTGCGTGATTCTTTATGGAATGGCTTGCCACGGTTTGATTCTTATGCTGAAGCACTAATCAACGAAGTATTTCCTTTAATTGAAAATCATTGGAACGTGCATCGTGGTGGAGCGCATCGAACCATGGCTGGATCAAGCATGGGGGGTATTGTGTCCTTGGCTTTTTTGTTAACACATCCGACTGAGCTTCCACATGTTGCATGCCTTTCAATTCATCTGCCCCTTATCAATTATTGGAAATTCGGTAACCGGTATAAAGAGCCATTAGCTGCAGCATATAATGAATTCGTTGAGCAAAATTCAGCAGCCCTTGATGGTAAATCTATCTATGTTGATCGGGGTGACCAATCCCTTGATGCGGCCTACGCGGAATATTTTCCTGCATTTGAATCAGCACTAAATTCCTGTGCCAAGAAAAATAGGGTAATCATCAAATTAATTTCGAATTCAGGGCATTCGGAGCGTGATTGGGCAGCGCGAATAGGTCCGATTCTAAAAACCCTTATTAAATAGAAAGTCCCGCAAGCGGGACTCTATATAGACGTCTCTTACTATCCGTATACCGGGAAGCAAGAAACGAGGAAGAGTCCCGCTTGCGGGACTCTTTAAATACTAGGTTTTACTACCTGATACAAACTTATTCTAAGCTTCAACGTCCTCCTTTCGTAGCGCGCACCATTCGGTTGCTTGTCCTTTAGGTAGGTGAGCTTGTCGCTCAGTAGGTGAGCTTGTCGCTCTGTAGGTGAGCTTGTCGAACCTACATCATGCCAGGCATTCCACCGCCCATGCCGCCCATTGCTGCTGCCGAACTCACCTCTTCTGGCTGATCAGCAATAACACATTCTGTGGTGAGCAACATAGAAGCAATGGATGCTGCATTTTCAACGGCAATCCGCGTCACTTTTGTAGGGTCAATGACACCTGCAGCATAAAGCTTTTCGAATTTGTCCGTTCTTGCATTGTATCCAAAATCATCTTTTCCTTCGCGAACTTTTTGAACAATAATTGCCCCTTCGGCCCCTGAATTTGCAATGATCTGACGTAAAGGCTCTTCCGCGGCGCGTTTCACGATTGCAATTCCCGTAGTTTCATCGTCATTCGCTCCTTTTAATTTGTCTAAGGTTTCAATTGCTCGAATCAATGCAACGCCTCCTCCCGGTACAATACCTTCTTCAACTGCTGCACGTGTAGCTGCCAAGGCATCGTCAACACGATCTTTCTTCTCTTTCATTTCAACTTCAGTAGGTGCGCCCACATAAAGTACAGCTACGCCACCGGCAAGTTTTGCTAAGCGTTCCTGTAGTTTTTCGCGATCGTAATCGGAAGTTGTTGTTTCAATTTGCGCACGAATTTGATTCACACGTGCTTTGATATCGTCTTTTTTACCTTTTCCATTCACGATGGTTGTGTTGTCCTTGTCGATGTCAATTTTTTGGGCTTGACCAAGCATATCCATCGTAACATTTTCTAAGGTCATTCCGCGTTCTTCAGAAATTACTTGCCCACCCGTTAGAATTGCAATATCCTCTAACATGGCTTTTCTTCGGTCACCAAAACCAGGTGCTTTAACTGCAGCAACCTTTAATGAACCTCTCAATCGATTCACGACTAAGGTCCCAAGTGCTTCCCCATCAACGTCTTCAGCAATAATTAACAAGCCTTTTCCTGCTTGAACAACAGGTTCAAGAATTGGAAGCAATTCCTTCATGCTAGAAATCTTCTTTTCTGTGATGAGAATTAGCGGGTTCTCCATTTCAGTGACCATCTTTTCTGTGTTGGTAACAAAATAGGGAGATAAATAACCGCGATCGAATTGCATGCCTTCTACCGTTTTAACTTCGGTTTCTGTACCTTTTGCTTCTTCCACGGTGATAACACCATCGTTCCCAACAACCTTCATTGCTTGAGAAATTAGTTTACCTATTGTCTCATCATTGTTCGCAGAAATAGTAGCAATTTGTTCGATTTTTGAAGCATCTTTTCCTACTTCTTTCGAAAGTTTTTTTAGGTTTTTAACCACCTCAGCTACCGCTTTATCGATTCCTCTTTTCAAATCCATAGGATTTGCTCCAGCAGCTACATTCTTTAGTCCCGCAGTAATGATTGCTTGTGCAAGTACAGTAGCTGTAGTAGTACCGTCACCTGCAATATCAGCTGTTTTAGACGCTACTTCTTTAACCATTTGTGCACCTAAATTTTCCATAGGGTCTTTCAGCTCAATTTCTTTAGCTACGGTAACACCGTCTTTCGTGATGTGTGGAGCACCGAATTTCTTCCCAATAACAACATTTCGTCCTTTAGGACCTAAGGTTACTTTAACTGCATTTGCCAACGCATCTACGCCAGCTTTTAATTTTTCTCTTGCTTCAAGATCAAATAATATATCCTTTGCCATTTTTTTTTGTTTATGTGTTATTTATCAGATGCTTAACTTAAAATACGCCGTAAATATCAGATTCCCGCATGATTAAATACGTGTTTCCGTCTAGTTTTATCTCCGTTCCCGAATATTGGCCATACAAGACTTCGTCACCAACGTGAAGACTCATCGGCTCATCCTTTTTGCCTCCACCTACTGCGATGACCTTTCCTTTTAGGGGTTTTTCTTTCGCGGTATCAGGAATAATAATCCCACTCGCTGTTTTTTGCTCTGCTGGCGCCGGCTCTACCAGAACTCGATCCGCCAATGGTTTAAAGTTAACTGACATAATTTATAGTTTTAAAAATACGCTTCCTCTGGTCGAATTTCATACCATAACATGGAAGTGAGACAAAATTTCTCAGAACAAAAAAAAATGTCAGCATGTGCTGACATACTGACATTAGTTTACAATTATGTTAAACTTACTGGTTATTCCCAGACTGCCCTTGCTGCCCTTGACCAGCCGGTTGATTTCCTGAACCTGATTTAGGTTGTGTTTTTTCTGTAGGTTGTTTTTGCACCTGAGGCTTTGGTTGTTGCATCGTCATTACAATACAACTAAGTACAATCGTCGCGGCAAGTCCCCAAGTTAGTTTGTCGATGAATTCTGTGGTTTGCTTAACACCACCTAATTGTGTGGCACTCCCAAAATCGCTGCTCAAGCCACCACCTTTAGGGTTTTGAATGAATACAACAACAATTAATAAAATCGCTGCAAGGGTGATGATAATTGAAAAAATGGTCGTAATCATAACTATGATTTTTTAGATAAATTTTGAATTTGGCTTGCAAAGTAACTCTTTTTTTCGGGAAAAGCCAAAATTAATTGTTCGTATATAGCGATTGCTCGCGGATGATTTCCTTGAATTACATAGATTTTCGCTAAGGTCTCACTTACCGGTACATGATCAGGATTCAAGCTTTCTTTTGCTTTTTTTGCTGGGGAATAAAATTCAGCTTTTTGTCGAGGTGGAATGATTGCCTCTGCGGATACGTTCTCTGTTGTTTTCGAAAATTCCGATCCAGCCAACCATGCAGTAAAAGATTTTGGTGTTACGTTCGTTGATTTTTCTTCGATTTTCACCACCTCAATTGGTTCATCTATGGGTTCAATAGCTACTTGATCCTCGTGGAATTCTTTAACGTACTTTGCTATAGCGGCACTTCCCTCGATTAACGCATCAATTGGATCTTTGTCTTCTTCTTGATTAACAAGCGTTTGATCTTGATGGACCGAAGCTTCTGAATCGTCTACTACAGGCTGTTGTTCTTGCGTGGTTTTTTGCTCAATGCGTTCTGCTATTGATTCCACCTCGGAAGACAGGTCCTCGGCTTCCGAATCGGTGGTTTGTGGCGTATTAAGAAGGATGTATAATTTAGATCTATTTTGAATCCGATAGGCATAGGTATTGATCATGGAGTTTAATCGAATATCATCCGTTCTATGTAAACCTTCTAAGAGGGAAAGTGCAAACATTCCTGCATAAGGAAACGCCTCGCAAAGTTTTTGCATTAGCTCTAAATCCGAGGTTGAAAGTAAGCCTGGATTCAGACATAGTTTGTTGATATTTGATTTATTCCAACTCACCAGTTACTCATTAATTTATTGATTACATCTTGAATTACTTGTTCGTTTATCGTTGTCAATAATTGAGATTCAACCGAGGATAAATTTGTTGATGCATCAAAATCTGCAAAGCGTGTAACCGATAATTTAAATTCCTCGGCCTTCGGTACCGTTGTTATTATGGTAAATTGGATCGAAACGGTTAATCTATTCTTAGCCGCGTTATCCCCGTTTTGAATGGCAATAGGGTTTACCGCGTAGGATGTTATTTCTCCCGACAGTTGCACCTGAGCGTCTGAAAGTGACGTAGCGAGGCCTAACCGGGTATTATTTTGAATTCCATCCTTAATGGATTCAGTTAATGATGCCGGATAACTAATTGGACAGGTTGCTGCATTGTTTTGTATGGTTTGTAGATGGAAATTTTTCCACTCTTCGGGCATCCCTCCCGTATCCTTAAAGCCAATTTTACTAGGCCAACAGCTTGTTAATCCAACGAAAAGCAACAAAACAAAGATGGTTCTCATTCGGCTAAGTTATATTCTTTTATTTTTCGATATAAGGTTCGTTCCGAAATACCTAATTCTTGTGCGGCATATTTACGTTTACCTCGGTGTTTTTCAAGTGCTTTAACAATGAGTTCTTTTTCTCTCTCTTCAAGTGAGAGTGATTCTTCGAATTCTTCATGTAAAACAAAGGACTCTTCATTATCAATGAAATCATTCTCAACAGGCTCTATTCGTGGCGCGATTAATCCTTTGGATGGAGTGGCTGCGGTGCCATAATCTTGATAAAGCTTATCCATAATGGCATGTTGGTCCGGTGATAATTGAATATTTCCAGATTGACTTAATAATTCTACCACAAGTTTCTTTAAATCAGTAAGATCCTTTTTCATATCAAAGAGGAACTTATACATTAATTCTCGTTCAGAGATTGATTCTTGACTTGCTTCGTTGATTATGGCGGGACTTTGTTCCTGCGGTGTGGTTAAGTACGTGCTTAGTAAAAGTCCATCGATGCTTCGTTCAGTTTCAATGATACTTATTTGCTCTACCGTGTTTTTTAGTTGACGGATATTTCCAGGCCAAGGGTACTCCATAAGGATTTTAACCGCATCATCCGTTAGTCGAATGGCAGGCATTCGATACCGATCGGCAAAATCACTGGCAAATTTCCGAAACAATAAATGAATGTCTTCATCGCGTTCGCGCAAGGCAGGAAGTTGAATTGGAATGGCACTCAATCGGTAAAAAAGATCTTCGCGGAATTTCCCTTTTGCAATTGCTCGCTGCATGTTTTCATTGGTAGCGGCAACTACACGAACATTGGTTTTTATTGATTTTGAAGCGCCGACTCGTAGAAATTCACCCGTTTCAAGTACACGCAATAACCGTACTTGTGTTTGCATCGGCAATTCGGCAACCTCGTCTAAGAAAATTGTACCGCCATTTGCCACTTCAAAATATCCTTGTCTGCTCCCCGCTGCCCCGGTAAATGAACCTTTTTCATGTCCAAATAATTCTGAATCTATTGTGCCTTCGGGGATGGCTCCGCAGTTAACGGCAATGTATTCTTTATGCTTTCTGGCACTTAATTGATGAATTACTTGAGGGATGATTTCTTTTCCAGTTCCACTTTCTCCGGTTACTAATACGGATAAATCTGTATGCGCTACCTGAGCGGCAATCTCTAAGGCCCGATTTAAGGGAGAAGCGTTCCCAACGATACCAAAACGTTGTTTTATTTGTTGTAGGTTCATCAAGTATATATTAATCTATCAATTCACCAAACAACGTAGCAGATGTACAACCGGTTATTTTCACTTGCACATAGGTGCCTTTTTGCGCATCCTTTCGATCAAATACAACCATAGAATTCATTGAATTTCGCCCGCAATATTGTAATTCGGATCGTTTCGAAGGACCTTCCACTAAAATTTCTTGAATTGATCCAATTTGCCGTTCATTAGCTGCAAGGCTATGTGCTGTTTGTAGTGTTATAATTTCAGTGAGGCGTTTGCTTTTTACCGCTTCGGGAACGTCATCCTCAAATTTTCGCTCCGCTAAGGTTTTTGGACGTTCTGAATATTTAAACATATATGCGTAGTCGAATTGGACCTTTTCCATTAAGCTTACGGTGTCCTTGTGCTCATGGTCTGTTTCGCCGCAAAACCCTGTAATAATATCTGTTGAGATGGCGCAATTTGGAATAATACGATGTATAGCATCTATTCGATCCAGGTACCACTCCCTGTTGTACCCACGATTCATCCGATATAAAACGTCTGTGTTTCCGGATTGTACGGGTAAGTGTATATAGTTACAAACGTTATGGTTTGATGCGATTACTTCCAACACGTCATCGGTCATGTCTTTCGGGTGTGAGGTGCTAAATCGAACCCTAAGCAGCGGCGAAACATGTGCAACAGCCTGTAATAGTTGCGCAAAATTCATAGGGGTATCTTCATGATTTTTTATTTCACCCTTTGAGCTTAGGTTCCAGCGGTAACTGTCTACATTTTGACCCAATAGTGTTACCTCTCGGTAGCCTTTATTGAATAAATCATGGCATTCAGCTACAATCGACTTCGGATCTCTAGATCGTTCACGTCCTCGGGTAAAGGGTACCACACAGAATGAACACATATTGTCGCATCCACGCATGATGGTAACAAACGCAGAAATCCCTCCTTGATCCAATCGTACAGGTGAAATGTCCGCATACGTTTCTTCTCGGGAAAGCAACACATTAACGGCTTTTTGACCGGTTCCTACCTCGGTAATTAGGTTTGGTAAATCACGGTATGCATCAGGTCCCGCAACAATATCTACTAATTTTTCTTCTTCGAGTAGGTTTTTCTTTAGCCTTTCTGCCATACAGCCTAAGATCCCTACAACTAATTCTGGATTTTGCTGCTTATGATGTTGGAATTCAGTTAGCCTGTTGCGCACACGTTGTTCGGCGTTATCACGAATTGAACAGGTATTAATTAAAACTAAATCTGCTTCTGCAATATTACGGGTTGTAGCGTAGCCGTCTTGCGCTAAAATTGATGCAACAACTTCACTATCCGAGAAATTCATCTGACACCCATAGCTTTCCAAGTATAATTTCTTTTGTGTACTATTTGATTCGTTTGAACCTTGTAATAATACCTCTCCCTGGCGGTCTTCGTTTAATGGTTCGTTGGCTGTTTTATCATGCTGCATGGTACAAATTTACCACAATTCAGTGCAGTGTCAAAATGTCATGTTTTATAATTTCAGATGTTTTAACAAAAAAATATCTAGTCCCTTAACCATAGGTTAAATATATACGGGTTAAAATATTTAGGAAAAACATACCGTGTATTGCATTGTTTTAGTTATAAATTTGTCACAAATATTGAAACCCATGTCAAAAAACTTAGTCATCGTTGAGTCACCGGCAAAAGCCAAAACTATAGAGGGTTATTTAGGTGCTGATTACACGGTAAAATCTAGTTTTGGTCACATCAGGGATTTGGCAAAGAAGGGCTTGTCAGTTGAAATAGACAATGAGTTTATTCCCAATTATGAGGTTCCTGCCGAGAAAAAACCCTTAATCACTGAGTTGAAAAAGTTGGCGAAAAATGCGGAGTTTGTATGGTTAGCAACGGATGAGGACCGTGAAGGGGAGGCGATTTCTTGGCATTTGTTCGAGACATTAGGGCTTAAACAGGAAAATACACACCGTATTACCTTTAATGAAATCACAAAAACTGCCGTTCAAAAAGCAATTGCTAATCCGCGTAAAATAGATCAAGATTTAGTAGATGCACAACAAGCCCGAAGAATTCTTGACCGAATTGTGGGGTTTGAATTGTCTCCCGTTTTATGGAGAAAGGTTAGGCCAAGTTTATCTGCAGGACGTGTTCAGTCTGTTGCCGTTAGATTAATTACAGAAAGAGAAGAGGAAATCCAAGCGTTTATCTCGGCTTCTTTTTTTAAAACAATTGCTAATCTCAAGGCAAAGAATGGGGTGCTGAAAGCAGAATTAGACCATAATTTCGAAGACTCGGAAGGTGTAGAAAAGTTTCTACATGGTATGAAAGGACGCGACTTAACCGTTGAATCTATTGATACAAAACCAACGAAAAGAACGCCTTCGTCTCCATTTACTACGTCTACCTTACAACAAGAAGCTTCGGTTAAACTAGGGTTTTCTGTCTCACGGACTATGTCTGTTGCACAAAAATTATATGAATCAGGTCACATAACATATATGAGAACGGATTCTACCAATTTATCTGAAACCGCATTGAAAGGAGCTGCTGAAGAAATTATTTCCTCGTATGGCGAATCCTATTCAAAGCCAACAAAGTATGCTACAAAATCTGCCTCTGCTCAAGAAGCTCACGAGGCCATCCGGCCTTCTAATTTTGGCGCAGTGGAAGTTTCTGATAATCGAGACGAACAGAGGCTCTATGAGTTGATAAGAAAAAGAACCTTGGCCAGTCAAATGGCTCCAGCGCAATTAGAAAAAACAACGGTAAAACTATCGGGAGCTCCTGATAATCAATTATTCACAGCGAAAGGCGAGGTGATCGTTTTCGATGGGTTTTTAAGGGTGTATGCAGCGAGCACACTGGATGAAGAGGAAGAAGAAGAGGGGGATGTTACCAAAATTATCGACAGGAGAAGTACTTGATGTGCTTGATGTGCAGGCTACGCAGCGTTTTACACGCAGTCCCTCAAGATACTCCGAAGCGAGTCTTGTTAAAAAGATGGAAGAACTTGGTATCGGTCGCCCCTCAACCTATGCGCCTACGATTTCAACCATTCAAAAGCGCGGATATGTAGCGAAAAATGAAAGCGATGGGTTGCAGCGTGCTTATGTTCAATTCCAATTGAAAGGCGATGAATTGTCCGTTCATGAACGAACCGAAACGGTTGGTGCCGATAAGAATCGATTAGTTCCTACAGATATTGGGGTCCTTGTAACGTCATTTCTTGAGCAACAATTTGAGAAGATTATGGATTACCAATTTACAGCGCGTGTGGAAGAAGCCTTTGATGAAATTGCTCAAGGAAAAGTAAAATGGAATGCGATGCTAAAAACATTTTATGCGCCATTTCATGCAACGGTGGAGCAAACCATGGAAACTTCAGGACGAGTGACTGGTGAACGGGAATTAGGAGTGGATCCAACGTCTGGTCGAAAGGTAATTGCCCGAATGGGTAAATTTGGCGCAATGATCCAAATTGGAGATGAGCAAACAGATGGAGAAAAACCTCGTTTTGCTTCCTTATTAAAGAGTCAATCCATTGCAACCATTAACTTGGATGATGCGATGGAGTTGTTTAAGTTGCCAAGAGTTTTAGGTGAATTTGAATCAGAAGTTATAAAAGTAAATGTTGGTCGATTTGGACCTTATGTGCAACTAGGTAAGTTGTTCGCATCGATTCCAAAGGAGGAGGGTGTGATGGAAATTACGCTTGATCGTGCAATTGAATTAATTCTTGAAAAACGTGCTGGGGCTGCCAACAATACAATCAAGTCCTTTGATGATCGACCTGATGTATTAGTATTAAATGGTAAATTCGGGCCCTATTTGAAAATCGGAAAAGACAATTATAAGTTACCCAAAGGAACAGAACCAAGTAGCTTGACATTAGATGAATGCCTTACCATTGCAGAAAACCAACCTTCTAGTAAAGCGAAGCGCACGTTTAAATCAAAAAAATAGTAATTTAGGCCAAAATACAATGTTATGAGTGGCACTGTAAACAAAGTGATTTTAATTGGAAACTTAGGTAAAGATCCTGAAGTTCGCCATTTTGAGAATGGGGGAGTTCTTGCAGCATTTCCCTTAGCCACTTCAGAATCCTATACAGATCGTCAAACCGGTGAGAAGAGAGAGCATACTGATTGGCATGATGTTGTACTTTGGAGAGGACTTGCCGAAGTGGCAGAAAAGTTCCTTCGGAAAGGAACAAAGATTTATGTCGAAGGAAAGTTGAAAAAACGATCCTATCAAGACCGGGATGGTAATACGCGCTACACCACCGAAGTGGTTGGTGATGAAATGACTATTTTGTCGCGTCCGGAACAAGAGTTGAAACCCGCGAATCCATACCCAAACAATCCGTCAGTTCCACCTTCAGCGGCAGATGGATTTAAAGCTAAACCAGAAGATGAAACTCCATTTTAACTTAACGTATGCCTGACCCCTCCGAACCCATAAGGCCCTTGTTGGCCCAAGCTTCGTGGACAAACACGGAAACAATTTATTCCTCGATTATTGTAGTCCTGTTGGTGTTAGCTGCAGTAACCACCTCATCGGAGTCAGCCTTTTTTTCACTGAATCCCAAGGAAAAGGATCGCTTAAAATCTGAGAACTCGAAAATTTCAAAAATAATTCTTGATTTACTCTCAAAACCAAGAGAACTAATTGCCTTGTTGCTTATTTCCATCAATTTTGTGAATGTGGGTATAGTAATTCTCTCCACACTTATTTTAAATAAAATGATGGAGGGCTATGGCGAAGTCCCTAAGTTGTTAGTAGAGATTTTTGGAATCACCTTGTTGATTCTGATTACCGGGGAGGTTATACCAAAGATTTATGGTGCAAATAATGCTGCAAAAGTCACACGGTTCATGGCAATTCCTATTGATGTCATTCGAAGAACACCTCCGGTTTCTTGGCTTAAGGCCTTGTTAGTAAACGGGACAAGCTTTATTGGTAAAGCGGGCAAGAAAAACCTAAAAATTTCATCCGATGAACTCGAACAGGCCATTGCAATTACTACGGAAGAGAGTACGTCTGAAGATGAACAACGCTTACTTGAAGGTATTGTTAAGTTTGGAAAAACTGAGGCTATTCAAATCATGACGCCTCGCATTGAGGCTTCTTCATTTCCCGAACATTTCACCTTTGATCAAGTGGTTTCTTTTGTTATTGATGCCGGTTATTCCCGAATTCCAGTTTATCAGGAAAGTGCAGATAATGTGATTGGTATTTTGTATATCAAAGATTTATTGCCTCACCTTAAAAATAGTGCTGATTTTGACTGGAAAACACTATTGAGAAAACCATTCTTTATACCCGAAAATAAGAAGATTGATGATTTATTGCAGGAATTCAGAAGCATGAAAATGCACTTAGCCGTTGTTGTTGATGAATATGGTGGTGCAAGTGGAATTGTAACCTTGGAAGATATTTTAGAGGAAATCGTAGGCGATATTACGGATGAATTTGACGATGATCAAGTAGATTATAAGCGCTTAGATGATGGTTCGTTTTTATTTGAAGGCCGAACTTCACTCATGGATTTTTATAAAATTATCGACCTCGACGGGGATGAATTTGAGGCAATGAAAGGGGATGCGGAAACCTTAGGAGGGTTCATCGTTGAACAGTCTGGACGAATATTAAAAAACAAAGAGCACATCATTCAAGGGAATTTTAAATTCACCGTGGTGTCCTCTGATAAGCGAAGAATAAAATGGGTAAAAGTTCAACAAAACTAATAGGATTACTTTTTGCAGTTCTTTTCATAGTACTTTGCGCATGCAAAGAAGATCCGGTGGTGCCTAAACCGCCTTGTTATTTAAGAACCAGCCTTCCCGACCATGCATATGAAAATAAACGGGTAGTTAATTCCTTGTTCAATTATCGATTCGATATGTCGGTTAATTACTCCTTAAGTAGAAACATCGGCGATAAACGTTTTGGTTTTCAAGAGATCGACCTTGGCCCCTTGAATGGTTCCTTATTGTTATCAACAAAGGTATTTACTGACCGAGATTCTTTGATTAAACTGATCAATGTAGCGAATGATTTAGTAGATGAACATAAGATAAAAGCGGATCGCATTGATTTTACACAAATCATTGACCCTGAACACCGCGTATTTGGAACGTTTTTCACCCTAAGCGGAAATGTAGCGACCAATTATCAGTTTTATTTAACGGATTCTACACATCGCTTTATTCGAGGCGAGGTATTGTTAAATTGTCGTCCTAATTATGATAGTTTAAGACCAACATTAGATTATCTAAAGGTCGACCTCACCCGAATGATAAACTCATTCCGATGGGAGAACTAAATGTCGCTTACCTTTCAATCGGCACGAACCTAGGAGATAAAGAAGAAAACCTCAAACAATGTTTGATGCATTTGGGGCAAGCAGAAATCTTGGTGGAAAAAGTCTCTGCGATTTACTATTCAACACCCCATGGGTTTGAATCTGAACATGATTTTTTAAATCTTTGTGTAAAGATTAAAACAGGACATCCGCCCTTATTGCTGTTAGATTTAGTTAAGGACATCGAGTTTAAAATGGGGAGAAAAGAAACTTCTTTGAATGGGGTGTATCAAGATCGTATAATTGATATCGATATTGTTTTTTATAATAATTTATCGCTGCAAGATGATCGCTTATCCTTACCCCATCCACATTGGAATCTACGTCCGTTTGTCTATTTACCCTTACTTGAACTCGTTTAATGCTAAATATTTGATTTATTCAATAATTTCGTTAAATTTGACGGGCAAATAAATAAATTAACTATGAAAATAAACTTCTACCAGATTCTTTTATTCGGTGTTGCAGTATCTGCATTATCAAGTTGCGATCAGTTGAAAGAGTTGTCATACACTACAACTCCAAATCCGCTTGAAATGCATGGAGATAGTGTAGCAATCTCTGTTACTGTGAATATTCCACCTAAAGGAATTAGAAAAAAAGTAAGTGTTGAAATTACCCCTGTGTTAGGAGATGCGAAACTTACCACTTGGAAAATTCAAGGTGAAAAAGCTACAGGAAATGGTGAATCAATTACATTCAAGCCAGGTGGCACAGCTACGTTTACTGAAGTTGTAGCTTACAATCCTTCCATGGAGGCTACCGATTTGAAATTGACTGGAAAAGTTTTTAAAGGAACGAAAGAAAAAACGAAAGAAGCTCTTCCAGAAACAAAATTGGCAGATGCTACGATCATTACCCCGTTATTAGTTCGTCCAACCTTTAATATGCTAACAGAAACTGCGAGCATTCCGCGTTCTTTCGAAAAAACGGCTAGCGCAGAGTTGAATTACTTAAAAGGTAAGTCCGATGTGCGTGCAGCGGAAATGAAAGATAAAGATGTTACTGAATTAGTAGCATGGATTCAAGCGGCACAATCTAACCCTAAAATTAAAATCAATTCGATTGATGTAAAAGGGTTTGCTTCCCCTGACGGTGAAGAAACATTTAACAATAACCTTTCTGGTAATCGTTCAAAAGCGGCTCGTAAAGCGTTCATGGAGTTAATGAAGAAAAATAAATTAACCATGTATTCTGATTCATCAAGTTATGTTACCGCAGCATTAGGTGAAGATTTTGATGGATTCCAAGTAGAATTAGCGCGTACGGCTTCTATTTCTCAAGCGGACAAAGATTTATTCTTACGTGTTTTGACGATGTCAAATGATGCGAAGCAACGTGAGAAAGATTTGGTAGCTCTCGGAAAAGGATTCACGCAACTTGAAAAAGAAGTATTTCCTAAAATTCGTCGTGCTGTAATTGTTGTTAACTATACAGAGCAAGGGCTTTCTGATGATGAATTGAAAGCGAAAGCAGCAGCTTCGCCTTCTTCAATGTCGGCTGATGAATTGATTTTCACAGCGTCTACCTTGGTTAAAGATTTGAATGAACAAGGTAAAATTTATGATGCGGCTGCCTTAGCATACCCAACGGATTCAAGAGCATTCAATAATGCAGGTGCTGTTGCATACATGCAAGGTAATATTTCTAAAGCAAAAACGAATCTTGAAAAAGCGTTAAACCTTAAAGACAATAGCAAAACAAAAAATAATTTAGCAGGTGTTGCGATGTCACAAGGAGATCGAGCTGCAGCTAAAAAACTACTTGCTCAAGTGAAGGATAAAAGTGCTGAGGTTTCTTACAACAATGCAGCCATTATGATTCTTGAAGGAAGTTATTCTTCTGCCATATCGGCTATGGCTTCTCCTTCGTTCAATAAGGCCTTAGCGCAAGTGTTGAACGGAAATGTAGAAGATGCAAGTACAACCCTATCTTCATCTAAAGATAAGGATGCAGCAGATGCATTTTACTTAAAAGCAATCATTGCGGCACGTTCAAATGCTGGGGTTGATGCAGTAGTAAGTAACTTGAAATCTGCCATTGCTAAAGACAAAAAATTCAAAGAAAAAGCAGCTAAAGACCGTGAGTTTATCAAATTCATGAATGATGCTTCATTCACTGCTGCGGTGAACTAATTGCTTGTCTCATTACACAGAAACCCTGGCCCTTCGGTCAGGGTTTTTTTATGCAAATAACCTTGTTCCCATTGTCCGGGAGTAGGGATGCTTTTCCATTCGCAACCTAAGACAACAACATCCATTAAGGTGGAATATCCACAAAAACTATAAATGGTAGCGGCTTGATTTAGTATTTCATCTGCTTCGTTCCAGGAATAGATGCAAGGAATGTTGTTTGATAGGTCTGGTCGAGCACCAATAATAACGTCAATTCTACTTAATTCAGGTTCGAAAGCCTTTAATAATACGGGGTGGAATTCTGTCGGCCCATTTACCACCAGTACGTGTAATTTCTTTTCTTTCTTATTTAGATTACCAGCTATGTGAAATCTAGATTTAATCCCAATATAATGTTGGTTATGTGCAAATTTTTCGGAGAGTTTCCCCGCAAATCGTTGGTGCTCATCGTCCATAATCCATGTCATATTAAAACGTCGAATTAGCGATCGATTAATGAACTGTCCGAGCCCTAAATACCATGGAATCGCCAACCTACATTGATGGGTCATAAAAATTGAACATGCCGAAGTACTGCGAAATCCATAGCGTTGATCACTGATAATATAATCCGTTGGATTCAAGGCAATATATTCGGCAATTCGTTTTTGTTCTGCTCGGTGCTGTTTGATTAAGCAAGGAAGTTGCTTTAAGAATTCCCAGGTGTTAAAACCCATTGTACCAAAGGAAAAGGCATAGGGTTCATGATGTATGAAACGTAAGTTGCTAAAATAAAGTTCATAAATCTCCTGCTGCTTCGAAGTACAAAATACCGTAATGGAGTTGTTTTGATCAAGTAATTGATTAAGTAGGGGAAGTGATCTACTTACATGCCCCATACCCCAGTTTAGTGGAGAAAATATGATTTTGGCATTGGAAATTTGCTCAGGAGTCACCATTTCTGTAAAAATAGAAACATAGATGTGAAATTGTGGCTCGTTTTGGTTAATTTTGAGAAATAATCAAATCACGTATGAACGAAGGACAAGAATTTTTAAAATACGCTACAAAACATGTAGGGTTGAATAGTATGCACGTTGGGCATTTTATCGAATCATCAATGACTCCTTACATCATAGAAGAGCGTCCAATGAATATGACACAAATGGACGTGTTTTCCCGATTAATGATGGATAGAATTATCTTTTTAGGGACGGGAATTAATGATCAAGTTGCAAATATCATCAACGCTCAATTGTTGTTCTTAGAATCATTAGATGCAAAAAAAGATATTCAGATTTATATGAATTCACCGGGTGGTTCAGTGTATGCAGGCTTAGGTATTTATGACACCATGCAATATATTCGTCCTGAGGTTGCCACAATTTGTACAGGAATTGCTGCGTCCATGGGAGCTGTTTTATTATGTGCGGGTGCTGAAGGTAAACGAAGTGCTCTTAAGCATGCACGGGTGATGATTCATCAACCCTTAGGCGGTGCTCAAGGGCAAGCGTCGGATATTGAAATCACGGCTCGTGAAATTCAGAAGTTGAAAAAGGAATTATACGACATTATTGCAACACACACTAAACAAGACTACGATAAGGTTTGGCAAGATTCTGACCGCGATTATTGGATGACATCAGAAGAAGCAAAGGCGTATGGTATGGTGGATGAGGTCTTGTTGAGAAATCCGAAATAAGATGACCTCTAAACGAGAATGTTCATTTTGTGGGAATGAAATTATACATCCACATGTATTAGTTTCTGGTGCCTCAGCGGTTATTTGTGATGAATGCGTGATTCAAGCAAAACGAATTGTTGACAGTGAGTTAAATCGAAATCAAATCGAAATTTCCACTGATAATACGGTATTTAGTTCGCTCAAACCAAAGGAGCTTAGTGCGAAGTTAGATGAGTATGTGATTGGGCAAGACGAGGCGAAAAAGGTACTGAGCGTTGCAGTGTACAACCACTATAAACGTATCGATGCGAACTTGAAGGAATCAGATGTTCAAATTGAAAAATCAAACATTGTATTGGTCGGTAGAACGGGAACTGGTAAAACTCTTTTGGCGAAAACCATCGCTAATTTGTTGGATGTACCGTTTTGTATTGCTGATGCAACCGTGTTAACTGAAGCCGGATATGTGGGTGAAGATGTTGAAACGATACTTACTCGCCTATTACAAGCAGCAGATTATAACGTAGAAAAAGCACAACGTGGAATCGTTTTTATAGACGAAATTGATAAGATTGCTCGTAAAAAGGATAATCCATCGATTACACGAGATGTTTCTGGCGAAGGTGTACAGCAAGCCTTGTTAAAATTACTTGAAGGAACTATAGTAAATGTTCCGCCTCAAGGAGGAAGAAAACATCCAGAACAAAAACTAATTCAATTAGATACACGGAATATTTTATTTATCTGTGGCGGAGCATTTGATGGCATAGAAAAGTTAATAGCGAATCGTGTAAATAAATCAACCATTGGATTTTCATCAAAGGAGCAGCCTAACATAGAGAAAATAGATCTTTTAAGTTATATATCGCCCACAGATTTAAAAGCCTATGGATTGATTCCAGAATTAATCGGACGATTCCCGGTGTTGAGTCACTTAGTACCCTTAGATCGGGTGGCCTTGCGTCGTATACTCACAGAACCAAAGAATGCGTTGATGAAGCAATTTGTGAAAGTTTTTGAGTTGGATGGTATTCGATTAACCTTTGATCAAGCGGTCCTTGATTTTATTGTTGATAAAGCGATTGAATTTGAATTAGGGGCCCGTGGATTGCGTTCTATTTGTGAAGCAATTTTCATGGATGCCATGTATGAATTCCCTTCATCCAATAAGAAAAAGTTCCATGTATCTTTGGATTATGCGGAAACTGTATTCAATAAATCGAAAGTTGGCAGATTATTCGCCGCTTAGTTTATTTTTATAGACTCGTTTATTAACTTTGCACCTCGTTTACAACATTTTACCTTTAACATGAAAACAATTCAGTTTCGAGAAGCTTTGAGAGAAGCAATGTCTGAAGAAATGAGAAGAGATTCTTCTGTATTTCTACTTGGAGAAGAAGTCGCCGAATACAACGGTGCATACAAGGTTTCCCAGGGAATGCTAGATGAATTTGGTCCGAAACGTGTCATCGACACGCCAATCGCTGAGTTGGGCTTTGCAGGAATTGCTGTGGGTGCATCCATGAATGGCTTGCGTCCAATCGTTGAATTCATGACCTGGAATTTTGCTATTCTAGCGGCAGACCAAATTATCAATTCCGCAGCTAAAATGTTACAAATGTCAGGCGGTCAATATCATTGTCCAATTGTTTTCCGCGGTGGAAATGGAACGGCAGGACAGCTAGCAGCTACCCATTCACAAAGTTTTGAGGCATTTTATGCGCATGTTCCGGGATTAAAAGTGATTACCCCATCGAATCCCGCGGATGCTAAAGGTTTGTTAAAAGCTGCCATTCGCGATGAAGATCCTGTGGTCTTTTTGGAATCTGAAAAAATGTATGGAGACAAAGGGGAAGTTCCTGAAGGAGAATACATCATCCCAATTGGGGTAGCTGATGTTAAACGCAAGGGAACAGATGTTACTATTGTTTCGTTTGGTAAAATCATCAAAGTTGCTTATGCTGCGGCAGAAGAATTAGCGAAAGAAAATATCAACGTTGAAATCATTGACCTTCGTACAATTCGCCCACTGGATTATCACACGATCGTTGAATCAATTAAGAAAACTAATCGGTGCGTGGTTTTGGAAGAATCTTGGCCTTTGGCAAGTATTTCTTCGGAAATAGCTTACCACTTGCAACGCTATGCCTTTGATTATTTAGATGCTCCGGTAGAACGGGTAACACAAACGGATACGCCATTTGCATTTTCGCCTTCATTAATTGATGAAGCGCTTCCAAATGTTGAGCGCCTAATTAAAGCAGTCAAGCGTACCTTATATCGATAGAACGATTTACACTAAAACAAAAAAGGGGCCGAGGCCCCTTTTTTGTTTGATATTATTTGTATTGCTTAAAGTACGATGAGTTGTTTTGTCGCGGTAGACCCATTCGTAGATTTGATGGTTACCATGTACATGCCCGCTTCCAAATCAGTTAACATAATCGTTTGGTAGTTTTGTATTGATCGATTCATCACTACTCGTCCGCTTTGCTCAATTACACTAAGTTTCATACCTGAACCTTTCCACGAAATTTT
>JBEIDV010000008.1:0-28254 GCA_040383285.1 Crocinitomicaceae bacterium | reverse complement strand
TTGTATGCTGCTACCTCGGCACAAGTCATTCCACCAACTGGGGAGTCTAAGGAACTTAGGTTCATTGATGCCATACAAGAAGGCTTGAGTCAAAGCATGGAAAGACATCCGAATCTTGTGCTTATGGGACAAGACATTGCCGAGTATGGCGGGGCCTTTAAAGTAACCGAAGGATTTGTAGAGAAATTCGGTAAGGATCGTGTTCGAAATACTCCGTTGTGTGAGTCGGCTATTGTTGGGGCAGGATTAGGGCTATCTATTTCTGGAATGAAAGCGATGGTGGAGATGCAGTTTGCGGATTTCGTTACCTGTGGATTCAATCAAATCATAAATAATTTAGCCAAAATTCATTGGCGCTGGGGACAACAAGCCGACGTAGTGGTTCGAATGCCCACGGGTGCCGGTACTGCTGCTGGTCCATTCCACTCTCAAAGTAACGAAGCTTGGTTTACACATACTCCAGGATTAAAAGTAGTTTATCCTTCGAATCCATTTGATGCCAAAGGCTTATTGAATGCCTCCATCGAAGATCCAAACCCCGTACTTTTCTTCGAACATAAGGCCCTCTATCGAAGTACAAAAGGAATGGTTCCTAGCGCGTATTATCAATTGGAAATCGGTAAAGCAGCCGTTGCAAGCGAAGGAAAGCTAGCCAGTATTATAACGTATGGTTCAGGCGTGCACTGGGCCTTAGAATTAAAAGAGGAACGTGGCTTAGACGTTGAAATCATTGACTTAAGAACCCTTCTACCGTTAGATACCGAGTGTATTTATAACTCAGTAAGAAAAACTGGTAAAGCATTGATCCTTCATGAGGATTCGTTATTTGGAGGGATTGGAGGTGAGATTTCAGCATTGATTAATGAGCATTGCTTTGAATCCTTAGATGCGCCTGTTAGAAGAGTTGGTTCCCTTGATACGCCAGTACCTTTTGCCGTAGCATTGGAAGAACAGTTTCTTCCTAAAAAACGGTTCGAAGAGACTTTATTGGAATTAATTGCCTATTGATGATTTCTTGGGTGAAAGGTTAAAATAGCCTCCCGCAAAAAGCGTTGGTCCATATGGGTGTATATCTCGGTTGTCGTAATCGATTCATGTCCCAACATTTCTTGTATAGCCCGTAAATTCGCCCCTCCCTCCAACAGATGCGTTGCAAAGGAATGCCGAAACGTATGTGGAGATATATTTTTTTGCAAGCCGATGGATTCAGCCAATTGTTTAATGATGGTGAAGATCATCACCCGTGTGAGGCGTTTCCCCCTTCGATTTAAAAACACAATTTGCTCATCGCCTTTGTATATATCGAGTTGTTTCCGTTGATTATCTACATACCAAGTAATCTCTTTTTCTACCGATTTACTCATTGGAACTAAACGTTCCTTGTTCCCTTTTCCAATCACTCGAATATATCCTTCGTCGTAAAATAAATCTGATTGTTTCAGATTTACCAACTCACTGACGCGTATGCCACAGCTGTATAAAGTTTCTAAGATTGCACGGTTTCGATGCCCCTCGGGTTTTGATACGTCAATGGCCGCAATTAATGCATCAATTTCCTCCATGTCGAGCACTTCGGGGAGTTTACGACCGATTTTTGGTTGTTCCAACAGTTCACTTGGGTCGTTTTGAATGAGTTGCTCAAGGAGTAAAAAACCGAAAAATTGCTTGATTCCTGAGATAATTCTGGCCTGTGTTCTTGCACTTAATCCTAAATCATACAGAATGGAAACAAATTCTTTTAAGTCCTGATAAGAAATACCAGTAGGGGATACCTTATTGGAAAGACAAAAATCACGCAATTTTATTAAGTCTTGTTGGTAGGCAAGACAAGAATTCTCAGAGAGCCCTTTTTCAATTCTCAGATAGGAAATGAATTGCTTCGTTAATTGCTCCCAGTTCATGGTTTAGATTAATTGACACCAAGTGTAATGTGGTATTTCAAAGTTAGTAGAATAAGTGCATGAATTGTAAAATTCCCTTATTTTTACTGCATGAAAGTAGCGATTGTTAATGGCCCAAATTTGAATCTTCTGGGCACCAGAGAACCTGATGTTTATGGCAATCAATCGTTTGAAGAGTTTTTCGCTGAATTGACCCATCGATTTAATGGAGAACTGTGTTATTTTCAATCCAATATTGAAGGGGAATTAATTGATTTCTTACAACAATTTAAGGGGGATGGAATTCTTTTTAATGCCGGAGGATATACACATACCAGTGTGGCTATTCGGGATTGTATCGCTGCCATTGAAACACCAGTTATTGAAGTGCACATTTCTAATGTAGCGACGAGAGAATCGTTCCGACATGAATCCTTGTTAACTCCAGTTTGTATTGGTTTGGTGATGGGATTTGGTCTAGAAAGTTATCGCATGGCACTTGGTTTTTTTACCACGGATTGAACCGATTCAAACATGGGGTGTACTCGAAGGCAAATTAAATAGCCATGAAGTACATTTTCTTATCCATTTTCAGTTTACATCTTGTTTTTAGTTCCGTTGCGCAAACCGGAAAACGTAAAGTCCAACTCGTCATATTATTCGATACCTCGAATAGTATGGACGGTCTCTTGAATCAAGCTAAGTCTAAAATTTGGGCGATTGTTAATGAGGTTGCTAAGTTAACCTATCAAGGTGCTTCCCCAGCGTTAGAAATTGCCATGTATGATTATGGGAATCAATCCCTGAACACAAAGGATAATTACATTCGACAACAATTGAATTTCACTAAAGATCTTGATTTGGTTTCTGAAAAGCTGTTTGGATTAACAACCAATGGAGGAGATGAGTTTTGTGGTGCTGTAATTCAAAAATCTTTAACTGATCTAAGTTGGTCTGCAGATAATGGCGATTTAAAATTAATTTACATCGCAGGGAATGAGCCTTTCAACCAAGGACCTATTTCCTACAAAGAGTCTTGTGCTTTGGCAAAAACGAAAGGAGTTCTTATAAGTACAATATTCTGCGGTCCCTATGATGAAGGTGTTCGAACATTTTGGCAAGATGGCGCTACCTGTTCCGGTGGGGATTTTTTTAATATCAATAGCGATCAAGCAATAACCTACATTTCCACGCCCTACGATTCCCTTATTCAAACGAATAATGTTAAATTGAATGGTACCTATGTATCTTATGGCTTTTCCGGCGCCGATAAAAAACAGAAACAAGCGAAGCAAGACGATAATGCAAAGGACTTAAATGAAGCCGTAATGGTGGAACGCGCAGTAGCTAAAGGAAGTACATATTACTGGAATGGAGATTGGGATTTGGTAGATGCTGTTGCTGCCGATTCTACGGTATTAACCAAGTTGAAAGCGGAGGATAGAACAGATGAATTAAAAGATAAAACAGATGAGGAAATTAAGGTGTTGGTTACTGAAAAAAGCAAGGAACGGGAACGCGTTCAAAAGGAAATTTCTGAGTTGAATCAAAAAAGACTCGCATACATTGAGCAACAATCCAAAAATAGTAACTCAAAACCGGATGATTTTGGAACTGCCGTAGCTAAAAGTATCCGTAAAAATGCCGTTCAACTTGGGTTTGATCAAGAACAAAAAAATGATTGATATTCGGTATATTTGAAAAAAATCTAACGATGGCAATCCTTCAGGAAGATAGAATTAATTATGTGAATATTGGGTTAATGGCGGTGACGGCGGTATTGGCTTATTTCATGCCTTTCGAAACGTTTTTAATTGCATATGCATTTCTAGGCCCCTTACATTATCTAACTGAGATTAGTTGGTTGCATGATCGACAGTATTTTTCAAAGGGTAAATACGATTTCCTTGTATTATTAGTGGTTGGTATTCTCCTTTCTGTTGCTGCTTTTGCAAATGATTTTGGGTATGATTGGGAAATATATAAGCAATTCGTTGAACTTAATTTGTTTGATAAATTGCTCGTGTTTGCCCTGTTTTCATCCATTTTATTCGTTTTGGTTAAAAATGCGATTATTAAGTTTATCGCTATTGCATTTTTATATGTTTTTGTTTCTGGGTGGTTAAGTCCGGATCGAGCACCTGAGAATGATGCAAGTACCGCGGTTTTTGCACTAACCTCATTGGTCCCTACACTAATCCATGTATACTTGTTTACTGGATTGTTTATGCTTTATGGTGCATTAAAGAATCGAAGTAAGTCCGGACTATGGCAAATGGTAGGATTTGTTGTTTTTCCTGTTATTTTGGTCTTCTCCTTACCTGTTAATCCTAAAAACAATAACCTTACATCCTATGGAAAAAATGCATATTATGCGAAAGGAAATGGGTTCTTTATGACCAATGTTTCTATTCTTGACCATTTTAATTTAATGGAAGAAGAATTTATGTCCAATAAGCAATATTTAGACTCGTTTGTTAATAAAAAAGGGTCCTCATTTACGAAGGAGTCAAGAGTTAGAATTAGTGATTCCCTGTCCAACAGATTGTCACAGCCTTACTTGGTGGAGAATCCTGAAAACGATTATTACCAGAAGGCGATTCCGCTTAAATATGCCCTTCCTGCTAGCGCAAAAAAGTATTTTTGGAATACTGTTTTCTTTTCTACCGTTGGAATAATGCTCATGCGGTTTATTGCTTTTGCTTACCTCTACCATTATTTAAATTGGTTTAGCAAGACTGAAATCATTCGCTGGCATAAAGTTCCTAAGGTACGATTCATATTGGTTATAGCACTTTGGATTGTTGCTAGTGGCTTCTATTTGTATGATTATAGTGTAGGATTGAGTGTGTTGTTTTTCTTGAGTTTTACACACGTATTACTTGAATTCCCGCTCAATATAGTATCGATATTGGGTATTGGAAAGGAATCCTTTATGATCTTTAAGAATGGATTTAAACCCGTAAAGTCGGATTCTTAGCTTGTATAGCGGCAATAAAGCCGGATTCATCCGAAGGAGAAATTAGGATTTCATTCCATGTGCCATAATATACCACGATTCCTTTCCATGAGGTGTTGATTTTTAATCCCGCGTAAATTCCTTTTTGCGGCGCTATTTTTTTAATTTCCTTTAAGAGGATTTTCTTCTTGAAACCAACTATATGACAGATTAAATGTTCTTCATCAACGGTATAAAATGTTGTTTTAAGAAGTATGTAAAACAAGATTCCAAGTCCAATCCAAACGCCCGCTAATACATAAATTTCTGAAAAATCACCTCCATTGTAACATATCATAACAGCTATAGCGGCATATACAATAAATACAAATCCCCAAATAATGGGAAAGGTCCAGTCCTTTTTCGATTCAAATCGAATTACCAAGCAAAGAGGGGTTTGTTACCCATTAGATGCTCCACATTCGTTCGGATTTCAGCCATAACTTGATCATTCGTGTGGTGTTGAAGGGTTTCGTCAATTAAGGTCACGATGCGCAAAATTTCTTCTCCATTCACGCCGCGTGAGGTAATTGCAGGAGTACCAATTCGAATTCCAGAGGTAACAAATGGAGATTCCGTGTCAAAAGGAACCATGTTTTTATTTACAGTTATATGTGCTTTTCCAAGGGCGATTTCTGCATCTTTCCCTGTAATTCCTTTGTTGCGAAGGTCAATTAACATGCTATGATTCTTCGTTCCACCGGATACAATGTGGTATCCGCGTTTCATTAGCTCTTCGGCCATTACAGCTGCATTTGACTGGACTTGAGTCATATACGTAGTAAAAGATGGATCAAGCGCTTCACCAAAGGCGACAGCTTTTGCTGCAATAACATGTTCCAACGGTCCTCCTTGGATACCTGGAAAAACGGCCGCGTCAAGCAAGGCAGCCATGGATTTTGGATTTCCATTATTCCATTTTAATCCAAAGGGATTATCAAAATTATGCCGTAACATGATGATGCCACCGCGTGGTCCACGGAGTGTTTTATGGGTCGTAGACGTAACGATATGACAATATTCCAAGGGGTCGTTTAATAACTTAGCGGCGATTAATCCCGCGGGGTGAGAGATATCTGCTAGAACAAGAGCTCCAACTGCGTCCGCTATTTCACGAATACGCTTGTAATCCCAATCTCTTGAATATGCGGATGCACCGCAGATAATCATTTTAGGACGCTCTCTCATGGCGGTTTCTTCCAACGATTGGTAATCGATTAAGCCCGTTTCTTTATCCACACCATAGAAAAAAGGTTGATAGAGTTTACCAGAAAAATTAACCGGAGAGCCATGTGTTAAATGTCCCCCATGGGATAAGTCGAATCCTAGAATTTTGTCGCCTGGGGTTAAACAAGCTAAAAATACGGCTGCGTTCGCCTGTGCCCCAGAATGTGGCTGTACATTGGCCCATGTGGCACCAAACAATTGGCATAAGCGGTCTATCGCTAATTGCTCTACTTGATCAACGATTTCACAGCCACCGTAGTAACGTTTTCCTGGTAATCCCTCAGCATATTTATTGGTGAGAATACTACCCATGGCTTTCATGACGTCATCGCTTACGTAGTTTTCACTCGCTATAAGTTCAATTCCAATCGTTTGTCTAACGCGCTCTGCTTCTATTAAGTTAAATATTGCTGTGTCCATTTGATGAATATTCTTCGTGAGTTAAAATTGTAATTATCCCTTGTGTTAAGGATGTTTTTGGTTTAAAACCTATTAAATTAAATAGTTTATCCGAACTTCCAATCCTTCGTTCCACTTCGTAATCGTAACGTTTTTTTGGAGCATCAACATAAGTTATTTTGGAGGATGAACCTGTGTTTTCAATTATGGTTTCAGCTAATTCTCTGATGGTCCATTCTTGTTCATTTGCAATATTAACAATATGAAATCCTTTAGTTTCTTGAAGTCGTATGCATGACTCGATCACATCATCGATATAGGTAAAGTCCCTTGTTTGCTTTCCATTTCCAAAAACAGTTAATGGAAGATTGGCTTCAGCTTGTTCTAGGAATCTCGGAATTACCATGCGATTGTCTTGTCGTTCTCCATATACATTGAAAAAACGCAAGGCAATAGTATTCACCCCTTTTTCCTCGAAATGGCTAGCTAAATAAATTTCATTGTATCGTTTCGCCATGGCATAGGATGTCCGTGGATCAACAAGCACTTCTTCACTCAATGCTGTTTTAACAATGGCAGAATGGCTGTAAATACCACTTGTAGATGCATAAAATAGTTGGTTGACGCCATGTGCATGCATCGCTTCGATAACGTTTCGGGTTCCGATAATTTCCACATCCATTGTTTCAACTGGGAAATCCGCTACCACATCAACACCAAGTACTGCAGCAAAATGATAAACTACATCCATGTCTTTCATCGATTCATAAACCAGCTTGGTGTCGCGAACATCACCTTCGATAAAGGTGATTTGTTCTATTACTCGTTTAGGTATTTTATTTCCACGAAGTAAATTATCAAGTACCGTAACACGGTGCTTATCTTGAACCAAGCGCTCTACCAAATGGCTGCCAATAAATCCCGCTCCTCCTGTAACTAACACATTCATTTCAGCACGTTTTTAACAAATATCTTAAATTTATCTTGAATTCTAGTGGTATCTTTTTATTGAATGAAAATCATGCGTTATTTCATTCAGTTCATTATTCCAAATATGCCCATTTCTCAACTCATCGATTCGTACCCTGCCAGAAGCATGAATCACCTTGTTATCATTGATGCAAATTCCAACGTGAGTTATTTGGCCTTTTTGATTTTGAAAGAAAATTAAATCATTAGCCTCTTGCTCACCGAGCTTGATTTCTACCCCAAGTGCTTGTTGTTCCGAGGCATCCCTCGGTAAATTAATGTCTTGAATTCGATAAAATAATTGGGTCAATCCTGAACAATCAAATCCAAATGAAGTTTTTCCTCCCCACAGGTATGGCACATTAAGGAATTCGTAAATAACTTCTATTGGCTTTAGTTTATTTACTTTATAAAGTTGTTCAAACGCAATTGATCCGATATTAAACTGATGTTGGCTCCCAATGAAACAACCGGCAGGTAAATTTAGCTTCCCCCAAGGTGAGTTTATTTGTGTTATGAAATCAATTAGTAGTAAGCGTTCATCATGCCATTTTCTTAATTCTTTTTCGCTGAATCCAATCAAATGCCTTCGGTCTACGAAGCCCACATAGCCATCCGAAAGGGATTGAATTTCTATCCAATGTCCTTCTTGTGAAATCACTTCGAATGTTTCTCCAAAGACTAATTGAGTAACCAGTTCTGAGCGGTCCGTTTTATCTTGACGTACTGCACACACGGGAGCATGGCAGAATCCAAATTTTTGATGTGGAAGTAGAACGTTCATATTTGTTGTTTTCTGGGTACAAAATTAACCAAGGGGATGAATAATCGCTATTTTTGTTGCACATGGAAAAATCAGAAAAGTTAATCCTAGTAACTAACGACGACAGTGTAAACGCTAAAGGCATACATTCCTTGGTTAAGATAGCGTCGAAACATGGTAGGGTAGTTGTAGTTGCTCCAGACAAACCACAGTCCGGAATGGGGCATGCCATTACGTTGAACGATCCAATTCGATTAACCCGTGTTTCAATGTTCGGGGATATAGAAGCATATGCTTCCTCTGGCACACCTGTAGATTGTGTTAAACTGGCTATCTATGAAGTATTAAATCGTAAACCCGATCTAGTACTTTCTGGGATTAATCATGGAGAAAATTCATCCACGAATGTATTGTATTCAGGCACGATGTCTGCTGCCATAGAGGGTGCGATGGAAGGTTTGCCTTCGATTGGTTTTTCATTGTCTAATTTCAGTCCTGAGGCTGATTTTATGCAATATGAATCTTTTATTAGTGAGATTATAAATAAGGCGCTAATTAAGGATTTCCCTAAGTTCACCTGCTTGAATGTGAATATCCCAGATATTCCTGGTTCTCACATTGCAGGAATAAGCATATGTACTCAGGCACATGCATTCTGGGCCGATCGTTTTGATAAACGAGAAGATCAATTTGGGCGACCTTATTACTGGTTAACGGGGGAATTCGGTGAGGTTAATCCACGGGAAGATTCTGATTTACATGCCTTAAATAACGGATATATAAGTATAGTACCTACGCATTTTGACTTAACGAATTATGCGGTATTAGATCAAATTAAAAACTGGAAACTATGAGAATTACTCGCGAGGGATTAATGGGTTATGGAATCGGACTACTTTCACCAGTGATTGTGTTGCCTCTTGTGCTTTTAATTCTATCCTTGGTGTATTCCTATGATTTCAGTTATTTCTGGCATCAATTTATTCAAAATACGCAGTATACCAGTAAATATCTTTCTTTAGCATGCATACCAAATTTAATTTGGTTCTATATGTTTCTAAATCGGGAAAAATATTCCATTGCTCGCGGGATCATTTTGGCTACACTAACCTTGGTTCCTTTTGCTATTTATGCCAATTTCTTTTAATGAATAGCGAACGAGTATTTATTATAAGTGGTGAGGCATCGGGAGATTTACATGCGGCTAATTTAGTTAATGCATGGAAAAAAATAAATCCAACCATGGAGTTCGTTGCATGGGGCGGCGATCGCTTAATTGCAGAACATGTGAAGGTTTTAAAGCACATACGTGAACTCTCCTTTATGGGGTTTTTGGAAGTTTTCTTAAACATTTTTACTATCCTCAAGAATTTTAAAACATGTAAGGCTCAACTCGTTGAATTTAAACCTTCTGTGGTAGTTTTGGTTGATTTTCCTGGTTTTAATTTACGGATTGCGGAATGGGCAAAAAAACATGGCATCCATGTAGTGTATTACATTTCGCCACAGTTATGGGCATGGAAACAGAACCGTGTCAAAAAGATAAAAAAATATGTAGATGAGTTGTACTGCATATTGCCTTTCGAACGGGACTTTTATGAAAATTTTGGTATGAGGGTTCATTATTTTGGCCATCCCTTATTAGATGAAATTGAACGCTTTAATCATTCAAATCAGAATAAAATTGAAGTTAATAAGCCGATATTAGCGCTTCTTCCCGGAAGTCGATTACAGGAGATAAAGCGAAAATTGCCAATTATGCTAGAGGCTTCGAAAGCGTTTACGGAATTCGATGTTATAGTTGCATGTTCTACCCAGTTATCGCCTGCATATTTTGATTCTTTCAAACGTGAAGGTGTTCGCTTTGAGTTTGGTAAGACCTATGAGATTTTACAACAGGCTTCCTTTGCGTTTGTCACATCGGGAACTGCAACGCTTGAAACCGCACTTTTTGAGGTGCCTCAAGTTGTCTGTTATAAAAGTAGTCCGCTTTCCTTCTGGATTGCAAAACGTGTGGTAAAGATTAAGTACATTTCATTGGTTAATTTAATTCTAGGGGAAGGTCTTGTGGAGGAACTGATTCAAAATGATTGTAATTCAGATCAATTAGTTCGTAGTCTAAAAAAGCTTACAACCTCTGTTGAAAATAAAGAGCAGATAATTGCGGGGTATAAAAAATTAAAAGTAACCCTTGGCGGTAAAGGTGCAAGCGAGCGAATTGCTTTTTCGATTCATGAAACATTTTTTAAATAAAGTCAGTATTAGATTTTATGTTGGCACGTATTTTATTTATACTCTTTATCGGGAGTTATATCGGTTTTTATTTCGCACAGCCAATGCGTATCGGGTTATTTCCTACTCAAAAATTTGCTAAAGTCAAATTTGCAAACGCCACAGGAACATACTTTTTAATTGCAGATACTTCCTTTTTAGGGACCTTAGATTATTTTTCATTTTGTGAAGTTTCCAAAGGTTCAGCAGGTTCCTTAGACGTGGTTTTTCAGGGGGTAAAAAAAACGGGAATAAAACAACTTCGAATAATAGCGTCAATGCATGAGAAATCTATTGAGCTTTCAGGTATTTCACCGGTGTTAAAAGCTAGAGCATTTGAAGGTGATTTTGAAATCAAGCAAAGTAATGGTTCGCTTTTAATTGTAAATATGATTGACCTCGAACATTATTTAGAGGGAGTGGTTGAGTCTGAGGCGGGCACAGGACAGAAAATGGAGTATTATAAAGTACAGGCAATTATTTCAAGAACATTTGCATTGAAATCAAAGCAAAAGCATGAGAAGGAAGGGTTTAATTTATGTAACCAAGTACATTGTCAGGCTTATTTGCACAAAAGAAATGGAAGTGCAGCGATTGATTCAGCGGTAATGAATACCAAACATTTAATCTTATTGCAACCTGATTCAGCGTTAGCACCAACATTCTTTAGTGCTAATTGCGGAGGACAAACATGTGAGCCTTCTATGGTTTGGAATGCATCGATTGACGGCTTAGAAAGTGCCGTTGATACGTTTTGCGTGTATACAAAACAGGCGAAATGGGTGAAAAAAATACCAATAAGTGAATGGGAACGTATTATTGTAGGAACGTATCATTTTCCTATAGATGATTCGTTGAGTAAAGCGCTACTTTATCATTGGGATAGTCCCTACAGGACCTCCTTTTTGATTCATCCAGGCTTCGGTATACCTATGCGCGATTTGCGCGAAAAATTCGATTTAAAATCTTCCTTTTTTAGTGTTCATTCTGAAGGTGAATTTGTAATACTAGAGGGAAGGGGTTATGGACACGGTGTAGGATTGTGCCAAGAGGGTGCAATGAAAATGGCAAAAAGTAGTTTTACCTTCGATCAAATATTGCGTTTCTATTTCCCGTCTTTTAACTTGGGTTTTAGTTCCTCTTCGAATTTTTAGGTATTATAACGAAAATATCCTCATCAATTTGTTTAAAGTACTTTTTAGAACGTGCAAAGTGTTCTAAGTATTGAACTTGCCTCAGCTTACGAAGGGTACTTCTACTTTCAACTACCTTTTGTTTCATGATTATGTTTTGCTCGACGAGTGCATTCCGTTTTCTCAAATTAGATACAATTTTAAATGCATCCATGTCATCCAAAAAGAACATATACAAAAGAAACAGTATGGCTGTAATTGTAAATTTATTTTTTAGATATGCAGGTATTTTCACCTTTCGAAATTAGTTAAATAAAAAAAACCATCTGAAAGAGATGGTTTTAATTTTCAATGTATCGTTGTTGATATTAATTGCCTGTTTTACAATTAAGTTCTTTCATACGTTTTAAATAGAAACTTTCGAATTCTCGGTCATTCACTAAAAAAGGTTCAGCTACGGTAAGTAATTCGCAAGCTAATAATCCATTTTCACCTTTTAATTTAATTAGCTCATCAACTGCTTTAATAACGCCCATTTTAAGAATTTGAATATCAATTGTCGAGAAGATCGCTTCCACGCTGTCAGCGTCCTTTACCTTATATCCATAGGTTGTTTCTTTTCCAGTGATTTTATAGGTTTTCATAGTGGCAATTTCACCTTTCCATGTGGCAATAGCCTCCGGAGCGCTTCCATCTTTCAGGATAATATAACCTTGCAAAATAGTTGACGCAAATGGAATAGAAGATACCTCACTGTAGTAATCTACGTATTCTGAAAAATTATCATAGGCATCTGTTCCTGGGTCGAAATCAGAGAATTCTTTAATGTTGTCATCGAATAAATAGGATTCTAATTCAATAATGAATCGTTGATGCTCATCATCAAACAAAACGCCATTTAAATCTAATTCTTTCGCAGCTACGTAGCTCGCTATGCACTCACTCATTGCAGTTTCAGCATCTATTTTTGGTGTGGCTTCAAGTCTTTTTGCAAGACCTAACATTCCTTTTGCTAAAAATAAATTTGGTGTTGGATCCGTTGCATATTTTGGTTTTACGACATATTCACTTGCCTTTTCAACCAATTTCATATAGCTGGGTTTAGGTTTTTGTGCGTAAAGCGCAGCGAGTTCCGGGAATAAACTTCGAACGGTGATAAAATCACTGTAATCTCCTATAAATGTTTCTTCATCCGTCAAGGTATCGGTTTCAACTTCAAGTTCTATGGAATAGTTGCCCACTTTCGTAAATACCAATTGAATTTTATCTTTTGAATTTGCCGTATACCCTTTAACAAATTCCCAACCTTTTGTCGGAACTGAAGACTCATTTATTTTCCAAGTACGATTTAGCTCGACAATTTCTTTATCTGGAGTATAGGTTATTTCTACAATATTCTCTGGTTTAATTTCATTGTTTAACACCGGTTCTACCAAGCGTCTTGTGGCATTAAAGGTAAGTTCTTGTGCATTAACGCTAAACGCAAGAAAACTTATAATAACAATGGATAAATAGTTCATTCGATAAAGATTTAATTTTTTTATTCCAACCAAATTGTATGCCGAAATTACAATTTAATTGTGGATTTTCATGAGCAGTGATAAGATTTCAATAGCTGATTCTGAAAGTTTTGTACCCGGGCCATAGATGCCGAATACTCCTGCTTCGAATAAAAACTCGTAGTCATTTTTAGGAATTACGCCACCAACAACAACGATAATATCTTTTCTTCCCTGCTCAGCTAATGCGTTTATTAAAGAAGGAACGAGAGTTTTATGACCTGCAGCCAACGAGGAAACTCCTACAACATGCACATCGTTTTCAATGGCTTGTTTAGCCACCTCCTCCGGTGTTTGAAAGAGTGGACCCATATCTACATCAAATCCAATATCAGCAAAGGCAGTGGCAATTATTTTTGCTCCACGATCATGCCCATCTTGTCCCATTTTAGCTACCAGTATTCGTGGACGTCTACCTTCAAGTTTGGAAAACGTATCACAACGTGTTTGAGCCTCTTTGAATGCTTCATCTTTCATGGCAATTGATTTATAAACCCCAGATATCGTTTTAATCTCTGCTTCATATCTTCCGAAAACGTGTTCCAAGGCAAGTGATATTTCTCCTAGCGTACACCTTGCTAACGCACATGCTACTGCAATTTCTAATAAATTCTCAGAGGTTCTAGCAGCATGCTCCAACGCAGATAAGAGTTCGGCTACTTTTACGTTATCGCGAGTTTCTTTTAACCTATTTAGTTGTTCAATCTGTTGAATTCGCACTTTACTGTTATCTACTTCTAACAGTTCGATTTGCGTTTCTTCTTCAGGTTGGAATCGATTAACCCCGACGATAATTTCCTCTTCCGCATCAATACGTGCTTGTTTAAGTGCGGCTGCTTCTTCGATTTTTAACTTAGGAATTCCTTTAGCGATTGCTTTTGACATTCCCCCGAATGATTCGATTTCTTGCATCAATTTCCGTGATTCTTCAATCAGTTGATTGGTTAAATGCTCGATATGCTGACTTCCTCCGAAGGGGTCTATAAACTCCGGAACACCTGATTCTAATGCGATAAAGAGCTGGGTGTTTCGAGCAATTCGGGCTGAAAAATCTGTTGGTAGTGCGATGGCTTCATCCAATGAATTGGTATGCAATGATTGGGTTCCACCAAATACAGCGGCATATGCTTCTATCGTTGTTCGCGTAACATTATTAAAAGGATCTTGCTCCGTCAAGGACCATCCTGAAGTTTGGCAATGCGCTCGGAGTATTTTAGATTTTTCCGTTTTAGGTTGAAATTCAGAAACCAGCGCGGCCCAAAGTTCTCTTCCTGCTCGAAGTTTCGCTATTTCAATCGGGAAGTTCATACCAATCGCCCAGAAAAAACTTAATCTAGGAGCAAACTCGTCAATGCTAAGTCCCGCGTTAATCCCGGTTCGGATATATTCTAATCCATCCGCTAAGGTAAAAGCTAATTCTTGGGCTGCCGTTGCGCCAGCCTCGTGCATGTGATAACCTGAAATGGAAATACTATTGAACTTAGGCATCCGCTCAGAAGTATACTTAAAGATATCAGCGATGATGCGCATCGATGGCTCGGGGGGATAGATGTACGTGTTCCGAACCATAAATTCTTTCAAAATATCATTTTGAATCGTACCCGCTAATTCAGCTGGATTAACCCCTTGTTCTATGGCAGCACCGATGTAGAATGCTAGGATTGGTAACACCGCGCCATTCATGGTCATGGATACAGACATTTCATTCAATGGGATTTTATCGAATAGGCGTTTCATATCCTCGATCGAATCAATAGCTACTCCAGCTTTACCAACATCGCCAGTAACCCGTGGATGATCGGAATCATATCCCCTGTGTGTGGGTAAGTCAAAGGCTACCGATAAGCCTTTTTGACCTGCAGCGAGATTTTTTCTATAAAATGCATTGGATTCTTCTGCTGTTGAAAATCCTGCATATTGACGGATCGTCCAAGGTCTTATGGTGTACATAGAGGCATAAGGACCTCTCCTAAATGGTGCTAGGCCTGAAGCTTGTTCCGGAATTTCTATGTGTGGAGGAGTAGATGGAATGATAATTCCATCCATTGTTTTCTTAGGTTGTGCTTCGGGTTCTCGACTCGTTAAATAGGTAATCCAATTTGCCATATTAGCTCATTTCAAAAAATAAATATGGAAGTCCAAAGGCTCCGACTTCCTGACTTTTCAGTTCACATTGTTCTTGCGGATTGACTAGGTAGTTTATTCCGATAAATCGATCAATTTGATCATTAATTCGTCGATGTCTAAGCGCTATGGTTGCCTTTGTTTTTGATTTTAACTCATCATCAAAACCTTCCTTTAAATCGAGTTGAGACCATACCAAATCACACAGTTGATGAACCAAGTGCGTGGTAATAAAACTCCCTTTGATTAATCCATTAAACCAATCTAAGTGGGATTCTTCCCTTAAAATATGACCAATGTTAATGGCCATTCTTCGAGATAGTTCGGTAGCACCTTTGTTGAACATCTGATCATAAGGTGTAATACAAAGTTGGTTTACGCCTGCAACTAATGCGCAGAGTGCTTCAGAGGTTTGCCTAATTTGATTGGTATGAATTTCACGTGTTGATTTATTTCGCCATCCAATTTTTGCCCGTAAGTTAACCTGGAGGTCTTTTCGATGGTGCTTTGTTAATATGGCTTCACACAGCCATTGAATTGCCGTGATTTTTGCGGCTTCTATCATGAAATTTTCTCCGATGCCTAGTTCGATGGTAAGCCCATGGTTTTGTGGGATATTGGGAAGGCATCTTATTAGGTTGTTACAAATAAAGGCCAGTTCTTGCCATGCGTTTGCACCAATTGCATACATAGCAAATCCATCAATTAAATGTATAGTTTCTGGGGTATGTTCCGAATATTCTATGGTGAAATTTGCAGGTTTAACTTTTGCTATCCATTGATTAATCTTGTTGAGGTCTTCATGACCTGTAATAATGACACGTGTTTGAATGTATTCAAACAAAATCCCATCAAATAAGACATCAAAATTCGGGGCCTCATCCCAGCAAATAAGTAATCCTTGAATCCCTTGATTTAAGTCTTTTAAAATCTCCGTATTGCTCTGTTTTGCATTAGCCACTTTATAGTAGCTATAGAAAACACATGACGTGTTGTAATTTGAAGAAAAATCAAAGGTTGGTAGGCGATTGTTGTTGTCCGAAAACTTCCAGCTTAGTTCCTCAATTTCAGAATGAAATTCGCTTAAGGAATCAGTTTTGAGCTCTTTTTTCAGTTGATTAACCCATTGTGCTTGTAGTGACATAGTTCAATTCTTGTCCCAAAGATACCATTCTTAGGCATTTGATACGAAAGAAAAGATTGAAAGAAATCCTTATCTTTGTTATCCTTCGATGAGATCATACCTACTATTCGGTTTACTAATTTGGTTCTTCAGCGCATGTTCTTTAACAGCGAATCAGGAGAAATCGTTAAATCGAGCGATTATTCAGTACCAAAATGCTTACAATAAAGAATTAACAATTCTAGAGGTTTCCTTAACCCATCCATGCCTTATTGATGCGTATGTATCTGATACACTTGGATTAAAAAAGTTATTTCTGCATACGGGTGAAGAAATTGACAATTACTCTATTTTAAGTATCGAAGAGCAGGGTGAAGATATGAAGGTGAAATTAACATTTGATTATCTATCTACCAAGGAGGGAAAGAATAACTCAAAAAAAATTATTTATGCCTTATCTTCGAACCATGGAAAATCTTGGTTTTTCATAGAGTCAACACAGGCGAAATATTTAAATTGTAAACGCTTTAAAAACAAGTAAATGCAGCGGTTGGTTTTAATAGTACTTCTAATTTCGGGATATTGTTTAGGACAAGGCTGGGCACCTGCAGGCAGTCGTTCAAGGGCAATGGGAGATGCATCGGTAACCCTCCAGGATGTTTGGGCATATCACCATAATCCTGCATCGTTAGTTGGTGTTACTAAGCTTGGAGTTGGCGTTTCATATGAAAATCGGTTTCTTTTAAAGGAGCTACAAACACAATCTCTTACCCTCGCGATTCCGTTGAAAAAAGGAGTTATATCTGCTGGTGCGCAAAGTTTTGGTTATACTCAGTTTAGGACATTAAAAGCTGGGGTAGGTTACAGTTTAAAGTTGTCCGAGATTTTTGCTTTAGGGGTTCAAATGAATGTGCATCAGTTTCGATTAGGTCAAGGGTATGGGAATACGCTTAAGGCTACGGGTGAGGCCGGTTTATTGGCACAAGTTAATTCAAAATGGCATATTGGATTTGCAGTGGTCAATGCTTCACGGGTACAATTGAGTGAATACCAAGAGGATCGACTGACAACAGTAATGCGTTTGGGGTCTTCTTATAAATTTTCCGAGAAACTACTGGTATGTGTGGAGGGAGAGAAAAATGTAGATTTCCCGCTACGTGGTAAGGCCGGACTTGAATACAGTCCGATCAATTACTTAAGTTTTCGTTCAGGGTTTTCTACGCAGCCTATAGAGGTCAATGCAGGGGTTGGATATGCGTTTAAAGGAATATATTTCTTAGATTTTGGCTCAGCCTTTACACAACAACTCGGGTGGTCGCCCAATGTTTCCTTTACCTATCGATTGAAATGAAGCTCCGTGTTGCATTTTTTTGTTTTGTTTTAGCTCCCTTAAGTTTATTCTATGGACAGGATAAGTCTGAAATAATTCAGCAACGCATAGAGTTTATTTCTGAGCGTTTCCAATCAGAGAACATCGACCTAACGAACATCATAGAGCAATTAGATTTTTATTTTGAGCATCCAATAAATTTGAATTATACGGATGGTGTAGAACTCGAGGAACTTGGCTTGCTGACTACAGTGCAAATCAGTGATTTAGTGTTACATAGAAAACTTTTTGGTAAGTTCATTTCTATTTATGAATTACAAAGCTTAAGCTACTGGGATATAGAAACCATTCAGTTAGTGCGGCCGTTTGTTAAAGTGGATGATAAACTAGATAATATACACATCACATTAAAAGAAGCCTTAGAACAGGGGAAATACGAAGTGTTTTTAAGGTATCAACCTACGGTTGAGCGCAAACAAGGGTATGATCAAGTTTCGGATTCAATGCTTCAGGCAAGTAATAATTATTACTATGGAAACAGTGATCGATATTATACCCGGTGGCGTTATACCTATAAAACGAATATAAGTATTGGTGTAACCACAGAGAAGGATGCCGGAGAGCAGTTTTTTCGTGGCGCTCAGAAAAATGGGTTTGATTTTTATTCCGCCCATGTGTTTTTTAAAGGTGGAAAATATGTTCGTGGCGTGGCTTTAGGAGATTATCAAGTTCAAATCGGACAAGGTGTTGGCTTTTGGTCGAGTTATGCCTTCGGTAAAACAGCAGATATTGCAACCGCGAAACGTACAGCTATTCCATTGCGAGCGTATACTTCGGTGGATGAAAGTCGGTTTATGCGCGGTGCAGCAGTGGAACTTGGGTATAAGAACCTTGGGTTACTACTTTTTTCCTCAAGTAAAAAGGTTGATGCGAGTGTAATAGCTGATTCCACCTTTGATGATTTGGAGTTTATTTCAACGCTCGATTTATCGGGATTGCATCGTACGAATCGGGAGATTTCAAAAATGAATGGACTTCGTGAGAATATTCTAGGCGCCAACCTTAACCTGAAAAAAGGCTTATTTAAAATGGGGTTATCTGGAGTGTACCAAGGATACGATAAGCCATACATAAAAGATATTAAGGTTTACAATCAGTTTGATTTTCGCGGTCAGCATCATTTTAATACAGGGTTTGATTATTCATATAATTTTAAAAATATTGCCCTCTTTGGGGAGGTATCAAAGGCGTTTAATGAACAATTAACACAATGGAATTCAGGTTGGGCAATGATGCATGGCGCACTAATCTCTTTAGATTCTAAGGTGAGTATGGGGTTGATTTATAGGGATTATCAGCGGGATTTTTATTCGTTCTACAACGCAGGGTTTTCAGAGGGGAGCAATACGCAGAACGAAAAAGGATTATACGCCGGATTGAAAATGAAATTTAATCCAGCATGGAGCCTTAATGCCTATATGGATATTTTTAAGTTTCCTTGGATGAAATTTGGAGTGGATGCCCCAAGTCAAGGACATGAATTTTTAATTCAACCGGTCTATAAACCAAATAAGATATTTGAAATTTATTTTAGATTTAGACAGCAATTACGAGAAAAGAATAGTTCTGTTTATGCAGGTGCAGTTACGCCAACAGAACCTTTTGTTCAACGTAATTATCGCTTAAATCTTTCATATGTCATAAGCGAGGCTTTTACCTTTAAAAGTAGGGTAGAGTTTTTAACAATTAACAGCCAGAGTAAAGGATTCCAACATGGAATGCTAATTACGCAAGATTTACTTTGGAAACCCAAAAGTTCACCAGTAGATTTAGCGCTTAGATACGCACTGTTTGATACGGATGGCTATGATACCCGTATTTATTCTTTCGAGAACAATGCCTTGTATGTATTTGCGGTTCCTGCCTATTATTATCAAGGTAGTCGGGCTTACGTTTTATTAAGGTATTCATTTTTAAGGCATTGTGACCTTTGGATTAGGTACGGTGTGTTTTTATACAATAACCGTTTTGTAATAAGTTCAGGTGCCGAACAGATCAACGGAAGTCGTAAATCTGACTTGGTGATTCAGTTGAGAATTTCTCTATAATTTTTTTGTTACCTATTTAGCATTATCGCGTTAATCAAAAAAAACAGGACTGCAAGCCTGTATTGTTTAACCCTAAATCTAAGTAACTATGTCAATCACTCTCCTTAATTTCGACAGGTTTGGTAAGCCAGAAGATGAATTAGCAATCATTGAACGCGCTAAAGGTAATCCGGAGTATTTTGCTCCATTGTATAAAAAATATCACGAAGCTATTTTTCGTTACGTGGTAAAACGAGTAGATGAGGAAGAAGCAGCGTATGATATTACCTCATGTGTATTTATAAAGGCACTTATTAATTTGCCTAAATATGAATATCGCGGAATTCCATTTTCTTCTTGGTTATTTAGGATTGCTAAAAGTGAGTTGTATCAATCCTTTCGTGATAAAAAAGCCCAAAGAACAGTTAGTATTGACTCTATGCAGTTGGGGAGAGTTATGGAGGAGTTTCAGTTGGATGAATCCGAGCATAAGCGTGAAGTATTGTTAAAGGTGCTTCCCTTATTAAAAGAAGGCCAATTGCAACTTATTGAAATGCGTTTTTTTGAAAAACGATCTTTTAGAGAAATGGGTGAAATTTTAGACTTAACCGAAAATAATGCTAAAGTAAAAACCTTTAGAGCCTTGGTGAAACTTAAAGAACTTTATTCAAAACATAATAAAAACTAAAAACAAAACGGTATGACTAAACTTCTAATTGACAGACAGTTGCCATCAAGCGAATCCATTGCGAATCGTAGGAATTTCAATGAAATCCTTGATGCTTTACCAAAGAAAAAAACAATCAATAGCCCCTGGTTTTATGGGGCTATTGGCTTTTCAACGGTTTTTTTATTAATTCTTTTAAACTTTTTCATATAGAAAACAACTACTTTTTCGTAATTTAGCTTCATGGATAGAATTTTAGTAAAATTCACGTGTTTGCTATTGGTTTTAAGTAACCTAAGCGCCTTTGGCCAACGTATTAATTTCAATACCCAAAAAAATTGGTCTCTTAATAAAAAGGAATTGTTATTCAAGGTCGGACCAACGCAGTTTTTAGGTGATTTAGGAGGTGCAAATACAGCGAACTATGATTACTCATTAAAAGATTGGGATTGGAAAGCTTTAGGCTATAATGCAGGAATCGGATTTAGATACCGTTTTCATCCGATGTTTGCTACTACGACTTCCTTAAATTATTTAATGGTCAGAGGCGATGATAAATTTGCTGAAGAAACCGTTAGAAATGCGAGAAATTTGCATTTCAGATCGTCAATGGTTGAATTACAGCAACGCATTGAGGTAATTTTATTCTCTGTAGAGAAGTTTGCGCCAACGTATAATCTTCCTGGTGCAAGAGGTGGCAAGCGTAGAAATCAACAATATTATTTATTTGGTGGAATTGGTGCTACTTATTTTAATCCACAAGCAAAGTATCAGGACAGTTGGGTTTCCCTTAGGCCGTTAATGACAGAAGGACAGAGCAAACCTTATTCGCCTATTGCCTTGACGATTCCTTCAGGGTTTGGATTTAGAGTGGGACTTGGTGCTCAATGGCGAATTGGTTTAGAAGCAAGTTACAATGTAGTATTCTCAGATTATTTAGATGATGTGTCCACTGTTTACGCGGATCCAACGAGTTTTAGTAATCCTACTGCCTCTTACTTGTCAAATCCATCCGATCAATCTGTTACTGTTGGTAACGGCTTTAATTGGTTTGGAGCTGGTTATCAGCGTGGTGATTCTAAACAATATGATTCCTATTATAGATTGAACATAGTTATTGCGAAGAATCTAACGTTCAAGGATTATGGCCGTCAACGAATTAAGACTAAATCTTATAAGCCATCTGGTAAAAAAATTAGATAAGATTAATGTATTCTTTCATTAGGTTTTTTCTTTTTCTTTTCTCACCAGAAAAAGCACATAAAATATCAGTTGCATTAATTAAGATAATCCTTAGAATACCTTTGCTTAGGTTGTTTCTAGCAAAAGAGGTTGTTAATGAAAAGCTGGCCGTAAATCTATTTGGCTTAACATTTAAAAATCCAGTTGGATTAGCTGCTGGGTTTGATAAAGATGCCCGCTTTTTCAGTGAGATGGGTGCCTTGGGTTTTGGTTTTGTTGAAATAGGTACTGTCACCCCACTGCCTCAGGAAGGAAATCCTAAACCAAGACTTTTTAGATTAAAATCGGATTCCGCCATTATTAATCGCATGGGCTTTAATAATGAGGGAGTTGCTGCGGTTGCTAAGCGTTTAGCGAAACGAAAAATCTCGGATAATTTAATCATTGGCGGCAATATCGGGAAGAATAAATGGACTCCAAATGAAAAAGCAAATGAGGATTACATTAAGGTATTTAAAGAATTATACCCATTTGTAGATTATTTCGCTGTGAATGTTTCCTCTCCAAATACGGAGAACTTACGTGCATTACAGGATAAAGAACCCTTATTGAAATTATTGGGAGAGTTAAAACGCTTGAATATTGAACTCCAAAGCCCAAAACCAATTTTACTAAAAATTGCACCAGATTTGTCTAATGATCAGTTGGATGACATCGTTGAAATTGCCTTATCGCTACCGCTTGATGGTATTATTGCGACAAATACAACCATTTCACGTCAAGGATTAATAACAAGTCAGGAAGTAGTCAGCGAAATTGGTGCAGGTGGTTTATCTGGAAAACCACTTACTAAACGTTCAACCGAGGTGATTCGATACCTAAATCAAAAACTGGGGGGAGTTATCCCAATCATTGGAGTAGGTGGTATACATTCAACGGAAGATGCGTTGGAGAAATTAGCGGCGGGAGCTTCATTAATCCAACTTTATACAGGCTTTATTTATGAGGGAGCCTCCTTAATTGCAGACATTAACAATGAATTAATCAAACGTGGATAATTCGCAAATCTTTCTTACCGAATGCCCACGTGATTCAATGCAGGGGATTAAAGAGTTTATTCCAACTGAATTAAAAGTTAAGTATCTGAATGCCTTATTGGATTGTGGTTTTGATCGCTTAGATTTCGGTAGTTTTGTTTCGCCAAAGGCCATCCCCCAATTACAGGATACAGCGAGCGTATTATCTGAACTAAATCCATCGAACACCGACTTATTAGCGATTATAGCCAATGAACGAGGGATGGAACAAGCCTTGGAATTCGAACGAATTTCCTTTTTAGGTTATCCGTTTTCGGTTTCTGAACAATTTCAGCAACGAAATACAAATGCGAGCATAAAAGAGTCAAAGCAACGCTTAAAACATATTGCTTCCCATGTACATGCGTCTAACAGAACGCTGATGCTTTATCTATCAATGGGTTTTGGAAATCCCTATGGAGATTTATGGTCGCTTGATTTGGTTGTAGATTATGCTAAAGAACTCTACGAAGATTTCGGAATAACCAATTTTGCATTGTCGGATACCATTGGGTCAGCGACCCCGGACTTATTAAAGGAACTATTTAATCATGTCTCTATGGCCTTGCCAACAATAGAAATAGGGGTTCATTTACATACGAATCCGAATCGTGCTACCACGTTAATTGAAGCAGCGTTAGCTACAGGTTGTACTCGGTTTGATGTCGCCATGCTTGGCATTGGCGGTTGTCCAATGGCTAAAGATGAATTAACGGGTAATTTAGCTACTGAAACCATTCATCAAGTTTGCGTTCAACAGGGTATTGTTAACGGTATAGATTCACTTGCGTTCCAAAAAGCAAATCGCATTGCAACGTCTATTTTTAATACATTTCACTAATATATGGAGTCTAAAAAAGTACAATCGAAAAATTTCTTTTTACAAAGAAGAAGTTTAGTGGTTATAGGTTTACTTGCCTTGATCGGACTTAGCGTTCTGATATTTGTTTGTAGTAAAAATTCCAAAAATAATTCGGTTAAAAAGAAGCTTGAGAAAAAAGAAATATTCACTGATTTTACCTTAAATAAGTTCAACAGTGATGTTGAGTATAAGTTACTAAAGGAGTTAGGTATTTGTGATACAACTAGAACCGGAGATGAAATGGGTGCCTGTTCTCCAAAATATTTTAGGTTTTTTAAATTGAATAAAGACAAAGAGTTATCGGATGGTTTTATCTTGCTAATTAATGGGATTGCCTATCAGGATTTAGATGCCAAATTCCCTATTCGGCGCACCTTAATTTTTGAACGTGAAGAAGGGAAACTTGTAGCTGTTAATAAGTTCAAAGGAAATTTTATTGAAACACGGGAAGTTGAAGGCTCTTCCTATGACGATATAGTAATACGTTTTCGATTGGATCAATACCAAGAGGCTTATCACGTGGTTTATACCTGGAAAAATAAGCGATACCAATTAAAGCAATGTGAAGAATTATATTCTTATTACAACAAAGGTAAAGTGCGTCCAGATTTAATTGATTCTGTGTCTCGTGAGGTTGAGAAAATTCTCAAGGAAGAAAACTTAGTATTTTAGAAATTTTCGATTGCGCCTAATCCAAATAATGCAAAGTCTAATTTACTTGGGTCATCGGGTATAAGTTCTTTGGCAAATTCATGTAACTGTTGGCTGCTTTTCCAATCGTTTTGTGTGCGTTCTAAAATCCCTAGTTTTCTTGCAATGTTTCCAGTGTGAACGTCCAGTGGAATGTGTAAATCTTTAGGTGAAAGTGTTTTCCAAATACCGAAATCGACTCCATGTGCATTCGAGCGGACCATCCAACGTAGATACATGTTAATGCGTTTGCATGCGCTATTAATCATTGGGTTGGATATATGTTTTGTGCTTCGCGTGAGGTGAGGCGTTTCAAGCATAACATTTCGGAAGTTGCTTATAGCGATTTCTATTCCTTCAGAAGCTGATTTTTTGAAGACAGCTTCTAACCCATCTCCTTCATATATCGTTTTCAAGGCTTGAATAAAAAACACTAAATCCTCTCCCGAAAAGGTCCTATGCACGAAATCGATCCTTCGGGTTGGATTGAAATTCATTACAAAGTCATGTGGTGATTCGCCAAAAATAGTGACAAGCTTATTTCCACTTTTTATAATAGATTTTCGATTTCCCCATGCTATTGTTGCTACCAAAAGCCCTATAATTTCAATGTCTTCTTTCCGTTTGAATTGATGAGGGATTGAAATGGGGTCGTCCTCGATGAAACTTAGGTTTTCAAATTGATTTGCCTTCGCAAGAAGGAATTCGGTTAGTTCACTTGCGGTCATACCATCAGTCCATCCTGCATTTGAAGCATACGGTCCGCTTGTTGAGCTAGGTGTTGGTTGTGCGTTACAATGACAAAGGTTTGGTTTAGTTCCTCTCGCAGCTTGAAAAATAAGTCATGTAACTCATTTGCATTTTGAGTGTCGAGATTACCAGATGGCTCGTCAGCAAAGACAATATTGGGTTGGTTTACTAACGCTCTACATACGGCAATCCGCTGTTGTTCCCCACCGGAAATTTCATTCGGCCTGTGGCTTGCTCGATCTTGTAGCCCTACTTTTTCCAAAAGAGAAAAGGCCCGCTCGCGCGCTTCTTTTTTTGATAATCCTTGAATCATTGCCGGTATCATAATGTTCTCTATGGCATCAAATTCAGGGAGGAGTTGATGGAATTGAAAAACAAATCCAATTTTACGATTTCTAAATTTCGCAAGTTCTCGTTGTGATAATTTAAATGGGTTAATCCCATCAATAGTGAAGGTTCCATCGTCTGGACGATCAAGGGTACCCAATATTTGCAACAGGGTCGTTTTTCCCGCACCCGATGATCCAACGATCGATACAATCTCACCGGCATTTACTTCGAGTGAAATACCTTTAAGGATTTCAAGCTCACCATATTTTTTTGTAAGATTTACCGCCTTAAGCATTATTGTCTAGATGTAAATCATGACCCATTCGATCACGTTTGGTTTTTAAATAAGCATGATTATGTAGGTTTCCAGGAACTTCAAGCGCAACATTTTCAACAATTTCAAGCCCATAACCAATTAATCCGGTTCGTTTCTTAGGGTTGTTAGACATGAGCCTCATTTTAGTTATCCCTAACTCCCGTAACATTTGAGCTCCAACGCCATAGTCACGTTCATCTGCTTTAAAGCCAAGTTCGATATTGGCTTCTATAGTGTCCATGCCTTGTTCTTGTAGTTTGTATGCTTTCAGTTTATTTGCAAGGCCAATTCCTCGTCCTTCTTGGTTCATGTATACAATTACACCTTTCCCTTCCGCTTCTATCATCTCCATCGCTTTATGTAATTGGGGTCCACAATCACACCGGCAGGAGCCAAATATATCCCCGGTTAAACACGATGAATGAACTCTAACTAACACCGGTTCATCTTTTCCCCAAGTTCCTTTTACCAACACCAAGTGGTCTTGATCGGTGTTTTTATCTTTAAAGGCATGCAATTGAAAATCTCCGAAAGTTGTTGGGAGATTAACATCTACGATGGGTTCAACATGCGTTTCATGCGCGATTCGATACTTGATTAGTTCCTCGATGCTGATGATTTTTAGGTCAAATCGCTTGGCGATTTCAACCAACTGAGGAAGTCGAGCCATGGTGCCGTCCTCATTCAAAATTTCTACAATTACACCAGCCTCTTCAAACCCCGCCATTCTGGAAAGATCAACCGCAGCTTCTGTATGTCCAGCACGTCGTAATACGCCACCCTTTTTTGCACGTAAGGGAAAAATATGACCAGGCTTACCCAGTTCTTCCGGACGAATATTTTCATCAATTAGGGCTAAAATTGTTTTCGAACGATCACTTGCGGATATACCGGTTGTACATCCGTGACCGATTAAGTCAATACTGACCGTAAATGGTGTTTCATAGGCTGCCGAATTATTGCGAACCATTAATTCTAAGCCTAATTCATCGCAGCGGTCTTCGCTCAAAGGCGCACAAATCAAGCCTCTGCCGTGGGTAGCCATGAAATTTACAACTTCCGTTGAAGCATTTCTAGCGGCTGTTAAAAAGTCTCCTTCATTCTCTCGATCCTCGTCATCAACAACGATGATTACTTTACCATTTCGAATTTCTTCAATGGCCTCCTCAATGGTATTTAATTGATATGACATTATGCGTTTTGGGGTATGTGTTTAAGTGTTTCAAGTAGGTAGGACCAGAATTTTTGAACGGAAGATATTTGTACTTTTTCATCCGGCGAATGCGCTGCTCGGATGTTTGGACCGAACGATATCATTTCAACTCCAGGTAGATGTTTGCCAAGAATACCACATTCTAATCCGGCATGACAAGCTTTTACATGTGGTGCTTCATTAAAAAGTTGCTTGTAAAGATTCTCCATCACCCTGAGAATGCTAGAATTCCGATTTGGTTCCCAACCTGGATAATCACCGCCTTGTTCTACGGTAGCACCCATATTTTCGAATGCTGAACGAATGGCCATGCTCACTTCTGTTTTCGTGCTTTCTACCGAACTACGTTGGAGGCATTGTGTTGTGAATTTTCCTTCATGGATTATAACGCGCGCTAAACTGGAAGAAGCCTCTACTAAATCCTTTATTTGAGGACTCATGCGGAATACTCCGTTATGAACTGCGCAAAGCGTGTTTAAGATTTTTGTGCAATCTGCATCAATCATTGCATCACCACTACTCACAACGGATTCAATTTCGAACGTATGCTCCGGTTCAATGCTGCTGTATTCTTGTTTAATATGTGCAATGGTTTGAAGTAGTTTTTCCCTTGCTTCCGCACTATTCGCAACAGCGATTCTACATGTGGCTTCTCGGGGGATTGCATTTCGTAGACTTCCGCCATCAAATGAAATTAATTGAATTGGGTTTGTTTGTTTTAATTCCCAAAGCAATCTGGCCATCCATTTATTGGCATTTCCACGGCCTTTATCGATGTCCATACCTGAATGTCCTCCAAGTAATCCGCGTAGTTTTATTTTAAGAACCTCCCAACCGTTATGAATGCTAGTTTCTTGGTACGTGTACGTGGTGTTGGTGTCAATTCCTCCCGCACAACCAATGGAAAGTTCATCGTCATCCTCGGTATCTAAATTGAGTAATATCTTACCGTTTAGTAAGGTTCCATCGAGTTCTTTGGCACCGGTCATTCCGGTTTCTTCATCTATTGTAAACAGGGCTTCTAGCGCAGGGTGGGAAATATCATTTGATTGAAGTAAGGCCATGATTGCCGCAACACCAATTCCATTATCGGCACCTAGCGTTGTTCCTTCGGCCAATACCCAATCCCCATTAATGCGCATTTTTATGCCTTCTTGATCAAAATCAAATACCGTAGTTTCATTTTTCTGATGCACCATATCCAAATGGGATTGCAGGATAACGGTAACTCTATTGTCCATGCCAGCCGTTGCTGGTGTCTTAATGATCACCTTCCCAATCGCGTCTTCGAGCGTCTCCAAGCCA